>JAUWQW010000084.1 GCA_030610885.1 Candidatus Aminicenantota bacterium | reverse complement strand
AAAGTTTGAATGACTTTTCCAAAAGCATGTGGAAAATCTCCGATTTTCCTCATGCTTGTCATTTCAATTGCGATTACTTTTAACACCTTAACCTCAAATCTTACTTTCATAATCTTTCATTAAACTTTTGTCATTACCTTTCTTGTATTGAGGTCATATACAACAGGGAAATACTTAACATAAAAATCTTTAGCAAAACTCTTAATGGTATCAAGAAATTCAGGATAATTGTCTGCAGTAACAAGGAGTTTTTCCCCATCAGGAGCCTGTTCCCAGTTAGCACCATCTGTAAACTCCTCGATATCATTCTCCAGTGCATAAATCACACTCATAATTGACATTGAAGCTCTGCAGGGTATACACCAGGCATTTTCATTTCCATATTTTTTACTGGTTTCACGAAAGCTTTTTACTGCCATCTCCTTAAAAATATTTTTTATATCTAATATTTTGTAGACAAATTTATCTTTACCATGAATTGTTCTTAGAAGTCCTACATTTTTTTTGTTGGCTTTCAGAAAAAAATGAAGATAACCTTTATTAAATGTTAAAAGATGAACTCTGTCATATTTCTCTGCAAGTAAATGTGCTACATAAAGGGAATCTATCCCTCCTGAAAACTGAACTACTATTTCTTTTTTCATATAACCTCCAAATTATATTTAAAATTATTATTTTCCCAATGATCGGATACTTGTTTCAGGCTATGATAAGTTTAACGATTTTAATTATTACAACTGTGAAAATTATTATTGATCCTAAAAGGATTAAATTGAAATACTTATATGTTTTCCCTGCCATTCTTGATGATATACTCATTAACTTACCGCTTAACTTACTTCTGTATACAGAATCAAATAAAAAAGGTTCATAGAGTATTTTTTGACTGAGACCTGTAAGCAGGTCTTTGAAAAAATTTACGGATTTATTTCTCTTTAATCTGATTCTTGCAGAAAACAAGCTAGGTATTGATAGAATTGAAACAAAAAAAGCACCCAGAACAGTTGTAAAAAGAAAAAGAATCAAGGGGATTATTAACAATTGTTTTTTTTGTTTTTTTAACGCACAACAAGCCATTTTTTCTCCTTTATTTTATTTTTTATGAAGATTAAAAATATTTTAAAATATTTTTAAAAGTATCATGTAAAGTGTCTATCTCTTCATAATTGTTGTAAGCACTAAATGATATCCTTATAGAATCATTTAATTTTCTGCTGTTGTAGAATGAATGTACACAATGTTTACCCACTCTTGTCATTATATTTTCCGATTCATTTAGTATCCTTGATACATCAGCAACGTTTTTATTCTCTAAAAAAATGTTCAATATGCAGGATCTTTTTGAAGGGTCTTCAGGACCTAAAATTTTCACTCCGTTCAGAGATAGTAATTTATCGCTTGCATAAGTGTTCAGTTTATTTATCTGTTTGTATATGTTTTTTTGTCCGATTTTATTTATGTAATCAATTGCTGCACCAGTACCTATTACTCCTGCATAGTTTTGGAGTCCTGCTTCAAATTTGTCGGGAAGCTTTGATGTTGTAGCTGAGTTATAAGTTGTATCATCAACTGTCTCACCGCCAACCATGAATTGAGGCATTCTCTCCAGCAGGTCTCTCTTACCGTATAAGAATCCTACTCCTGTTGGACCCCACATTTTGTGTAAAGATGCAACCATGAAGTCAATATTAAGTTTTTGCACATCAAGATGTCTGTAAAGAGTACTTTGTGCTGCATCAACTAAAACCAGGGATCCGTAACTATGAGCGATTTTTATTATTTCATCAATGGGAAAATTTACCCCTGTCAGATTCGATGTGGAAAGCACAGAAACAAGTTTTACATTATGATTCATTTTTTCTTTAAACTTATCAAGATCAAATGTAGTGTCCTGGTGTGTTGGTACTATTATCCTTTTTATACCGATTTTTTTCTCAAGTTTTTGCCATGGCATAAGATTTGAATTGTGTTCAATATCTGAAGAAACTATAATATCTCCGGGTTTCAAATCGAGAGTGTTTGACAAAAGGTTTAAACCCTCTGTGGAATTTCGCACAAAAATTATTTCTTCTGCATGAGCTGCGTTTATAAATTTACGAATCTTATTTCTGGATTCCTCAAAATGTTTAGTGGTTTTTTTGCCAAAAAGATGGTTTGTTCTGCCATGACAGCCTGAATATTCATGGTAATATTGGATGATGGAATCTGTAACTTCTGTTGGTTTAAGAGTCATACATGCATTGTCAAAATAGATTACTGGCTTCTTATTATATGTTTGTGATAATGCTGGAAAGTTCTCTCTGATTTTCTTTAAATTAAAACTCATCTGTTCCTCATAATATGATATATTAAAATGATATTGTAACTAAATCAGTTACCAATGTCAAGTTTTTTTTGGTGTTTATTCAGTTATGGGGAAACTTTAGTTTGCAACAGTTTCTGCTTCGTTTGCCCGTACGTGAATTGACCTGTTTACGGTTCATCTCATTAAAATTCCAAACTCACTTCGTTCAGACAAAGAAATTTTACCTCATTTCATTTGGCACATTCGCTTTACCGAACAGGTTCCCAATTCACTCCCTGAGGCAGCTCCAGCAGAAGCTGTTACTCATTTTCTAAAACGGAATAGTTTCTTTTTTTGAACTTTTCACAGATATTCATATGTAAATTTACATTGATTTTTATTAATTAATTTACAGAAAATGTTTATTCTGGATGATATCCCTCATTCTTGATAAGTTTTATGATTTCTTGTTTATCGATTTCCGATTCGATTTTAATTTGTTTACTCTTTAAGTCAATATCATATGATACTATTTTTTGTAGATTGGATATAGCATCCCCAATTTTTATTTTGCAGTGTTGGCATGTCATATCAGGTACATTAATACTGTAAACATTTTTAATTTTATTCATTTTAAACTTCCCTAAATCTAATTTACTGTATAAAAAAATAATTCCAAGAATAATACCTGAAATTATCTTAAAAGTATGTGGTAAAAAGTTTCCCCCGAGGGAAACAAAGCCAAAATTCAGATTGCTCTGTTTTACCAATAAATCAAAGAATAGTCCAAATGAGAGTGAGATGGTTATAATAAGGAAAATATACAAAAAAGCGATTTTTTTTCCCATTCTCTTGTATACAAATGATATTGTTACTGTATTTGTTGCAGGTCCTGCAATTAAAAATGCCAGTGCTGCTCCAGGAAGTACTCCTTTTGCTATTAATGATGCTGCAATTGGGATTGAC
This sequence comes from Candidatus Aminicenantota bacterium, assembly GCA_030610885.1. Lineage (GTDB taxonomy): Bacteria > Acidobacteriota > Aminicenantia > UBA2199 > UBA2199 > JAUWNT01. The sequence goes on along the minus strand of JAUWQW010000084.1, from coordinate 7,970 downwards.
CCGGTTGCGCAAACGTATAACGGGATTGATATCAAGAGAATCATGAAATAATTAAGAAATGGAGATTGAAGATATTTCGTACCAAAATCTGTTGGAACTAAGGTTGATATTACACCTCCGATAAATATTCCAATTATCAGCCAGTTTGCAATTTCAGATGGTATAACCTTAAATCCATATAAAAAGGCATCTTTGAAACTTTTTTTTGGTTTGGGATTGCTGTTTTTAATATTATTTTTCTGATATGGTTCGGGGTTGGTTTCTCCATTTTTCTCTTTAAAATGGGTGAATATACCAACCAGAACACCTGAAATAAAGGAAGCTACAGGTCTAAACACTGCATAGACAGGTCCCAGAAGAGCATAAGTGGCAAATATGGAGTCGACTCCGCTTGATGGTGTTGAAACCAAAAAAGCCATTGTTGAACTCTTTGACGCTCCATCTCTGTTCATGGATTCTGCAAGAGGTATTACACCGCATGAACAAACAGGAAGAGGAATTCCCAAAAGTGCTGCTTTTACTGCTGTAGTAATTCCTCCTTTTGAAAAATGTTTTTTTATATATTTCTCTCCAATAACAATGTGCAATAATCCTGAAAAAAAGAATCCGAGGATCAGATAGGGGCTCATCTCAAAAAAGAGCCTGAATGTTTCTGAAGCAATATTTAATAAAATATTCATTAAAACCTCATCTAAAAGGTAATCAAACTAATTACCAATAAGATTATAATACAATTGATTGTAATTGTCAACTTTTTTTAAAAAAATTATCGTAAAAGATATGAGAATGAGGGGAACAAGGGGCATGGGGAGTGTGACAAACTTTTCAGTTATTATTAAATAAAATTTTTTATGTTGTTTTGGATATAATCTCTCATCTTTTTTAAAGCAATTGCCCTGTGAGATATCTTATTTTTTTGATCTGTTGTTAATTCAGCAAATGTTTTATTTAATGGTGGATGAAAAAATAGGGGGTCATATCCAAAACCATTATTTCCTCTTCTTTCCTTTAAAATTATACCTTCGACTTCTCCCTGAAATGATTTTATTAATTTTCCGTTTTTTGAGATGGAAAGAACTGTTACAAATTTTGCTTTTCTATTATTTATGTTTTTTAATTCTTTTAAAAGTTTATTTATGTTTTTTTCATCATTTGAATCATTTCCTGCATATCTTGCTGAATGAACTCCAGGTTCTCCATTTAGGGATTCTACTACCAAACCTGAATCATCACCTAAACAAAGTGTATTTCTAATTAATCTACTATAAAAGATAGATTTTTGATTGGCATTTTCCTGAAAGGTTTCTCCATCTTCAGCGCATGTGTCAGTTATTTTCATATCAGAAAGAGAGTATAATTTTAGCTTGAACTTGCTATTTCTAAGTATTTTATTTATTTCTTTAAATTTTCCCTTATTCTTAGTTGCAATAAGAGCTTTGATCATAATTTCTCGTTTGTTATTTTATTTACTCCTTTAAGTTGAAGTACTTTTTCTAGGAATTTTTCATTTTTGTTTTGAGAACTTGAAAACAGGATTTCGATTTCAATTCCTTCTTTATATTTATAAAAATCTGCATTTATGTAATTTATACCAAGCTCAGTAATTACCTTCTTTATCTCAGTAAATATTGATGCTCTATCCTCAGTTTTTATTATATAAACAAACATTTTTTTCTGTTTTTCAATAATTTTTGATACATATTTAAAGAGAGTTAGAATAATAACAACAAAAATTGTAATAAGAAAAGAGATCAGATAATATCCGCTTCCAACTGAGATTCCAATAGCAGATACAATCCATATACTCGCTGCAGTTGTAAGTCCATGGACTGAAAATTTTGCTTGAATTATTGCACCAGCTCCAAGGAATCCTATTCCAGTTACTATTTGAGCTGTAATCCTCGAAGGATCAACATTTTCTCCTAAGAGTGCAAATTTAAATGAGAGTATTGTTAGTAAAGTGCTTCCTATAGCTATTAGAATATTTGTCCTGAGTCCTGCTCCTTTATGAGAGATTTCTCTTTCAAGCCCAATTATTCCTCCCAATATTGCTGACAATAAAATTTTTAATAAAATTTCTAATTCCATCTTATCTATATATATATGCTATTATAAAAATAATTGCAATAAATAAGGTATAGAATGCAAAATAGGGATTTTTTAAAAGTCTTTCGGGTTCTTCAGCACCTTCTCTATCTTTAATAGATTTTTTCATGAACATCAATAAATATATAAGGATAAAAGGTATTGAAAAAAGAAATGAGTTTAGTTTTGATTCAATTGCAAATATAGAGAGGCTTACAATAAATATCATTGCATTCAAAATCATAAAGACAATAAGCATTTTTAAACTATATTTTTTCAGAGATACTCTATAACCTGAGGATTCTTCTTCTGTTAGAAATTTTTTTTCAGCAACCCTTTTACCCACCATTAGAAAATTTCCAAAAAACCACCATGAAATTAATATAGAAACAGTAGGAAAAATTTCTGTCATAATATACCATCCTATTAAGAACCTTATAGGATTATTTATAGATTCTATTGTTGAATCTAAGAATGGGATATCCTTTGCTCTTATTGGAGGGACATTGTAAATAATGCCTGCTATAAGTAGAGATATTAAACATATTACAAATTGAATATTAAAAATTTCAAAGGAGATTAGTAATGAAATAATAACAAGAAGAAACCAAATAGTCATTAGTAGCTTTTTATCTATTTTATTTTTAACAAGAGGCCTATCTTTTTTTGATGGATGGAATGCATCAAAAGGGGCATCTGTAATCTCATTTACAATGTAATTCGCAGTAGAAATGAACCAGGTCATAAGGAATGCAATTAGTAATCTTAATATTGATGAAAGATTGATCAATATATCTGTTGATTTTGGTTGTAAAACAAGAAATGCTAAAAACCCAGGAATTATAGCAAGGCTTCTTGGCCACCTACTAAGTCTTAAAGATTCAACATATAATTTAATTTTTTCTTGCATAGATTTCCCATGAATCAAATAATTGTAATTTAAATTTTATAAGTTTAAGCGCTTTTTGTAAAGTTTTTTTATTTTTTAATGATGGGAAAATTCTTGTTATAAGGTAAAAAGAGGAGAAATGCCATGTGTATCTTTTTTTTTTAATAATTTCAAATCCATATTTTTTAAGTAGAATGTTTATTGATTTTAAATTAAAAAAATTAATATGAGCTATTCTGTAATGCCACCATCTTTTTCCAAAGATTTTTGCTGTAAAACTGTTTATATCTGGAGTAACAATAACTAAAATTCCATTTTGTTTAATTAAATCTTTTATTTTAGATATGAATTTGTCAGGATTTACCAGATGTTCTAAAATATCAAGTAATGTAATGACTGAGAAATTCTCAGATGTTTTAAAATCATTGATAGTACCTTTAAATAAGTTTATTCCATAAAGTTTTTTAGCCTCTTTTACAAGAAAATCTGAAGGTTCAACACCTGATATATTGTATCCCTCTTTATAAGCAATATTTAAGAAAATGCCACTTGCAGCTCCAATATCAAGGAGGTTATTTCCGGGTTTTTCGATTTTTTTTAATCTTTTTATAATTAATCTAAAATTTTTTGATCTTCCGTCTGCTTCTGAAGAATATTCTTTATCATCGAGTTCAGAGTAAAATTTCACAATATATTCTTCTGGGATATATGGGTTAGAAAAAACAAAAGAACACTTTTTGCAAAAGAAAAAATTCCAGAGAGAACCATATCTACTGTCAGTTATTTTAAAATTATCTGACTTAATATTCTCGGGAGTAAAGGTCCCTCTTTTAAAGATGGAAATTTCTTTTGAATTACAAATAGGGCATCTTGTTCTTTCTTTCAGTATCATCTATAAAATATAGCATATATTTTGGGTATATTAAAGTGTTACAAGATTTAAAGATAAGGAACTTGAGATTGTTTTGTGTTAATTTTAAAAAATAGTTTTAATTTACTTGAAAATATATATATGTTGTGTTAATTTTTGATTTTAATATAGGAGGTAAATGTGAATTATAAAATTGCTATTAATGGTTTTGGAAGAGTAGGAAGAAATTTTTTAAGATCCAGCATAGATCAAAATTACTTTGAGATTATTGCTATTAATGATATTACTTCTGCAAAAACTCTTGCTCATCTTTTAAAGTATGATAGTGTGTTTGGAAGATTTGAAAAAGAGATTAAGGTAAATGAAGACACCATAGTTGTTGATGGAAAGGAGATCAAAATTTTTTCTGAGAGAGACCCTGAAAATTTACCATGGAAAGACCTTGGAATTGATCTTGTTGTTGAATCAACAGGGCTTTTTAGTAAGAGGGAAGGTGCTGAAAAACATATAAAAGCAGGAGCAAAAAAAGTGGTCATATCAGCTCCTGCAACAGATCCTGATATTACGATCGTTATGGGAGTTAATGATCATGAATATAATAGTAAAGAACACAATATAATTTCAAATGCTTCATGTACAACCAATTGTGTAGCGCCTGTTGTGAAAGTTTTAAACGATAATTTTAAAATAATTAAAGGAAATATGACAACTATTCATTCATATACAAATGATCAGCGGATACTTGATCTTCCACATAAAGATCTAAGAAGAGCAAGAGCTGCAGCACAGAATATGATACCTACAACTACAGGAGCTGCAACTGCTGTTGGACTTGTAATCCCTGATGTTGCTGGGAAAATAACTGGGAGTGCTATAAGGGTACCAACCCCTGATGTTTCTATAGTTGATCTTGTTGTAAGTTTGGAAAAATCTACTGATGTTGGAGAAATGAAAAGATTATTCAAAAAAGCTTCTGAAAATGAGTTAAAAGGTATACTTGAATATACAGAGGAGCCTCTGGTTTCTTCAGATATCATTGGGAATAGTAGTTCCTGTGTTGTAGATAGTCAATTTATTACAGATATTGGAGGAAATATGGTTAAGATTCTTGCATGGTATGATAATGAGTGGGCATATTCAAGTAGAATAAGAGATTTAATTATAAAGATAATAGAGAGCTAAAATGGAAAAAAAATATTTAAAACATATTGAATTAAAAGGCAAAGTTGTTTTTTGTAGAAATGATTTTAATGTTCCTCTTAATGAGAATGGTGAGATAGTTGATGATACGAGGTTAGAAGCATCTTTACCAACATTGAAATATTTAATTGATAATGGAGCCAGAATTGTTTGTGCATCTCATATGGGAAGGCCTGAAGGTGAGAAGAAACCTGAACTTAGTCTTAAACCTGTTGCTGATAAATTGTCTGGAATGTTAAATACTAAAGTGATGTTTAATGGGAAAATAACAGGTAAAGAAATTGGAAAAATTAAATCTGGATTGAAAGAAGGAGAGATCCTTTTACTTGAAAATTTGAGGTTTGACCCGGGTGAAACAAAAAATGGCAGAAAATTTGCAAAAGAACTTGCAAAGGGGATTGATGTGTATGTTAATAATGCTTTTGCAGTTTCTCACAGAAAACATGCTTCAGTTGTAAGAATTACTGGATTTGTTCCCATTTCTGTTAAAGGATTTCTTTTGAAAAGAGAGATAGATTATCTTAGTTTAGCAATAGAAAAACCCCCTGAAAATTTTTGTATAATCCTTGGTGGGGCAAAAGTTTCAGATAAGATCCCCCTTATATTGAATTTAATGGATAAGGTTAAAACAATTCTTATTGGTGGAGCAATGTCTTATACATTTTTGAAAGCAAAGGGTATAAATGTTGGAAACTCAAAGGTTGAGGATGATTTTATTGAGATGTGTTCAGATATTTTTAAAAAAGCTGAAGAAAATAATGTAAAAATATTATTACCGGTTGATCATATAGCTTCTGTTACTATAGAACCAAATGTAACAATTAAAATGGTGAAAATAGGAGAGGAAATCCCTGAAAATATGACAGGGCTTGATATTGGAATGGATACTGCTCAATTATATACAGAAGAAATAAAAAGGGCTGAATTAATTGTCTGGAATGGCCCTATGGGAGTTTTTGAAATTGATTTGTTTTCAGGCGGGACAACAGAAATCGCAAAAGCTGTTGCTGAATCTACTGCATTATCAATTGTTGGGGGAGGTGATACTGTTTTGGCAGTTCATAAAGCTGGTGTAGGGGGTGCAATTTCTCATATCTCAACTGGTGGTGGAGCGTCCCTCGCATTTTTGTCGGGTAAGAAGTTACCTGGAATTGAGGCTTTATCGGAGGTTTTATGAAAAGAGAATTTATCATTGCAGGTAATTGGAAGATGAATAAAACTGTTGAGGAGAGTATTGATTTTGTAAAGGAACTGGATAATAAAATAGAAGTTAATGATAGAGTAAAAGTTCTTATTTTTCCTCCATTCACATCTATTTATTCGATAAGAAACTTATCAGATAAAATAAAGATTGGTTCACAGAACTTATTTTATGAAGAAAAAGGTGCATATACAGGGGAAATATCTCCTTTAATGCTTAAGAATCTTGTAGATTATGTACTTATAGGCCATTCTGAAAGAAGAGGGATATTTAAAGAGTTAGATTCAGATATAAATAAGAAGATAAAAACTGCTTTAAAGTATAAATTTAATCCAGTTTTGTGTATTGGTGAAACATTGGAACAAAGAAAGGAAGGTGAAACTTTTGAAAGGATAAAAAAGCAGATTGATGAAGATTTAAAGGGTTTGAAAGAGCAGGAGATAAAAAGTATTATTATTGCTTATGAGCCAATATGGGCAATTGGCACTGGTGAAACTGCAACTCCGGCTCAGGCTCAAGAGGTTCATGGTTTTATTAGAGAGCTTTTAAATGAAAAGGTTGAGAACCCTGAGGATATATTTATACTTTATGGGGGTTCAGTTAAACCAGAAAATAGTTTTGATTTGCTTTCTCAAAAGGATATAAATGGAGCTTTGATTGGGGGAGCTTCCTTGAAAATTGACTCATTTTCTGCTATAATTGAAATTTCTTGTAAGATTGCTAAATAGTTTATTAATTGATTGATAGGAGGAAATCTTGGGAGGATTTTTATTATTTATACATATAGTTGTTTGTGTTTTGCTTATAATAATTATTTTATTACAAAGTGGTAAAAGCGCTGATTTAGCCGGAGCATTTGGTGGGGCTGGAAGCCAGTCAACTTTTGGACCTCGTGGTACTGCAACTATTCTTTCAAAAGCAACAACAGTGCTTGCAGTTCTATTTATGGTAATAACCTTACTACTGATGATTAGTTCAAAAAGAAGAACAGAATCTGGTAAAGGCTCTTTGGTTCATGAAGATCTTAAGCAAGAGCAAAAAATAGATGAGAAAAAGGTTCAGAAAGAAAAATTAAAGGATCAAGAAGAGGGAAAAGTCAATACTAAAGGTAAATCCAGAGAAAATAGTCAAGAGAAGAGTTCAAAAAATAACTAAAAATAATAATAGATGAGCCGAGGTGGTGGAATTGGTAGACACGCAAGCTTGAGGTGCTTGTGGGTGAAAGCCTGTAGGGGTTCAAGTCCCCTCCTCGGCAGGTTGGAGAGGTGCGTGAGTGGCTGAAACGGGCTGCCTGCTAAGCAGTTGTCCTGATTATAGGGACCGTGGGTTCGAATCCCACCCTCTCCGCCATATTATCGCCTTTTGGATTTTAATAAAAAAGTACAAATTGCCGAGAAAGAAAAAGGGGCATTGATAGAAGATTTGGAAGAAAGATTGAAAAGAGTTGAAAAGGATACATGGCTGACTGAAAATGCTGTATCTCTACTTGCCGAACACTATGCACAGGAAAAAGACGAGGAAAATTTGATGCGTGTTTTGGATGTTTTAGAAAAGTCGTTAAAAACAAATGAACGTACAAACTCTGACGCGTTGTTGAAAATGCATGCCTACGAACAGATACATGAGATATATCAAAAATACAGAGATAAAGGTTTTGCGAAAGCAAAAGTCGAAAGCGATAGACTTTCAAAAGAAATTGGACAGTTGGATTTAGACTGGGATAA
>JAUWQW010000101.1 GCA_030610885.1 Candidatus Aminicenantota bacterium | reverse complement strand
GGAAAAGATATAGAAGATCTTAAAAATTTGAGTGAACTGGAATTTGAAAAATGTTTTGTTCCTTTAAATAATGTAAATGAGTTTAATAAATATATAAAAGTGAAAAATAACTTTAAGGGATACTCTTTTAATCTAACAAGTAAAGTTTTAAAACATGACAGAAATGCTTCCAAAGAATCAATTAAGGTTTATTCCATTATATTCAAAGTAATAGGACCTGATAAGAAAAAATTAAAAAATTATTATAATTTGGTAAATCGCTATATTAGGAATGAAATTTCAAATTTATTTTTTCAGCATTTATAATAGAATGGTGGAATAATAATAAAAAGAATATTTTAAAAAGATAGCTGTATATTAAAAACAGGAAAAAAATGAAAATATGTACTATAATCGGCGCTCGGCCACAATTTATTAAATCGTCAGTTGTATCCGAGAAGATTACGGAACTTAATGAAAAGGAAAGTATAAGTGTTGAAGAGGTTATAGTTCATACTGGTCAACATTATGATAGAGTTATGTCAGAGGTATTTTTTGATGAATTGGGGATTCCAAAAGAGAAATATAATCTGAAAATTGGTTCTGCTAATCATGGTGAACAGACAGGACAAATGCTGTTGGAAATTGAAAAAGTTCTTAAAATAGAGAACCCTGATTGGGTTTTAGTATATGGAGATACAAACTCTACTTTAGCTGGAGCTTTATCAGCTGTTAAATTAAATATTCCAGTTGCTCATGTAGAAGCTGGAATGAGATCTTTTAACAGAAGAATGCCAGAAGAGATTAATAGAGTTGTTTCAGATCATATTTGTCAGTTAAATCTGTGTTCAACGCAAGTTGCAATGGATAATCTAAAAAATGAAGGGCGAGAAAAAACAGCTTTTTTGGTTGGAGATGTAATGTATGACTGTTCTTTGAAATTTGAAAATCTAGCAGAAAAAAGTTTTGGAAATAAAGTATTTTCAGGATTAAATATTAATAAAAATAATTATATATTAATGACATGTCATAGGGCAGAAAATACAGATGTCAAATTACGACTTACACAAATTGTTGAAGCAATAAATGAGATTGCTGAGAATACAGATATAGTATTTCCAATTCATCCGAGAACAGAATTATATTTAAATAAATTTAATTTATCATTTTCAGAAAAAGTGAAAGTGATCCCTCCTGTAAGTTATTTTGAGATGTTGTTATTGGAAAAGAATGCTCAATTAATTTTAACTGATTCAGGGGGCATTCAGAAGGAAGCTTTTTTCTTTAAAGTGCCATGTGTAACGATGAGAGATGAAACCGAGTGGGTAGAAACCGTAGAGTTAGGAGCTAATATAATTGTTGGATCAGATAAGGGAAGAATAAAATCAGCTATATTAGATTTTTGCAAAGATAGCCATTTATTAAAAAATGGAATAATTAATAATCCTTATGGCGATGGTAATGCTGCTGAAAAAATAGTAAAGATTTTAATAAACATAAAATAGTTATTATGTGCGGAATTTGCGGAATAATAAATTCTCCTTTATCTAAAAAGGAAAAAATGAATAATTTAATTCATTGTAGACTTAATATTTCTGAAATTATCTAAATTCGATATTCAGCTAATGAAGTTTAAACTTAGGCTTAACCTCAAACTTAAACTTAAATTTTTGCTTGACAGAATCGTATAAATTTTCTACAATAAATTCAAGTGATTTGACTAAAGGTATTTTAAAAGAACTTGTTGATAATGGATTTATTAATTTTTTATGTAAATGTCCCAAAAAGGGTTACTGCGGAGCTTTATGTGTACAAGGAAAAAGTGGATGAGTAGATGGGTAAATGAGTAAATGAGTGAAGGGGTTTGATTTATCAAACCCAAAGTAAAAAGGTAAAACGTGATTAAGTTAGGAGGTACTAAGTAAATTTATGAACAAACAGGAATTGTTGAGATTTATACAGTATGGTGAATCACAGACTATTGAGTTTAAAACTACTTTTGGGAAAGGGGCGATAGAAGCAGTGGTTGCATTTGCCAATATGAAGGGTGGAAAAATTATTATTGGTATGAATGATGATAAAAATGTTGTTGGGGTCCAGATATCGGGTGAGACTAAACAACAATGGATTAACAAGATAAAATCGAGTACTTCTCCTGCTGTAATCCCTGATATCTATTCAGTAGACTTTGATAAAAAAACAGTTATGATAATTGATGTAAAAGAATATCCAATTAAACCTGTGAGTTACAAAGGCAGATATTACAAGAGAGTTCAAAATAGTAATCATTTGATGAATGCAGGTGAAATTATGGATGCCCGGCTTTATTCACTTCAACTTTCATGGGATGCCTACGAATACCCCGATGAAACTATAGATTCCCTGGATTACAATAAGATTGGAAAGTTTATAAAAAACATTAATGAAACAGGCCGATTGCACTCAAAAGAATCTGAAATTACTATACTACAGAAGCTAAGTTTTATAAAAAATAACAAACCAACAAGTGCTGCTATGTTACTTTTTGCTAAGATTCCATTAAGGATGAACATAAGAGTTGGAAGATTTAAAGATGATATAACTATAATAGATGATAGGCAAATCACAGATACACTTTTAGAGGCTGTTGAAGATACCGTAAAGTTTATAAAAACATATATGCAGATAGCATATATGTTTGATGGAAGTATAAAGAGAATAGAAAAATGGGATTATCCATTGGCTGCAATTAGAGAAGCTGTGATAAACGCTGTTATTCATAGAAATTATGCTGAACCCTCAGATATACAAATAAAGATCTATGATAATAAAATAGATATTTTTAGTCCTGGAAAGCTTTACGGAGACTTAACGCTTGAAAAGTTGAAAAAGAAAAACTATCAATCAAGCTTGCGCAATAAGCTTCTTGCTGAAGCATTCTATCTAACTGGAAACATAGAAAAATATGGAACTGGGTTTATTCGAATTGAGGATGAGCTAAAAAGCTACCCTGATGTTTCATTTGAATTTAAAGAAATAGCAAATGGAATGTTAGCTACTTTCAACAAAAGTGGCGAAGTAAATGAGGGAGTAAATGAGGGAGTAAGTGAGGGAGTAAATGAGGGAGTAAATGAGGTCTTAGCTTTTATACGAGATAACCCAGGGAAAAGGATTCCTCAAATAGAAAAAGAAATCGGAGTTCCAGCTAAGACAATAGAAAGATGGCTGAAAAAGTTGAAGGATGAAGGTATACTTGAATTTAAGGGAAGTTCTAAAACAGGTGGTTATTATATTAAATAGCAAAGTTGTATGTTGTAAGTGACAAGTTGTAAGTTGTATGTAATAAGTTGTAGGAATTAAATTGAATAAATCTTGGAAAGGGCTGATTGTTTGGGAAGAGAGTCATAAATTAGTTCTGGATCTATATGCTGTATTAAAAAATTTTCCTCAGGAAGAGTTATATGGACTTACATCACAAATTAAAAGAGCTGCTTCATCCGTGTCAATAAATATTGTTGAGGGACATTCGAGACAATCTAGTAAGGAGTTTCTCAGGTTTTTATATATATCAAGAGGCTCCTTAGAGGAAGTTAGGTATTTACTATTATTATCAAAGGATTTGGGATTCTTGAAGCAAGAGAAACTGAATTATTACGAGCAAAAGCTAACCAAAATAAGCAAACTCTTAAATGGATTAATAAAATCACTAATAAAATGATTAATTTCAATCTCCTTACAACCTACAACCTACAACCTACAACCTACAACCTACAACATACAACTTACCACCCCAATCAACCATTAGTCCATTCAACCAAGTCTCAATGTGTGTGATGAAATATTTTAATATATATTTGAATAAGGAGTTTTAAATGGAAGAACAGAAAAATCATGAAGATGAAATTGATTTAATGGAAATTTTTAGGGTATTATGGAAAAGAAAAAAAATTATAATATGGGGAACTGTAATATTTACATTGATTTCAATAATTATTAGCTTTTTACTACCGAAAATTTATAAAAGTGATGGTTTTTATTTGTTATCAGGAAAAGGACTATCAATGTCTGTACCGAATTATAAAAAATATCATCCTCTATTTACAAATCCTGAAACATTTATCAAATATGTTAAGCAACAAAAACAATTAAATTCTGATGATATTGAAAGCCTGGTGAAAAGTATCATTAAATCTGAAGATCTATCTGAAAAAATTAAGCCTGTTTATGCTTATTCAAAAGCAGATTTAAAGGAATTAGCAGAAATTTCTAAGGATATTAAAAACTATGTTATAGGTATAAATCTCTCATACGAGTATTCAGATCCTCATAAAGCAAAGATATATGTTGAAATAGTGTCTGGTTTTATTAGAGATTCATTTATGTATGGGAGAATATTTGATTATATTGCAGAGAATTATAATATATCAAGCAATAATTTAAAAAGAAATGAAAATTCAATAATAGAAATAAATTTTAATATAGAGAAAACCCTTAATAAAAGAAGCAATATAAAACAGATTTTAAAAAGATATCCTCAATCAAGGAGTATTGAGCAGAGACAACTTGTTTCTACTGAAAAAGGTGGATATAGATACCTTTCTCCGATTGCCCAATTAGTTGGTATAGAATCGATGTTAGCTGATTTGAAAACAAGTTTAGAGGAATACAACAGGCAAAAAGCTCTTAGTTATTTAAAATATGCTTTTTTCAAAGAAGCGAAAAAAATTGTGAAAGTTGAAGAAACAGGAACAAAATTGTTTGAAAAAACTTATCAATTAAAGGATAGCTTTTTTAAAAATATTGACTTAAAAAATAGTGTAAATAAAGAAGTATATAATAAAATTATTATTAATCTGGATAACTATAATCACCTGTTTTATGAAACTATGAGATTTGGATCCGGCCCAACTCTCCCTGATAAACCGATAAAACCGAAGAAGAAATTAATAGTTGTTGTTTCCTTTTTCCTCTTTTTCTTTATGTTTATCTTTTTCGCATTTATAATTGAATGGTGGGTTAATAATAAGAAAAATATTTTAAAAAAATAATATTATAAAAAAATTATAAGTGAGAGATTAATTTGTGTAATTGTCAGTGCAAGTGTGAGTGTAAGTGTATGGGTGTATGGGTGGATGAGTAAATGAGTGAATGAGTAGATGGGTAGATGAGTAACAAGTAAAAAGGTAAAAGTGATGAAAGAAAAAAAGACTATTCAACCAATCAACTGTTCATGTTCAAGTTCATGTGTATGTAAAAGATTTTTTAACTTAAAACTTAACACTCAAAACTCAGAACTGATTTTAACCATTCAACCATTCAACTATTAGTCCATTCAACAAAATACAAGGAAATATTATGCTAAAAACTAATTCCCAATCCCTAACCCCTAAATCCATCCTTGTTACTGGTGGTGCTGGTTTTATCGGTTTTCACCTTGCACAAAAGCTTATTGCAAGAGGGGATGAAGTAGTTGGGCTTGATAATATTAATGATTATTATGATGTTAACTTAAAATATGCTAGATTAAGTGAAACTGGGATTAAAAAAGAATATATCTATTATAATAAATATGTACAAAGTGAAAATTATTCAAATTATAAATTTATCAAATTAGACCTCAACGATAAAAAAAATGTGTTGAAATTATTCCAAGATGAAAAATTTGATAAAGTGTGCAATCTAGCTGCTCAGGCGGGCGTCAGGTATTCTTTGAAAAACCCCTATGCCTATATAGATAGTAACATTCTTGGTTTTTTGAATATACTGGAAGGTTGTCGATTTAATGATACTAAACATCTAATTTATGCTTCAAGTTCATCGGTTTATGGTAGTAATACCAAAATGCCTCTCTCCACTTCAGATAATGTAGATCACCCCATATCCCTTTATGCAGTTACTAAAAAATCAAATGAATTAATAGCTCATGCTTACAGTCATTTATTTGGTTTTCCCTCTACCGGGTTGAGGTTTTTTACTGTTTACGGTCCTTGGGGCAGACCGGACATGGCATTGTTTCTTTTCACCAAAGCAATTCTAAATGATGAACCTATTAATGTTTTCAATCATGGAAATATGATTAGGGATTTTACATACATTGATGATATTGTCGAAGGGATTGTAAGAGTGATAGATCATCCACCCAAAAGCAAGGCAAAACTTGAACCTGAAGTTAAGAACTCATTAATAGACAATGGACAACTGTCAACTGCCAACTGTCCACCGTCAACTTCTCCTACTGCTCCATATAAAATCTACAATATAGGGAACTCCTCTCCGGTAAAACTAATGGATTTCATTAAAGTGATAGAAGATGCACTTGGCAAAAAAGCAATTATAAATATGAAAGAAATACAACAGGGTGATGTCCCCAAAACCTATGCTGATGTTAATGATTTAGAATGCAACTTCAAATATAAACCTAAAACATCAATTAGAGAGGGAATTTTCAAATTCATCGATTGGTATAATAAATACTTTAACGTTTAGAGCTTTTAGGTTGGAAAATCGTGAAATTAACTAAATTTATCATATTGAATCTTATAAATTTCATTTGTATTTTTTGCTTTACAGATAGGGGTGCAAAACATGATTAATAAGATAAAACAAGAGATTTCAGAATATCAAGAACCGGGATTCCACAAGTTTTTTTTATCCAGAAAATTACCCCTTCAAGTTCTTCTGGTTGGTATATTTTTTGAATTCGTTTTTTATTTCGGTATTGAGAATTCAGCTTTAGGGCTTATTGGATTTGTTGCCATAGTTATTGCAGGTTTTCTGATGAGTGTTGAAGCATGTTTTTTTTTAATTTTGTTTTTATTGCCAAATCAGAGAATTTTTGTAATTTTTCAAACTGATATAACATTGCTCAATATTTTAATTATCATTTTATTTGTCAAATTAATATTTTTCTATAAAAGAAGAATATCTAAGGCGTATATTATGTTTATGCTGATTATTTTTCTTTCTGCATTAATAACTTCTTTTCTGGTTATGAATATTAGTAATTTGTTTGTTGCCGTCAAAGTTGGCCTTACTACTGCTATCTTATTGGTTATATTTAAAGACAGGTTGAATGAACCAAATTGGTATTATAAGCTTGTTTTAATTTTTTCATTTGGATGTCTAACAGCATGTATCATGGGGGTTTTTTTCAGTGATGAAGTTATTATTGGATCAAAGATTAGATTTAATGCCAATATTTTAAACAATGCGAATATTTTTGGTAAAATCTTATCTTTTGGAATAGCAAATTTATTAGTAATTTTTATTTTAAGAAAAAAAAAGGTAATGACGATGACTGCAATTATTATATTAGTATTTTTTGGCTTCATGACTCAATCGAGATCTTTTATTCTCGCTCTAATAATTTGTTTGCTTTTTCTTGGATTCATGTTTTTGTTTCAAAAAAGTGTTAAAAAAATTTCAATAATTCTCCTAATAATTTTTATTTTGAGTACTGTAATTTATTTATATCCAAATTCTATTATTGGAAGAGCCTTTTTCGCAGCATGGGATCGAGTTGTAAATCCCAAAGGAGGTGATATTACTGCAGGTAGAGCGAGGATCTGGGATACCTATATA
>JAUWQW010000042.1 GCA_030610885.1 Candidatus Aminicenantota bacterium | reverse complement strand
GGCTGACCTGAGGAAATATATTAGAATTGATAAATATACGCTTCTTGCTTTCAGAATGTGGGGATTTAAATCAGGTGGAAAAAATTCGCTTATTTTCTGGACTGGCGGAGATAATACTATCAGGTCAGCAGCGTGGAGAAGAGTGATTGGAAATAATGGATTTACTTTTAATGCAGAGCTCAGATTCCCATTATTACACATAGCAGCAACTCCAATTGGACTTATTGGTCCAGTTCGAGGAGTTTTCTTTTTCGACTTAGGCGGAGCCTGGTTTAATGGAGAAAAATTCAGGTTTTTCGAAAAAGGTGAAGGCTTGAAATTAGATAATGCAATTTCATCTTATGGTTTTGGTGTTGAATGGTTTATGTTTGGATTTCCTTTTCATATAGAGTGGGTTTACAAAACCAATTTTAAAGACAAAACATATCAGGGCGTAAATTTCTGGGTTGGATTTGATTTTTAAAATAACAGAAGTATAAAATAAAGTACTTTTTATTTCATAATAATATTTACTAAAATATATACAACTTGAAATTTTCTTTATTATATATTAAAATCACTCCATGTCAAAAATAATTGAGATTGAATGCCCTATTTGCCATTCCAATCTATGGATTGATGTAAACAGTAAAAATATAATTCAACACAAAAAAACAAAAAAAAAGAATTTCGAATCATTTGATGAGTTATTATTAAAAGAAAAAGAAAAAAAAGAAAAAGTAGATGAAAGGTTTTTAATGGCAAAGGAACTTGAAAAAGAAAAGAAAAAAAAAGCAGAGGAATTATTTAAAAAATCAATAAAAGAAAAATAAATCTGTAAAAATATTTTACAGTATAAAGGAGAAATGATGAAATTTGAAGAGTTAAAGGAAAAAATTAAAGATGAGTTAAATCTACAAAAATCTGATTTTTTAAAAGATAGTGATAGTACTATCAATATTGGACAAACAGATATAGGTCCAACCCAAAAATTAATCTTTTCAATATCCACATTCAGAGACAAAAAATATTTTGACATAAGAACATGGTTTCAGGATCAATCAGGCGAATGGAAACCTACTAAGAAAGGAATTCATTTTACTTTTGATAAATTTAATGATTTTGAGAAATATTTGAAAATATTTTCAAGCATCTCATCAATGGACAAATAAAAGATAACTAAAAAAGATTGATTTTTATTGCTCATATTTTTACAATAATGTATAATCACAAATCAATTTTAACTTTGTGAATTTTGCATAAAGATTGATATATCGGAGGTAATATGTTTAAAGGACATCCAAAAGGACTTTATGTACTTTTTTTCTCAAATATGGGAGAACGTTTTGGTTATTATACAATGATGGCCATTTTTGCCCTGTTTTTTGAAGCAAAATTCGGTATGTCAATTCAGAATGTTGGTTTTGTGTGGTCTACTTTTCTCTTCAGTATTTATTTTATACCTTTATTCGGCGGTATGCTAGCGGATAAAATCGGTTATAGTAAGATAATTACTACGGGTATAGTATTTATGTTCATAGGATATGGAATGATGGCAATCCCAGGTCAAGCTCAAACCTTCATCTATATATCTCTATTTGTTATTGCTCTTGGTACAGGACTATTTAAAGGCAACCTGGTAGTAATCCTAGGAAATCTTTATGAAGAACAGGGTTACAAAAAGATGCATGCAGCAGCTTTTAATGTCTTCTATATGGGTATAAATATTGGTGCATTCTTTGCTCCATATGCAGCAACTGCTTTAAGAAATTGGATATTAACCAGAGACGGCCTATTCTATAATGCCAAACTGCCGGGTATGATTCACCAGTTTTTGAATAACCCGGATACTTATGAACACATTGGCACACTTAAAGAACTGGCAATCCAGCAGTTGGGTGATAAGTTCACAAACCTTACAGATTTCTGTGCACTTTATAGAGATTCTTTAAGTCAGGGATACAATGCAGCCTTTGCCATAGCATCAATCAGTATCATAGGTTCATTATTTATATTCCGAGGTTTTAAAAAATATTATAAAAAGGCAGACTATATTCACTCCCAAAAGCGGGAAAATAACAAAAATAGAGTTGAGCTCACACCAAAACAGGTAAAAGATCGTGTCTTTGCTCTGCTCATGGTTTTCTTGGTGGTTATTTTCTTCTGGATGGCTTTTCATCAAAATGGATATACACTGACATGGTTTGCAAAGAATTATACTGCTGGTGCAGTTAGTGCTATTACAAAGATCTTCTTTGATATATGGGCTTTCCTTTCCCTTATTGCAGTAATCATTGGTATTGTCTTTATTATAGGTAAAAATTTTAAGGGTAAAATGAAAACTGTAGGCGCTGGTTTATTACTCTTTGGTGCAATAATTTTATTTATCAGATACAATACATTCATAGAAACAAATCCAATTGCACCAGAACTCTTTCAGAGTTTCAACCCAATATTCGTGGTCTTTCTCACACCAGTAATACTGGTATTTTTCTCCTGGCTTAACAAAAAAGGTAAAGAACCATCTCCTCCAAAGAAAATGGGTATTGGAATGATGATCCTTGGTATAGCATGGGTACTAATGACTATCGTTGCTTTTGGTCAGCAAAGCCCAGCTTCATTAGAAGTTGTGGGTGGCGTGTCAAACTCTCTAGTATCACCTTATTGGCTTATTTCCATGTACTTTTGGATGACTATAGCTGAGCTATTCATAAGCCCTATGGGTTTAGCTTTTGTGGCTAAGGTATCCCCACCAAAACTTAGAGGAACCATGCAGGGTGGATGGCTGGCAGCTACTGCTATCGGAAATATGCTCTCTGGAATTGTTGGTATACCTTATTCACATATTGAACTCTGGCAGACTTTTGGTTTACTTGTTTTGACCTCTTTTATTGCAGGCGGCTTGATGTTCTTTATGTTGAAGAAGCTTGAGAAATCAGCTTCATCTTAAAATTCGCTTGAATAAATGCTAAGGTAAAAAGGAGAGAATCTGTTTTTAAATTTTAGAATCTAAATATATAATATATTATTACAAAAATTTTTCCTTGATTAGATTAAGCATTCTGGCATTCTCGAAATGCCCTGTCTTTTGAGCTGTAATTTTACCTCTAATAGGTCTTCCAAGCAGATAAAAATCTCCTATTATATCAAGTATCTTGTGTCTCGCTAATTCTTCGACAAATCTTAATTTCGTATTAATCACTTTTCCATTATCAATCAATATAAAATTGTTCATCCTACCACCCTCTGCAAGTCCCATTTTAGATAACTTACTGATTTCATTAATAAACCCATAAGTCCTGGCTGGAGCAATCTCCCGTTCAAAACTATCGGTTGAGTTCAAAACAAACTCATAACTTATCCTTCCAAGAGGCTCTGGGTATATTGCTGTATATTTCACTGAAAAATCATTAGACGGTTCTACTTTAATATATTTTCCATCTTCACTTTCATCTCCAATCAATAAAGTTCTTGGAATTACAATATCAGGTATAAAAGCATCCTGCTCAACAATACCACTATTTTTAATAAATTTACAAAAATTACTGGCAGATCCATCCCCTATTGGAACTTCTCTGTTTATTTTTACTGACAGATTAGTGATACCAAATGCATGTAAGGTTGCCATAAAATGTTCTATTGTTTTTGCCTCTAAATTATCCTTTCTTATTGAAGTTGCATAGTTCGTTGTATCAAGGTACTCAACTTTAGCAGGTATGTAACCATATTTAGAAATATTCTCAAATCTAATCCCTTTACCAACTTTCAAAGGCTTAATAACCATTCCAGTTTTTTCACCTGAATGCAAGCCAATACCATAAAATATATTACTGTCTCTTACAGTCTTCTGTTTACTTAAAGATTTTGTGTTGTTAATATCAAATTCTATAATTCCTGTACTTTCTTTTTTTATTATTTTTCTATCATCCTCATTAAGTTCAACATTTTTATATAGTATAGACTTTAATTTTTTATTTTCATCAAGAATCTTTTTATATTCCATTGCTCTATTTAGAACAAACATAACTTTTTCAAGATTTAAAGGCTTTTCAAGGAAATCATAAGCTCCCTCTTTAACCGCACTAACAGCAGAGCTTATATTCCCATGACCTGAAATCATTATTATTATTTGAATTGGATTTATATCCAATATTTTTTTCATTGTTTCCAAACCGTCAATTCCTGGAAGCCATATGTCGAGAAAAATTGCATCAGGGTTTATATTTTTATATTTTTCTATCCCAGATTCACCGGATAAAGCAAAAAAAACTTTGTAACCTTCATCTTCAAGAATTGAAGCTAGAGAAACCACTATATTTTTTTCATCATCTATTATCAATATTTTTTCCATTTCACTTTAAATTAAACATTTTTCATCCAATTTCGATAAAAAGGAATTCAAATTTTTTAAATCATTAAATAGAATACCCACTTATCAAAACCAATCTAAATACATTACAAATCTCTCTTTTTTAACCTCTCTTTAATAAAAATTATATATTTTATGATCTACTTTGTCAATTATAATTGATTTTTTTTACTAGTTTTGTTATACTTTTTTATCAGAAAATGAAACAGATTTTACAATTTTTAGAAGATAACCCTTTAATTAAAATTGTGGTTATTCTTATCGTAATTTATGTTATTCTAAAAATAGTTTACGAATTTCTAACATTAGCAAAAGTCATTGATATTCAAGATAAATCGTTTTTTGATGCCTTCTATTCAATAGTGTTCAAAAAATCTTATTTGATGAAACAAGCAAATAAGTTCCTGAAACAGGGGATGTATTTAAAAGCAGGTAAAATACATGAAGATATTGGTAATTACAAACAAGCAATCAAGATATATGAAACAGGTCAAGAATATAACGAATTGGGAGCACTCTATGAGAAACTACACAATGAAACCCAGGCAATTGAAATATATGAGAAATGTGGGAACATTGATGCTATAATAAATATATATACTAAGAGGAAGAATATTGAAGCAGCAGCTAATATTCTCGAAAATAATAATAGATACCATGAAGCAGCAGAGCTATATTACAATCATGGAAGGTATGAAGAAGCTGCTCAAATTTATGAAAAAAAGAGTTTTTATAAAAAATCAGCATATATTTACGAAAAGGCGGGGAATTTAAAAAAAGCTGCTTATAATTTTGAAAAATGGTTTTTAACAAATTCTGACACTTTAGTTGGTTATCATGATTCAAGCATTTTAGATAATGAATTATTTAAAGCTGTTGAATTGTATATAAAGATAGGTGATACTGAAAGAGCTTACCAACTATTACTAAAAAACAACAAATTGGAAAAAGCTGCTCAACTTGCAATCAAATTGAAGAAATTGGATGAAGCTGCGAAACTTTTTGAAAAAGCTCAACTTCCTTTAAAAGCTGCAGAGATATATGAAAAAACAAACCAACCAAAGATCGCACACCAATTAAAGGGAGAAGATGCGTTTGCAAGAGGTGATACTATTAAAGCTGCTGAATTATTTTTAAAAGGTGAAGATTATACAAGAGCTGCTGAGTTATTTGAATGGAATAAAACATATGATAAGGCAGCTTATTGTTATTTTATGAATCAAAATTACCTTTCAGCTGCAGACAATTACTTAAAAGCATTAAATGAAGAAGAAGCTACAAAAATGTTTGAAATGGGTGGAGATTGGAAGATGGCAGCAGATATATCATTCAAACATAAAAAATATCAAAAAGCAGGTGAGTTGTATGAAAAAGCTGAAAGTTTTTATAATGCTGGAATTTCATTTCTTAAATTAGATAATGAAAAAAGAGCTCTTCAAAATTTTCAAAAAATAAAAACCAATGAACCTGATTTTAAAATTTCAGTAACTCAAATGGGAACTATATTTTTAAAGAATAGGAAACACCAGCTTGTAATTGAAAAAATCGGTACTCTAGTTGCAAAAGAAACCATAAATGAATCTAATATTGAGTGGTACTATCTTTTAGGTCAAGCTTACGAAAATTCGGGAGATTTCAAAAAAGCATTTAAGATTTATCAGGGAATTTTATCCGAAAATTACACTTACAAAGATATTCCTCAAAAAATTAAGGAAGTTGAGGATTTAATTAAAAAATATAAAGAAATGGATCTTGTATCTGAAAACTCACTTAAGAGATATAAAATTATAAAAAAGGTTGGAGAAGGGGGTATGGGAGTTGTATTTAAGGCAAAAGATTCTGTTTTGCAGAGAATTATTGCACTCAAAATCCTAAATTCCAACCTTACAAAAGACAAAAGAACACTTGAAAGATTTTATACAGAAGCACGCTCAGCAGCATCTCTATCACATCCAAATATTGTTACAGTTTATGATGTAGGGCAAATAAATGAAGATCATTTTATCTCAATGGAATTTATTGAAGGCGAGAATTTTATGACTTTAATCAAAAAACATAAGGTTTTTTCTCTTCCACAGATTCTCTTTATTGCAATAAAATTATTAAAAGCATTAGACTACTCTCACAGTAAAGGTATTATTCACAGAGATATTAAACCTCACAATATAATGATAACACGACAAAAAGAAATAAAAATAATGGATTTCGGCCTTGCTGTCATAAGAGGAGAGGGTAAAAAAGGGGACACAGGACTTGTCACAGGTACTCCGTATTATATGTCTCCTGAACAAATTCAAGGATTAAAAATAGACCATAGAACAGATATATACTCAACTGGTGCTACTCTTTTTCATCTTATAACAGGTAGAGTCCCATTTAAAGGGGAAAATATATTTTACCAGCATTTATTTGAACCTGCACCATCAATAAAGAAATTAAGAGAAGAAATTCCTTCAAGCCTTGCTGAGATTGTTGAAAAATGTATGGGAAAAAAGAGAGAAGATAGATATCAAAGCTCTCAAGAAATATTAAACCAAATAAAAACAATAAAACTATAGGAGATAAAAATGGATTTTTCTTTAAAAGAAGAACAATTGGAATTAAAAGAATTAACTCATCAATTTGCTAAAAACGAAATAAGACCTGTTTCTGCAGAGTATGATGAAAAAAATGAATTTCCATTTGATGTAATGCAAAAAGCATTTGAAATTGGATTTCTTACTTCAGGCATTCCAATTGAATATGGAGGGATAGGTTTTTCGAATCTTGATAATGTAATTGTATGTGAAGAACTTGCATGGGGCTGTGCTGGAATGTATACATCAATAATGGCAAACACTTTAGCAACAACTCCAATCATTTTATTTGGTAATGAAGAACAGAAAAAAAAATTTCTGCCTCCATTAACAAAAGAAATGACATTCGCATGTTTTGGCCTTACAGAAAGAGAAGCTGGATCAGACAATTCTGCAATAAAAACAACCGCGAAAAAAGATGGGGATCATTATATAATTAATGGTTCTAAAACATTTATAACAAATGCAGGCGTTTCAAAACTGAGTGTGATTTTTGCTTCAACTGATAAAACTAGAGGCTCAAGAGGGCTATCGGCTTTTATAATTCCAATGGATCTTCCTGGAATTACAGTTGGTAAACATGAAAACAAGATGGGCCATAGAGCTTCAAATACTGCAGAAATCTTTTTTGATGATGTGAAAGTCCCTGCAGAAAACATACTAAGAAGAGAAGGCTTTGGTTTTATAATTGCAATGAAGACTCTTGACTATGCAAGACCTGCAGTTGGAGCTGGTGGTGTTGGAGTAGCACGAGCTGCTTATGAAGAGGCATTGAATTACAGTCAAAACAGGATTCAGTTTGGAAAACCTATTGCTTTATTTCAACATAACTCCTTTAAACTAGCAGATATGGCAACAGAAATTGATGCTGCACGTCTTCTTGTATATAGATCCGCATGGATGCTTGACAATAATATAAAAGCATCAAAGGAATCTGCTATGGCAAAGATTGTTGCAACAGATACTGCTATGAAGGTAACTACTGATGCTGTACAACTATTAGGTGGATATGGTTATATGAAAGAATACCCTGTTGAAAAAATGATGAGAGATGCAAAATTGCTTCAAATTTATGAAGGTACAAATGAAATTCAAAGACATGTTATATCTCTCGAAATATTGGGAACATTAAAAAAATAGTAGAGCATAGATGTTATATCCAATAAATTTGAAAATATTAAAAAGCAATAAAAAAAATTAATGAATATTAATCTTTTATTTCTAATTTTGGGTTCAATTATGGTAATTGAGGGTTTACCATACTTTTTGTTTCCTGAAAAAATCAAAAAATTTTATAAACAGATAGAGATAAGCAGCGCTAAAATATTAAGATTAATGGGCTTAATTGCAATAATAATAGGCTTAATGATAGTCTGTTTTGTCAAATCAAAAATATGCAAATAAAAAGAGATTTCTAATGATTGCTTTTTTCGGATTTTTAAGATTAATTGTCCTTGTATTTTTATTCTGTTTTTTGTTCAAATATTTATATAATACTTTTTGGAAACACAAAAAATCAAATTTCTTCACAAACAAAAAAAGCACCCCCCCCCCAATAAAGGAAGAGCAAATGAAGAAAGACCCTATATGCGGCACATATATTCCTGAAAGCCTGTCAATTAAATATAAACATGGCAAAAAAACTCTATTTTTTTGTTCTGAAAGTTGTAAAGAAAAATTCTTAAAAACAGAAAAAAATAATTGATTTAACTAGCCTACAATGACTACATTTAAAATAGAACCTCATGCAATTAAAAAATAGATTCTTTACAATTGATAAAACCTATGGCCCTGAAGAGATTAAAGAAAAGGGATCAAGATTCATTGCATATTTATTCCACATTAATTCTAAAGAAGAAGCAAATTCAATAATAAAAGATATGAATAAGAAATATCATGACGCCACTCATGTTTGTTTTGCTTATAGGTTAGGAAAAGGAGAGGAACTATATTTCCGCTACAATGATAATGGGGAACCTAAAGGTACAGCAGGCCTCCCAATTTATAAAGAGATAAAAAGTAAAGACTATTATAATGTACTCATAACTGTAATAAGATATTATGGAGGCATAAAACTTGGTACTGGTGGGTTAACAAGAGCTTATGCTCAATCTGCAAGAAAAGTATTAAATAGTTCTAAAAAAGTAGCTACTCTTATTAGAAGAAGTGCCTCAGTTTTTTCTCCTTATGATTTCACTGGTGATATGAAACAAATCATAAATCATTATTCTGTTAAAATTTATAAACAGGATTACCTTTCAAATGGAGTAAATATGGTTCTTTCAATACCAGAAGAAATATTTAAAGAAATAGAAAAAACAATTTCTGATAGAAGTAAAGGTAAAGTGAAACTAAAGTCCAAATAAACATATACAATAAAAATATTTTTTTAAACTAAACCTAAGTCAGTACCTCTTCGTACAAAAAATATAAACAAAGGAGCAAAAAATGAATTTTAAGAGATTTACTCTATTAACCATAATATTTTTATTTACTCTAACTTCAATGAATCAAAATTCTGAAGCATGCACATCTATTCTTGTTACAAAAGGAGCTTCAAAAAATAATTCAACAATGATAAGTTATTCCTGTGATGGAGAATTTCATCCACATCTAAGAATAATTCCTGCAGCTGATCACAAAAAAGGAGAAATGATTGAAATTAGAAATTGGTATGGGGAAAAGGGAAAAATCCCGCAGGTTGCTCACACATATAAGGTTATTGGTCTTATGAATGAATTTCAATTAGCTATAGGAGAAACAACATTTGAAGGAAGAAAAAAACTTTTAAATAAAAAAGGACTTTTTAATTATTTTACTTTAATGATTACTGCATTACAACGAGCAAAAACAGCCAGGCAGGCAATTAAGGTCATAACTTCTTTAGTTGATAAGTATGGATATGGAAGCGTTGGTGAATCAATTTCTATTGCAGACAAACATGAGGTATGGATTCTTGAAATAGTAGGAACAGGACAGGGGGGCAAAGGTGCAGTATGGGTAGCTGTAAAAATACCAGATGGTGCTGTGTCAGCACATGCAAATATGTCAAGAATCAGAGAATTTCCCACAAATGACCCTGAAAATGTTATGTATTCAAAAAATGTGATCTCTTTTGCAATACAAAATGGCTATTATAATCCCGAAAAAGGAAAACCATTCAGTTTTTCCGAAGCCTATAATCCTCCTTCAGAAGAACAGGTGAGATATTCATCCAGAAGAGTGTGGAGCATTTTTAGAAGAGCTGCACCATCTCTGAAAATAACCCCTGATTACAGCTCTTATAAGAGGAGAGCAAAACCATATCCACTTTATATAAAACCAGATAAAAAGCTTTGTGTCAGGGATGTAATAAATCTTCATCGTGATCACTATGAAGATACAGAATTTGATATGACAAAAGATCTAAGTGCAGGACCTTTTAAGGCTCCAGATAGATGGAGGCCTATAAAATGGAAAGTAAAAAATAAAATCCATACATGGGAAAGACCCATTTCCACACAACAAACAGCTCTTGTATTTGTTTCAGAATCTAGGTCTAATATGCCAGATGAAATAGGAGGTATATACTGGTATGGGCTGGATAACCCATATACAAACTTTTTCGTTCCGTTTTACACCTCCATTACAGATTTACCTCATTCATATACTACAGGAACAATTAAGAAATTTTCAAAAGATTCTGCATGGTGGGCATTCAATTTTGTAGCAAATTATGCAAATCTTAGGTGGAGTTATATGATCAAAGACATTCAGAAGATTCAAAAAAAGATAGAAGATCTGGAATTCAAGATTCAACCTGTAATAGAACAAACTGCTTTAAATCTTTTAAAGAAAAATCCAGAACTTGTAGGAAATTTTCTAACAAAATACTGCGTAAATAATGCAGAAATGAATATAGAGAAATGGTGGAAACTTGGAGAATTTCTAATAACCAAATATAATGACGGTTATATTCAAAATGAAAATGGAAGAGCAAAAGCAGTTGGTTATCCTGAAAAATGGCTTAAAAGAGAGATTAAAGAAAATCCAAAAAAATTCAGATTAAAGGAACAAAGAAAAGGTGAAGGAGAGTTGTAATAAATAAAATTAATCCTATTTTATATTAAGTAAACGGTTAATTGTTATCTTGTTAAAACCTATTACTGGTTTATTATTAATCAGAGTTACTGGCACACCTTGCTGACCAGTTCTTCGTACCATATCCATAGCTGCCTGTCTATCTTTACTCACATCAATATCTTTGAACTTTATATTATTTTGTTTCAAATGTTGTTTTACAACCCTACACCATGAACACGTAGGAGTAGAAAACACAATTACTTTTGGTTGACTATTCATAAATCTCTCCTATTCAAAATAAATCTTCAACAAATTAAGTTAAATATTAACATAATAAAGGCAGCATGTCAACACAAATTTAAATAATTACTTGGTTTTTCCTCTTTTTTTTATTTTACGAATGTCAAAAAATTAACATCTGTGTTCAATTCTTTATAAAAATTATCTTTTTATTTTTTTGCCAAACTTAAATGTTTCTTCAAAAACCTTATAAAGATCCCGAAATCATTATTATTAACTTCTAAGCCATTTGTGAATGAAATTATGGGGGGTTATCAAATAGATTTTCTTATGAAATACAAATCCTATTTTTAACAGATTTTGAAATTAGAGTTATTAATGTTAAAATAGATTTTATAACAACAATATCTTTACAAGATGAGTAAACAAAAAATAAAAAATTATTTAACTGTTATTTACCTGATTTTTTCTATTTACCTCTTTTTATTAGGCATAAAATTAATCTCAATCTCATTTGGACTTGCATCAGGGAATAGAATAATTGAATTAATGCACAATGTGTCCAACCCATTTGTTGGTTTGTTTATTGGAATTCTTGCAACCTCCATTGTTCAATCTTCCTCCTCAACAACCTCACTTGCAGTTGCCTTGGTTGCTGCAGGAACAATAAAGCTCAATCTTGCCATTTACATAGTAATGGGGGCAAATATTGGAACTTGCATAACAAATGTGTTAGTTTCTCTCTCTCATATTACAAGGAAACAGGAATTTGAGCATGCTTTTTCTGCAGCAATTATCCAGAACTTCTTTAATTTGATATCTGTTGCTCTCATTTTCCCCCTTGAGTATTTTTTCGGATATTTAAGCAAAACCTCAGACTTCTTAACAACCTTAATGAAGAATATCGGGGGATTAAAACTTTTAAAACCCATTGAACTTGTAACAGAGCCAATCTGTAACTTAACAAAATCATTACTCGGGGAATATCCATGGATTATTATTATAATCGCACTCTTTCTACTCTTTTATTCTTTAAAGAATATGGTTGTTATAATAAAAAGCCTTGTATTGGAAAAAATTAGAAGAATTTTTGGAACATACTTTTTTAAAAATTATTTTAGATCAATGGCATCCGGTATAGTTATTACCTCTATTGTACAGAGCAGTTCCGTTACAACATCTCTTGTAGTTCCTTTTGCTGCTGCAAGAATATTAACATTAAATCAAATATTCCCGTATGTTATAGGAGCAAATATAGGAACTACAGTTACAACTTTACTTGCTTCATTTTCCATAGGAAGTCCCTTAGGATTACAAGTAGCTCTTGCGCACTTGATTTTTAATGTGACTGGAATTATTTTAATAACTCCAATAAAAAAAGTTCCTGTGTTTCTTGCAAAAAAATTAGGCCACTATGCTCTAAAAAATAGATTAATACCTTTATTTTATGTTATTATTCAGTTTTTTATTATACCATTAATATTTATTTTAACTTTCGGGGGTAAATAAAAATGAAAGAATTATTGTACATGTTCAGGAAAAAAAGTGAAATAGATATGATTTTTGAACAAACACATGAGATACTATCTAAAGAACTTGTTATGTTTCAAAATGTCAGAAAAACTCTTAGAGAAACTAATAAAAGTGAGACTGATATAGATATAAACAAAGAGGATAAAAAGATAAACAAATTTCAGATGGAATCTCGAAGAAAAATTTTTACTGATCTTGCGATTTCTGGTGCTCAAGATTTAAATGCAGGACTTGTTCTAATATGCATTATAACTGATGTTGAAAGGATTGGAGATTATTTTAAAAACATAGTTGAACTGGCAAAAAATCACCCAAAAAAATTAAAGGGCGGCGATGTTGAGGAAATAGTACAAAGAATTGAAAAAAGGATGATTGAAATCTTTAAATTAACAATTGAATCTTTTAAAAACAGAGATGAAGATAAAGCAAGAGAAGCAATGAGATTACACTCTAAGGTTTCTAAAGACATTGATGACTTATTGCATAAATCATTAAAGAATAAAATTGGAGGTTTAAACTCAGGAGAAGCAATTGCTTTAACATTATACCTCAGATTCCTAAAAAGAATTACCTCCCATCTTACAAATATAGCTTCTTCTGTTGTAAATCCACTTGAAAGAATCGGATATAGTGAATAATCCGTTTTGTTTAAATTAAAATTTATAAGAAATCCCAGTTCTTATTCCAATATATGCCCAATACTTGCTTTTTAAAGGCAATTGATTATATAAAAGTACCTGGAACCCAAAATGTCTATGCTGAAAAAATCTCGCACCAATACCAGTCAAGAGCCCCCAGTATTTATCATCCTCCTCTTTCATATTCTCACCTGTTTTTACTGAGTTATAATTGAATCCCAGCAATAGATTAAAATCCCATCCATTTTTTGATTGGAATAAATCATACAAAAAGTTCAATTCCCCGGAATAAATTCTAAAATAGTAATTATGTTTTTCAACATCAGGCGCTTCACCTTCTATTATTTCTGTATGGATAAAACTTTGATTTCCATAATTTATTGAAAATCCAGGAATAACATAAAATCTTTTCACAAAAGGAATATTACAGCTTAAATTAAAGCCAAGTCCCACCCTATTATGGATTTCATCAGAAAAATTCGATCCATTTTTAGAGTAATTCGTTGTGTATTTATTAAAAAGATCAGATGTACCATAATTATGTCCAAAATTAATATTAACTGAGAAATCAGAAGAATAATTTTGAAAAACAAATATAAAGGTTGCAATAAATAATAAAAATAATTTCTTCATTCAATACTCCTTTAAAAATAATAATACGAATCTTTGATTATTTAGTTCTAAAATTATTTCAATGTTTATCTTTTGTTTGGTTTCCTCTTTTTATACCTACTTAAATGTAATCCAAATCCCATAATCAATATACCCAAAACAGCAAAAACAAAAACAATTAAAAATTTAATTTTAATCCCCTCTTCTTAATATTTCATTTACTTATAAAATCATTTTTTCTTTAATAAAATCTTTTTGAATTCTGGACTAATCCTCTCAATAAAACCATTTTCTTCCCTTATAATCAAAAAAACAGGAAGATTTTCTTTTAAAGCTAAATCATAACCCTGTTCAGGTCCAAGAACATCAATAGCAGTGGCCATTGCATCAGCATACATACATAAGTCATGAATAACTGTAACTGATGCCAGTTTATGCAAAATAGGCTTTCCAGTTCTTGGATCTATTGTATGAGAATACCTAACTCCATTTTCTTCAAAATAGTTACGGTAATCACCTGAGGTTGCCATTGAGCTGTTTTCCAAAGAAATAATTTTTTGAATTCCAGGTTTACTTGTAGGTGTTGCAATACCTATTTTCCATGAATCTCCATCTTTATTCTTGCCTCTTACCTTAATCTCCCCTCCAATCTCAACAAGATAATTTGTTATGCCAATAGAATCAAAATAGTTTGCAACCTTATCAACTGCAAAACCCTTTGCAATACCAGAAAGATCACAAAATATTTCAGGTTTCTCTTTTTTTACAGAAGGGGGAGAAAATCTCACTGAGATTTTTTTATACCCAATATATTTTTTTGATTTTTCAATCAACTCATCTGTAGGTATTTTATATTCATTCTTTTTAGGTCCAAATCCCCATAGATTAACAAAAGGTGCAACAGTAACATCAAATGCACCATTAGATTTTTCACTTACATCTAAAGATTGTGCAATAACTTTAGCTGTATCCAATGATACAGAAAACCAATCTACCTTATTATAACTATTAAAACAGGATAATTCCGAATCAGGTTTAAATGTAGACATTTGATTGTTGATCTTTAAAAGCAAATCTGAAATATCTTGTTTTATCTCTTTAACTTTTAATTCTGAATTAAATACTTTTAAAATTCTATGATCTACAATCTTTATATTATAAAAAGTACCCATAGTGTACCCATTAAAAGAGATAAAATTATTGAGCTCCTTTTTTCTTGAACAATTCAGAAGGAAAATTATAAAAACAATTAATATTCCTGATAAGCACTTTTTCTTATAAATCATAAATAAATATTTTTTTAAGTACCAAAATCATCAAAAAGTATATTTTCTGGCTCTACTCCAAGATTATCAAGCATTTGAAGAACTGCATGAAGCATTAATGGCGGACCACAAACATAATATTCGCAATCTTCAGGTGCTGGATGGTCTTTTAAGTAACTATCATAAACAACTTGATGAATGAAACCTTTATAACCATTCCAATTATCCTCAGGAATGGGTTCAGATAATGCTATATTCCACGTAAAATTTTCAAACTCTTTTTCAAGGCTGTTAAAATCATCCTCATAAAACATCTCTTTCAGGCTTCTAGCCCCATACCAGAAGGAAATTTTGCGTTTTGTATTTAACCTTTTCAATTGGTCAAATATATGAGACCTCATTGGAGCCATTCCAGCCCCCCCTCCAATAAATACCATTTCATTTTCAGTATCTTTTGTAAAAAATTCTCCATATGGACCTGATATTAAAAGTTTGTCTCCTGGTTTCAAACTAAAAATATAAGAAGACATCTGACCCGGAGGAACTTTAGGCGTAGAAGGAGGTGGGGGATTAATTCTTATATTAAGTATAATAACGCCCTTTTCCTCAGAATAATTTGCCATTGAGTAAGCCCTAGTGATTGATTCTTCCACTTTTGATACATAGCACCTGAGATTTTGTTTATCCCAATCTGTTTTAAATTTATCATCAATAATAAAGTCTTTATAAAAAACAGTATGTGGAGTAGTCTCAATCTGAATATATCCTCCAGCCCTAAAATTTATATTCTCTCCTTCTGGTAATCCCAGAACCAATTCTTTAATAAATGTTGCAACACTTTTATTTGACTTAACTATACATTCCCATTTTTTTACATCAAATATCTCTGGAGGGATCTCAACTTTTAAATTCTGTTTGACAGGAACCTGACAGGACAGACGAAAATTTTGACGTATCTCCTTTCGCTTTAATATTGATCGCTCAGTAAGAAGAACATCTCCGCCACCTTCAAGGACTTTCACTTTACATGTTCCGCAGGTTCCCTTTCCCCCACAACCAGAAGGTAGATAAACTTTTTTATCTATTAATGTATTTAATAATTTTCCCCCTACTGGGACTAACAGAGTCTGATCAGGATCATCATTTATAAAAATCCTAACATTTCCTATTTCAACCAATTTTGATCTGGAAACAAGGATAATTAAAACAAGAGCAAGAACAATAAAGGTAAACATAAATACCCCGATAAAGATCAATCCAATACCATTCATTACTCAATCCTCATTACAATTGAATTCCTGAAAATAACATAAATGCAATAGCCATTAAACCAGTAATTATAAAAGTAATACCCAGGCCTCTAAGACCTTCAGGAACATTACTGTATTTCATTCTTTCTCTTATGCCAGCAAGACCTATTATGGCAAGAGCCCAGCCTATTCCAGAACCTAGACCATAAACTAAACTCTGAGAAAAATCATAGTCTCTTTCCACCATAAAAAGTGAACCTCCGAGTATTGCACAATTAACAGTTATTAAAGGTAAAAATATTCCAAGAGCATTGTATAATTTCGGAAAATGCTTATCCAGTGTCATCTCTAATATCTGCACAATAGCTGCAATTACACCAATATAAGTTATAAGACCCAAAAAAGTAAGGTCCATATCTGGTAATCCTGCCCAGGTTAATGCTCCTTCTTTAAGAATATTTATATAAATAAGATTATTAATGGGGACTGTTATTGTTTGAACAATTATAACTGCAATACCAAGACCCACAGCTGTTTCGACCTTTCTTGAAACTGCCAAAAAAGTACACATTCCAAGAAAAAAAGCAAGTGCCATATTTTCAATAAAAATCGATTTAATAAACAAACTCAAATATTGTTCAAGCATCTTAATCCTCTTCTACCTGATCTTTTTTAATTGTTCTTATTATCCATATAATAAAACCAATTAAGAAAAAAGCACTTGGGGGCAATAATAATAATCCGTTTGGTACAAACCAACCGCCCTCAGTATTAATTGGAAGTATGGTAAATCCAAGCAATTTCCCAGCACCAAACAACTCTCTGAAAAATGCAAGCACAATCAAAATAAGAGTGTAACCCAAACCATTACCAATTCCATCAATAAAACTTTGCAATGGTGGGTTTTTTAAAGCAAAAGCTTCTGCTCTACCTAAAATTATACAATTTGTTATGATAAGTCCAACATAAACAGATAATTGTTTACTAATCTCAAAAAGGAATGCTCTTATGATTTGATCAGCAACAATAACAAAGGAAGCAATTATAGTCATTTCAATGATTATTCTAATGCTGGTCGGGATATAATTCCTTATCAAGCTAACAGATAAATTTGAGAATGATACAACAAAAATAACTGCAATAGACATTACAATAGCTGTTTCCAGTTTAGAGGTTACAGCTAATGCAGAACATATACCCAGTACTTGCAATGTAATAGGATTATTATTAAATATTGGATCAAGAAGTGTTTTTTTTAATTTAACCAGCAACTCCTCCCTCCCTCAGTTTTTTTAAAAAAGTACCATATCCTGATTCTCCTAACCAGAACCTCACAAGATCATTAATTCCCCTTGTTGTAATAGTAGCACCAGATAATCCATCAATTTTATACTTTGCATCATTTTTTGTTACATCAACCTTACCTTTAATTATCTCAATCTTTAATTCCCAATTTTTGTCAAAAACAATTTTTCCTTTCCACAATTTTCTCCATCTTGGATTATCAACTTCTCCTCCTAATCCCGGAGTTTCACCATGCTCATAAAAAGTAAATGCACTTACTGTTTTTAAATCATCATCCAATGCTAATAAACCATACATTGTTGACCATAAACCTAATCCATAAACTGGTAAAATAATTTTTTTTATTTTCCCTTCTTGTTTTACGAAATAGACAATCATATACTTTGATTTTCTTTTGATACCTGCAATATCCTTCTTTCTAGCAATTTTGACACTTAGCTTTGGGTTATATGGAAGTTTTTTAATATCAAAACAATCCGGGTTAAGAATTTTTGTATAATTCTTTTTTGATAATTCTTTGCCAGTTTTAAGCTCTATAATTGCAGGCTGAATTTTCTCTTTAAAAATTTTTTCAATATTTTTATCTTTGTCTAACAAATCAGCAACATATAGAATGTTTTTTAATTTTTCTAACTTTTTATTCTTTTTCTGTACTGGTTTCAAAACAACAGATGCTGTAGATACAAGAACAGCACATACAACACAAACTCCAATTGCAACTTTAATTATATTTTTTGTGCTATTGATCTCCATTTCGGAGTATTCTCCTTTTTATATTTGCATTTAGAAAAAAATAATCAATTATTGGAGAAAAAATATTACCAAACAAAATAGCAAGCATTACTCCCTCTGGAAATGCAGGGTTAATAACTCTTATCAAAACTACCAAAGAACCAATTAAAAACCCATATACATATTTCCCTTTTTCAGTAATTGCAGAACTTACCGGGTCAGTAGCCATAAAAACAGTACCAAATGCAAATCCTCCAAGAACAAGATGCCATAGAGGTGAAACCCCAAACATAGGGTTAGTATTACTCCCAATCAAATTAAACATTAAAGAAAGAGTTACCATACCTGCAAGTACACTAACCATAATCTTCCAGGACGCAATTCCAGTAATAATTAAAATAATCGCCCCAATAATACAGGCTAATGTTGATGTTTCACCCATAGAGCCAGGAATTACACCAAGAAAAGCATCTTTTAATGATACTGAAAGTTTAAGAGCAGAGTCTGAAAGCTCAGCAAGTGGGGTTGCTTTACTTACTCCATCTACTGCAATCCAAACACTATTTCCACTTATATATGCTGGATACGCGAAAAAAAGAAACACTCTTCCAACTAATGCAGGATTCAAAATGTTCATCCCAACCCCACCAAAAATCTCCTTTCCCACAACAACACCAAATGAGATGCCTATAGCTACCTGCCATAACGGGATTGTAGAAGGTAATATCATTGGAAAAAGTAAGCTTGTAACAAGGAACCCTTCATTTATTTCATGTTTTCTAACTATTGCGAAAAGAACTTCCCAAAAACCCCCAATAATAATAGTTACAAGATAAACAGGCAAAAAATAAAGTGCACCATGAACAATATTCGCAAGAATATTAGAAGGGTCAAACCCAATTCCCAGAAATAAAATCAATTTTGCTCTCCATCCCTCATAAGCGATATTAGCAATTTTAGAAAGAACCAGATTTACCTGATAACCAGTATTATAGAGAGCCATTAACACAGAAGGAATCAATGCATATATTACAACCATCATCAAACGTTTCATATCAATTACATCTCTTATGTGTGGAGAATCTTTTGTTACTTTATCGGGAGTAAACAAAAAAGTATCAACTACTTCATAAAGAGGAAATAATCTTTCAAACTTTCCTTCTGTTATAAAATATTTTTTTTGTTTATCAAAAAATCTTCTTAAAAACTTCATCACCTTTCCTTTTCAATTATAGTCAAATTCTTTCTCAACACTGACCCACAATCAATTTTTGATGGACACACAAAAGTGCATAAAGCAAGATCCTCTTCATCCAGCTCAAGACAACCAAGCTTTTCTGCTTGCTCAATATCATTAACTATTAATGATCTCAATAGAAATGTTGGAAATATATCAAGAGGCATTACTTTTTCATAAATTCCAATTGGAACAATAGCTCTTTTGCCACCATTAAGGGAAGTTGTAAAGTCAAATTTCTTACACCTGAAGAATCTGGACAAAACTATATTCTTTGCTGAAAATTTATTAAAACCAGGATTTAGCCACCCAAGAAACTCTCTTTTCCTACCCTGTTTTAAAACAGAAACCTGTTGATGATACCTTCCTAAAAATCTATTTGCTTCAATTGCATTTCGTCCACATAGCACTGAACCTGAGATAACTCTATTCTCTTGTTCCTTTAATTCTCCTTCAATCATATCATCTATTGATGCTCCAATTCTTGTTTCTAACAATCTTGGGTTTTTTACAGAGGGACCAGCCAATGAAATAATACGTTCAACAGACATTCTTCCTGTTAAAAACAATTTCCCAATTGCAATTACATCCTGAGCATTGATATACCAAACAGTTTTATTAATATGAACAGGATCAAGAAAATGGATGTGAGTTCCAACATTTCCAGCAGGATGAGGCCCAGAAAATTCTTCAACTGATAAAGAATCTAAGCCTGCTATTGGTATGTTTGCTCCCTTAGCTTTGCATAAAAAAAGCCTGGAAGAAGTTAGTTTTGAAATTACAACAAGACCATTAACAAAATCTTTTCTATTTCTATTTATAATTTTTTCTATTAAAGGTGCATGTGGGTTAGTATCTATTGCAGTAACAAAAATTGAATTAGGTTTAGTTTCAGGATTTGCTACTTTACTAAATGGGCGTGTTCTTAAACTTGTCCAAAGCCCTGATTCTATAAGGATAGATTTTACTTTCTCTATTTCAAGAGATTTTAACTGATCTTCTGAAAAATAATCAAAAGTCAGTTCTTCTGCACCTTTAAGTTCAATTACAATTGACTCAAAAACTCGTTTCGGACCTCTATTTATAGCGATTACTTTTCCAGTACCAGGAGAAGTAAACTTTACACATGGCATTTTTTTATCCATAAAAAGCAATTGTCCTAATCTCACATTTTCCCCAACAGAAACTACAAATGCAGGTTTTATCCCAATATAGTCGTATCCTATTAAAGCAACTTTTTTAATATTTTCTTTTTTGTAGATTTCCTGTTCAGGTTCTCCACAAATCGGTATATCTAAACCTTTTTTAATCTTAATTAATCCCATTTTAAATAGATAGATATTATTTTTAACATATAATTATAAAAAAACAAACTAACCAAAATCAGGTAATTGTTTATAAATATCGCTAATTATTTCATGAGCATATTTAATGCTTGAATGTACAACACCCGCTTTGTTACAAAAACTTATTGCTTTAGAATAATCAAGTTCAGGGGTCAAATAAAGAGCAACAATATCAATTATTTCATTTTTATTAAAACCAGGTTCTCCTTTACCAGGTTTATAGTGGGTTAGTATTGGAAGCTTTACATCACATATTGGGCAATGGATTTCAACTAATTCTCCAAATATAAGATCACCGTGTAAAATTATATTTTGCGGATCACCTAATACAGCTGAGATAGCAATTTCTGTTTTAGTATTATCTTTCCTTTTGTAACGAAGCCTTATACCAGGATATCCAGATATTATGTGTTTCTTATCTACAAGATTATGACCATTAGGACAAAAAGCTTGTTTAATTACATAAAAAGTCCTGGTCTCTTTTATGATTTCAGGAATATCAAATTCAGACTCTTTCTGTTTATCTTTTTTCCTCTTAACAACCGCTGGAATAATAAGTTTCCCTTTATCGTCAAACCTCTTAGAATCCATTGACTCCTCCTATTAGAAAATGAGAAAACCATCACCAAATTTTTCCTAATTTATCTAACTCTTCATTTGAGTACTTTCTAAATAAAATCTCCCACTCCCTGGAGCCTTCAGGTATATTTTTTTTTTGAGAACTTATTCTATATTTTGCCTTTTCTTCAATATCTTCAAACATTTTAAGTTCATTCATTATTAAATGAAAAATTTTAAATCTAATATTTCCCAAATCCTCAACATAATCTAATTCTTCATTTTGTTGAATATAATCTATTATTAAATTTGTAATATAATTCACCTTATTTCTTGAAAGTTTAAAACTCATAAAACGATATTCTCCTTCTCAGCAAGCTTAGATTTTATCATTTTAAACATCTCATAATAGTCAATATTTGCATTTCTTATTTCATTCAATTTACCTTTCAATATTTCTTTAACCTCTTCATCAAGCAAATCTTCTCGTTCCAGCTCTTTTGTTATAATTTCTTGAATCTCATTTACCATTTTTTCTTTATCATCAGTTAGAATTAGCCCTTCTTTCAATAAGCCCTTAACAATACTAAATGCAAAATGCTCAATCTGTTGTTTATTTAACCTCATGTATATAATATAACAAATTTTTGTAAATAAATCAACTTTGGGCCTATTTCAACACAATATCAAAACAAGGTGTTTTACACAGCAATAAACAAAAATATAACAACAAAAACATTTTATAACACAAATTTCTTGACAAATAATGAAAAATATTATAAATTAGTATTCTTATTAATACGAGGTCAAAAAATGAAGTTGAATGAAATAAATAAGAGTTTTGTGCCACAAAGAGACAAAATAGAAAAAAATTGGTGGCTTATTGATGCTGATGGAGCTATTCTTGGCAGACTTGCGACAAAAGTCGCAAATATTTTAAGGGGTAAAGATAAACCCAAATATACCCCATTTTTTGATACTGGAGATTTTGTTATTATCATTAATTCTGAAAAAATCAAATTAACAGGATCAAAAGATAAACAAAAAAAATATTACAGACACTCAGGCTACATTGGCAGCATTAAGGAAACTTCGTACGAAAAAATGCTTTCCACTTATCCGGAAAGAGTTATTAAAAGTGCTGTAAAAGGCATGCTCCCTAAAAATAAACTTAACAGAAAAATTTTAAAAAAACTAAAAGTATATAAAGGTTCTAATCACAAACATTCTGCACAAAAACCTGAAAAACTTGAAATCTAAAGGAGGAAAACTTTGAGTATAGTTCAATATTATGGCACTGGAAAAAGAAAAACAAGTGTCGCAAGAGTATATTTAAGACCAGGAAAGGGTAATTTTAAATTGATTGTAAAGAAAACAGAAAGAGTTTTCAATGAGTATTTTTCTTTAAAAAGAAATAAACTCACAATTTCCAAACCTCTTTCTTTAACAAACACACAAGATAATTTCGATATTCTAATAAATGTAAAGGGTGGAGGGTTATCTGCTCAAGCTGATGCAGTTAGACTTG
The DNA here is from genome assembly GCA_030610885.1 of Candidatus Aminicenantota bacterium. Taxonomy (GTDB): domain Bacteria; phylum Acidobacteriota; class Aminicenantia; order UBA2199; family UBA2199; genus JAUWNT01. The sequence continues at coordinate 891 of JAUWQW010000042.1, read as the reverse complement.
GAATTTCAAGAGCACTTTTAGAATATAATTCTGAATTAAGGCCATCATTAAAAAAAGCAGGCCTACTTACAAGAGATGCAAGAGAAAAAGAGAGAAAAAAATATGGTCTCCTCAAAGCAAGAAAAGCATCTCAATATCACAAGAGATAGGTGAAATTATGGTTTCTATAAATATGAGAGAAATGTTAGAAGCTGGAGTTCATTTTGGCCATCAGGCAAGAAGATGGAACCCCAAAATGAAACCATACATTTACGGAAAAAAGAATGATATATATATCATTAATCTTCAAACTTCAATTGAATTATTCAAACAAGCATTAGCCTTTATAACAGAAATGGTTGCATCTGGGAAAGATGCACTTATAGTAGGAACTAAAAGACAAGCACAAACAATAATTGAGGACATCAGTGAAGAAACCGGCATGCACTATGTAAATAAAAGATGGCTGGGAGGATTACTTACAAATTTTTCTATGATAAAAAAGAGTATTGATAAACTAATTGATCTTGAAGAAATGAAAAAGGATGGAAGATGGGAAGTTCAATCCAAAAAAGAACAATCAAAACTTGAAAAAACTTATAAAAAACTACATAAAAATCTTTGGGGTATGAGAAATATCAAAGAGCTCCCGGGTGTTATAATAATAATAGATTCAACCTTTGAGGAAATAGCAGTCTATGAAGCAAAGAAATTGAACATACCCATTGTTGCTATAGTTTTTGTTAAACCTAAAGCACCATTGATAATGGCTTGAACTATTGATTTTCTTTTGTTTTTTTCAAATGCTGCTCTTTCAATAGCTTCAATCGCTTTTGCTTTTTCTGCTTCTGATTTGGTAGAATTTTTAATTCTTTCAATTTGTATTCTTTTTTCTTTATTTAATCTTTATTT
>JAUWQW010000079.1 GCA_030610885.1 Candidatus Aminicenantota bacterium | reverse complement strand
TTGAATTTATTGGAGCACCATCTGTAATATTGTCTGGAAGGTTTTCAAAGAATAATTCATTTTAATTTTCTCCTGATTTTCTTTACTCTTCAATAGGTCTGATTTCAAGTGCTTTAACAGGACATATATTTACACAGTTCATACATCCAGTGCAATCTTCTATATAAACCTGGATTTTATATTGAAGATCTTTATCATTTTTGGTTTTGGATTTTACTGTTTTAAATGTTGAAGGAGCATTTTTCAATTTGTCAGGTTCTATCTGTTTTGGCCTGATTGCTGAATGTGGACAAACAATTGAGCACATAGTACACTGGATACATTTTTCTGATAGCCAGTGAGGAACCATTGGAGCTACTCCTCTTTTTTCCAGTTTTATTGTTCCAGTTGGAACTGCTCCATCTAAAGGCATATGAGAAACGGGTATTTCATCCCCTTTTAAATGCATTATTTTTTCTATTATATTTTTTGCAAATTTAGATGCATTATCAGGAATAAGTTTTTTAGGTTCAAAGCTTTTTTGTATTTTATCGATGCTTTCCGGGTATTTTATCTCCTGTAATGCTGCACTTGTTCTGTCAACTGCACCCCAGTTCTTTTTTACAACACTTTCACCTTTACTCATATAGCTCTTTTTAATACTATCTTTTATCAATTTTATTGCTTCATCTTCTTTTAAAATACCTGAGACTTTAAAAAATGCAGCTTGCATAACAGTATTAATTCTACCTCGCAAACCCAATTCTTTTGCGATTTTTATTGCATTAATGTTATAGAATTTAATCTTTTTCTCTATTATTGTTTCCTGCATATCTCTTGTTAAATGATCAAAAACTTCATCATTTGACCATTCTGAATTAAGCAGAAAAATTCCTCCATGTTTAATTCCTTCTAAAATGTCATATCTACCAATATATGCTGGATTATGAAGAGCTATAAAATCAGCTGTCTTTATCAGGTACGGGGATTGAATTTTGCTTTTTCCAAACCTTAGGTGAGAGATTGTAATTCCACCCGATTTTTTTGAATCATATGAGAAATATCCCTGAGCGTTCATATCAGTATTATCACCAATTATCTTAATTGAGTTTTTATTTGCTCCAACTGTTCCATCTGAGCCAAGCCCCCAGAAAATGCATCTCTTTATATCTTCTGCTTCAGTATCAATTTTTTCTTTAATCTCTATTGAATGATTTGTGATATCGTCATTTATCCCAACTGTAAAGTTATGAAAACCTGGACCATCAAGATGATCAAATACAGCATTTACCATTGATGGAGTAAATTCTTTTGAACTTAAACCGTATCTACCGCCAATAATTTTTATATTTTTTTCTGAAAGAGCTACTACTACATCAAGATACAATGGCTCTCCAATTGAACCAGGTTCTTTTGTTCTATCAAGTACTGCGATTTTTTTAACAGTAGAGGGAATAGATTTGATAAAAGCTTCAACTGAAAATGGCCTATAAAGTCTTACTTTTATTGCTCCAACCTTTTTACTCTTTTTACAAAGGAAGTTTACTGTTTCTTCGATTGTGTCACACCCAGAGCCCATAGCAATAATTATTTTTTCTGCATCAGGCGCGCCAACATAATCAAATAGATGGTAATGTCTCCCAATTTTTTCACCTAAAAGATCCATATATTTTTGAACAATTGAAGGGATTTTTTCATAATATTTATTTACGGTTTCTCTACCCTGAAAATAGACATCAGGATTTTGTGCTCCAACTTTCATAAATGGTTTATCTGGATTTAAAGCCAATTTGCGGAAATTTTCAACAAATTTCATATCAAGCATTGATTTTATTGTTTTATAATCAATCACTTCAACTTTTTGTATTTCATGTGAAGTTCTGAAACCATCAAAGAAATTTATAAATGGTACCCTTGCCTCAAGAGTTGAAAGGTGAGATACAATACCAAGGTCCATTGTTTCTTGAATGGATGCTGCACCCATTAATGCCCACCCTGTATTTCTAACTGACATTACATCTGAGTGATCTCCAAAGATCGAAAGGGCTTGAGCAGCTAAAGATCTTGCTGATACATGGAATACAGCTGGAAGCATTTCACCTGCAATTTTATGTAAATTTGGAATCATGAGCAATAAACCCTGAGAAGCAGTAAAGGTTGTTGTCATAGAACCAGCTGATAAAGCCCCATGAACAGCACCTGAAGCTCCTCCCTCAGATTGCATTTCTATTACATCAACTTGTTGTCCAAAAATATTTTTTCTTCCATGAGCTGACCATTCATCAGCTAATTCTCCCATTGATGAAGATGGTGTAATAGGATATATGGCAGCAACTTCGCTAAATGCGTATGCTACATGGGCTGCAGCTGTGTTTCCATCAATTGTTGACTTTTTGATACTCATTTTTTATCTCCTTTATTTATTACCTTATAATTTGATGACTTATAAACATTTTATAATAAAAATAATTAACATAAATCCTCTTATGTGTCAAGGAAGGGAATTTATTTTTTTACTTCAATAGTTTCAAGCCAGGGTTTATTGCCTTTTTCAGAAAACCAGGTGATAAGTTCTCTTTTTAAATCAAAAAAGAGTTTATAATGTCCTGGACCCATTTTGATGGGAACTTCAGCCTTAAAATCAATGCTTTCTCCAATTTTTATGTCGTGCGGAATCACAATCTCGCCATAAGCCTCGTCTATTATTTTATCTTCTAAGTTGAGGAGCTTTATTCCAATTGCAATCCTGTGACTCATTCCATTTGAGAACCAGTCAAAATTACTGTTATTCTTTAATTGAACTTGTATAACCATGTTTTTATATGGATGAAAAATTTTCTTTTCTGGTCTAACCTTTATAGAACCTTTATATTCAAAGAGTTGAAAAATAGTGTTTTCTTTCCATCTTCCTTTTTTTACAGAGTTTCCTGGTTTTTTGAATACAATAGCCATTGAAGTGAAAATCGATCTTAGAAATCGTAGTATTACATGAGGGGATTTAAAAACCTCCTGTGGTAGTTTGACCCAATTATTTAGATAATAATCTTCTATCCTAATATCGATTTCATTCTCATACAACAAAAAGTCACACTGTTTAAAAAGAGTCAATAATTCATTTAATTCAAAAATTATTGTATTTGGAATATTGCATGCAAGCCTATTTAATTTGATCTCAGTAGTGATTACAGCTATTCCACCAGGCTTTAATACTCTGTACATTTCTTTTATGGATTTTAATATATTCTTTTTTGATCCAAAATGTTCTATGGAGGATGCTGAAAAAATAAAATCAAAGGAATTGTCTTCAAATTTAAGGTTCAAAGCATCCATTTTAATTATATCAAGATTTGCATCAGGGTATAAAAAGGGTGCATATTTTTGTGGATTTTTTGGAATGTCAGGTTCATCTTCTCCACCAATATAATTTCCTTCAAATAAATCTATACCAGTGATCTTTTCTATTTTATAAGCTAAATAATATAATATCTGTTCCCGTCCAGCACCGATTGCAAGGCCTTTGTTTTTCGGGTATAAATAGCCGGATTTTTTTAATATATAAATGGTATGAGTAAATTCCCATATTTTCCTGTGAAAGGATTCGTTATTCATAGAAAAAATCGGACTTAATTCCAAAAGTATATTATTCCATTCCTTATTATAAATGTCTGATACATTGGGGATTTTATTAAAGGGTACTGAATTTTCAATTCTCTCCTCCTTTAATTTATCCTCATTTACTATCTGGTATTTTATTTTATCAAAGGGTTTTAAAAAAAAGTTGTAGAATTTATTAGAAAACAGGATATATTCTAATTTCTGCCTTATCATTTCAAATAAATAGCAGATTTATCAATTAATGTCAATAATATGTTATAATAAACTATTCGTATCTTAATGCTTCAATTGGATCCAGGTTTGCTGCTTTATAAGCAGGGTAGGTACCAAAAGTTATTCCAATAAGGACACAGAGGCTAACCCCGATTATTATCCAATCCATAGGTAAAGTGGGTTGTGCATTTAAAAATGAACCAGCCAGATTTCCTACGCTTACTCCAAGAACAATACCTATAAGCCCACCAAATTGGCATAATGTGATTGCTTCAATCAAAAACTGGAAAAGAATATTTCTTTTTTTAGCACCAATTGCCTTACGGATTCCGATTTCTCGAGTTCTTTCTGTAACTGAAACCAACATAATATTCATAATTCCTATGCCAGCTGCCAGAAGAGCAATAAATGCCACAATTATTGCACCCAATTCTATATATTGAGTTATATTACCCACTTGCATGATTAAAGATTCATTTGAAAATATATCAAAATCATTATCCTCGCCAGGTGGCACTTTTCTTATAGTTCGCATATAACCTATGGCATCTTCAATAGTATAGTTATAAGTTTCAGCACTATATGCCATTACAGTAATATTTACACTACGGCTATATTTCCCATATTTATTTTGAAATGTTGTTAATGGTGTAACAATAAAATTATCCCTGCTCTGTCCAAACAACTGTCCTTGAGGTTCAAATACACCAATAATCTCTAATCTTAATCCATCTACTTTTATCTCCTGCCCGATTGGATGGATAAATTTAAATATTTTTTTTGAAACATCAGCCCCAAGAATACAGACTCTTTTATATCTTAAAAGGTCATTATCATTGATAGTCCTGCCATCTGTTACTATCCATTGATTATTTGGGATAGCTTCGGGAGTAACACCTGTTACTTGAACATTGGGATTTGTTGATTCATACTTTGATCTAATCATTTTTCCAAATTGCCATTGCTCAGCACCAACTGATTTTGCTTCTTCTAACAATTTTTTAAATCTATAATAATCTTCAATAGTAATATTCTTCCTATTCCTGATTTTATCACTCAGTCTACCAAACCTCATTGCAGGGAATTTTTGAATTTGAAATGTGTTTTTCCCAAGCATTGAAAGCCCTTCTTCAATGGAATTCTGCAGCATTGAAATAACTGTACTTATTGAAATAATAGAGAAAATTCCTATAACTATACCTAAAACCGTTAATAATGATCTCAGTTTATTCGCCTTTAAAGAACTTAAAGCTACTTTTACTGTTTCCCAGAATCTCATTATTCATACCTTAATGCTTCAACAGGGTCCATCTTTGCTGCTGTATATGCAGGAGCAAAACCGGCTAATATACCAGTGATCAATGAAATTATTATTGCAAGGATAACTGTATCAAATTGAATGCTTGTTGGTAAAAATTTATTAATTGCCATACTTAATAAAATAGCAAGTATAAGGCCAATTAGCCCCCCAATTAGGCAGATAGTTGAAGCTTCTGTGATAAACTGTGTTAAGATAGTGCGCTTTTTAGCACCAATTGCCTTACGGATTCCGATTTCACGAGTTCTTTCTTTTACAGATACAAACATAATATTCATAATTCCAATAGCACCTACCAATAAAGATAAGCCAGTTATAAGAAGCCCGGCAATCTTTATAACACCAACAGTCTTATTATAATTTTGTGTTAAACCTTCCTGTTGGTTTATTGAAAAATCATTTTCTTCATCATACATTAACCCACGAATTCTACGCATTATATCTTCTGCTTCCTCTTTTGTTGCTTCAACCATTGATGTGTTTTGTGCCCTTATAATAATTGCAATACTTCTATTTGAAGCTCTTTCGAAATGTTTAAAAACAGCACCAATTGGCATGTAAACCTGTTTATCCGGGTTAAAATTACCTAATAGATTGCTACCCTGTTTTTTAAGTATACCTACAACCTTAAATTTAATACCACTTATTTTAATATATTTTTCTGAGGCATTTTTAGACTTAAATAAATGATCAGCAACCTCTTTACCTAAGACCACTACATTCCTTGAGCTTTTACTCTCAATTGCTGAAAAGAACCTACCTTCGTCAAAATCAAAATTTGTTGTTTTCAAATATTCATCTGTAGAACCAGTTATCAGAGTACCTTCTACGTAATTATTGCCATACTCTACTTTTTTTACAATCCATAATGTAGGTGCAACTGCAATAGGGAGTTGAGCCAGATTTTTGAATTTTTCATAGTCTGATAATTTTAAATTTTTCCTGTTTCGCATTTTCCAGAATTCTTCATCTGAAAACCATGCCCATTTGTCAATATATAGATTATCTGAACCTAAAGAGCTGATTCCTTCTTCAAAAGCAATATCCATTCCCTTGATTGTTGTTGACATCAGTGCAACTGCACAAATTCCAATAACAACTCCTAAAGTGGTTAGAATAGCACGTGCTTTATTGGCTCTTATTGCTTTAAAAGCAATAATTAATCCCTCTTTAAGCTCAAATAGGTAATTACTCATTTTTTTCATCTCTCTCTATTTTGCCATCCAGCAGTCTAATAATACGTTTTGCGTGTTTAGCAATATATTCTTCATGAGTGACCAGGATAATGGTATTACCTTGTTTATGAATAGCATTGAACAATAACATTATATCTCCACCCGTCTTAGAATCCAGGTTTCCTGTTGGTTCATCAGCTAAGATGATCGAAGGTGTTGTAACTAAAGCCCTTGCAATTGCAACTCTCTGTCTTTGACCACCAGAAAGCTCACTTGGTTTATGATGTAATCTATCTTCCAAACCAACACTTGTAAGAGTTTCTTTTGCTATTTCCTTTCTTTTTAACGAATGTATACCTGAGTAAATAAGGGGAAGTTCAACATTATGAAAAGCATTCGAACGTGGTAATAGATTAAAGGTTTGAAAAACGAATCCTATTTCTCTGTTTCTTATTTCAGCTAATTCATTATCGCTCATATCACTAACATTAATACCTTTAAAATCATATTTTCCTGATGTAGGTGTATCAAGACACCCTAAAATATTCATGAGTGTTGATTTACCAGATCCTGAAGGCCCCATAATAGCAACATACTCATTTTTATCAATTCTAAGAGAAATGCCATCTAAAGCCCGGACTTCTTCTGAACCAAGTTGATAGATTCTTGTTATATTTTCTAAATTTATAATGTTCATAATTATTTTTTCCAAAAAAATTATTTTTCCTTTTTTTTTACAATAATTTTGGAACCATGTTTAAGTTCTTTTGAGATTGCCCTGTATGGACCTATTACAACTTTTTCTCCTTGTTTAATGCCGCCCTTCTTGATCTCAAGATATGTATCATCACTTATTCCAATTTTTACTTCCCTCATCTTTGCAACATTGTTTTCAATAATAAAAACAACCTCTTTTGGTTTAATCTTTTTTTTCTTAATTTTTTTTGTTCCAAAATTTTCATCTTTTTTCTTATCTTCTTCTTGTTCCTGTTTTTCAGATCTTGCAGTTACACTCTGAATTGGAACAGCAAGTACATTCTTTTTTGTCTCAGTTTCTATATCTGCATTACATGACATTCCTGGTCTGATCTTGTTGTCAAAATCTTCTAATGTTATCTTTATATCAAAATTAACCACCTCTTCTTGAGTACCCAATCCTCTTGTTTTAGCACTATTTGCAATTTGTTTTACAACACCTGTAAATACTTTGTTATTAAAGGCATCCAGAGTTATTTTGGCTTTATCTCCAATAGAGACTAATACTACATCATTCTCATCAACTTCAACCTCAGCTTCCATTTTTGATAGATCAGCAACTGTCATTATATCAGTCCCCTGGCTAAAACCACTACCTAAAACTCTTTCTCCCAGTTCAACATTAAGCTTGCTTATTGTACCATTCATTGGAGAATAAATTGTAGTTTTGTATAGACTCTCTTCAGCTTCTTTTAAAGATGCTTTTCCTTGTGAGACAATTGCTTTTTGAGCATCCAATTGAGCTTTATATGAAACCAGATTGGATTTGACATTATCCATTTCCTGTTTATTGGAAATTCCGCTTTTAAAAAGTTTTTCTGTTCTTATATAATCAATTTTAACCAGGTCCAGTTGGGCTATTTTCATCCTTAATGTAGCTTTAGCTGATTCTAAATATGCCTTTGCTCTATCTTTCTGAGCAATATATGTAGCTGGTTTTATCTTGATTAGAAGTTGATCCTTTTTTACTGAGTCTCCTTCTTTTACAGGAAGTTCAACAATTTCTCCTGTAACCTCCGGGGTAATGATAACTTGATATTCAGGATTTATTTTACCCGTTACTGATACAATCTGTGTAATATCCCGTTTTTCAACTGTCTCAGTCTGAACAGTTATAACTGGTTCCTTATTTCCTTTGAAAATATTTGATAGGATTATCAAAAAAATTATAAAACCAATAATACTCAGTATTATAATTTTCTTTTTTGATTTTTTTCTTTTTGCTTTTTCCATTATATTTCACTCCATTCTTAATTATTTTGTGTTACTATATAAATACGAAACGCAATAAGATTTTGTTTCTGTTTATGAAAAAAATATTGAAGATAAATTTTTTTTGAGGTTTCGTGTAACTTAATATTAAAACCAATATATTTGAAGAATATGTTATATTTTGTTATGATTTGAATACTGGAGGGTATTATGAGAATTGAAAAGAGGAGTAAATTTAATTTGAAGGGCATAAATGGGGTTGTTATACCTGCGTTTAAAAACAGGAGTTTTGAAAGAATTATCAAAAAATATCCTGAGGTTGAGTTTTTCATTAAGGAGCATAAATTCAAAGGTAAAATTGGCGAAGAAATTATATTTAACTCGGTTAAGCATAAAATGTTAATAATTGTTGCTGGAGCTGGGGAATATAGATCATTAATAGATGCAAGAAAGATTACAAAAAATATTATAATGATCTTAAAGGAAAATAGAATTAAGAATATATTGATTCAATTTATACAGAATATAGAATTGAGTCTTGACCATTTAGTAAATTTCATTGATTATTTATATATAAACAATTATTTTTTTGATCTATATAAAAAAGATCATAATGAATCGAAAAAATTGAATAATATTAATATCTTTTTTGAATTTAAGAATGATTTAACAAATAATATAATTGAGAATAGAAGTATAATTGATAAAAGTGTTAGGCTTGTGCGAGATCTGGTGAATGAGATCCCATCTAAAGTAAATCCTGATTATATGAAGGATTTATTTAAACAGGTTTCAGATAAAAATAATTTAGAGATTTCAATAATGAGGGAGAAAGAATTAGATCAAAAGGGATTTAATGGTCTGGTTTCAGTTGGTAAGGGTTCCCCTTATGAACCAGCTCTCATTCAGTTGAATTATATACCTGAAAAGTATAAAAAAAGTGTAGCCATAGTAGGCAAGGGCATTACTTTCGATTCAGGAGGCCTGAATATAAAAACAGGAAATTCTATGCTTGAAATGAAAGCAGATATGGCAGGTGCAGCCGCTGTTCTGGGAATCCTTAAATCTGTTTCAGATCTCAAACTTCCAGTAAAAGTATATGGATATGCAGCTATTGCAGAAAATATGCCCGGGAGAAAAGCATATAAACCTGGAGATATAATAACTTATAGAAATAAAAAGACGGTTGAAGTTATCAATACTGATGCAGAGGGGAGGCTTGTTATTGCTGATGCATTAATTTCAGCAGCAGAGGAAAAACCTGATTATATAATTGAGTTATCAACTTTAACAGGTGCTATAATCGTTGCATTGGGTGATAGTTTTGCTGGATTGATAAGTAATAATAAAAAACTTATCACAAATCTTGTCAAATCAGGTGAAAGAACGGGTGAGTATTTGTGGGAAATGCCCATGTTTGAAGATTATAGAGAGAGTATTAAATCAAAAATAGCAGATTTAAAAAATGCAAATTATAGGGGTGCATCATCTATAAAAGCAGGGTTATTCTTAAATGAATTTACTGCAAACATTCCTTTTGCTCATATTGATATTGCAGGAACTGCATTTCTTTCAAAACAGAATAAATTTTACTCATCTGAGGGTGCAACAGGTTTTGGAGTAAGATTGATTTATGATTTCTTAAATTTTTTAAAATAAAAATTGACAAATAGTAATTTTGATATTATATAAAGAAAGATGAGAGAATTAATCGAAGTAAAATTAGTTGGTTTAATTTTGGACCCTGTTTCAAAAACACCTGTTGTGGTTTTAAAACCAGTAGATGATGAAAAAATAATTCCAATCTGGATAGGAAGAGCTGAAGCAAATGCTATTACAATGGAGCTTGAATCTATTTCTGCACCTCGTCCTATGACTCATGACTTAATAAAAAGCATATTGGTTAATTTTGATTCTAGTGTAGAAAAAGTAGTTATTACAGATATTATTGAAAATACATATTATGCTGAATTGTATTTAAAGAAAAATGATGATGTTATTGTTGTTGATTCAAGACCTTCTGATGCTATTGCAATTGCTCTGAAAAATAAATCAAAAATTTATATATCAGAATATGTTTATGCAAAGTCGATCCTATCAGATTATTTTACTGATTTTTTACACAACGAAGATAAATTGAATAATTGGTTTGACTCTCTTTGTTCTGATGATTTTGGAAATATAGAACAATAGCCCAGAGGCAAATAAAAAAGTGGATGGGTAGATGGGTAGATGGGGAAGAAGCGTTCAGCCTTCAGCGTCCAGCATTCAGCAAAAACAGTTTTGAGTTTTAAGTGTTTAGTTAAAATAAACCATAAAACTATTTAATTAATCAACTCTTCGACACTCCGACTTTTCAACTTTTCAACTTACTTTTCCTTGACAAAAAAATAATTTGCATCTATGATTTATCCATAGATCAACATGAATATTTATATAAATTTATATTAAGGCAAAAATAAAAAATGAACATTAAAGACATTTCAAAAAGAATTAAAAAGTTATATACAGAAAATTTGAGTTGAAAATGAATAATAAAATAAATGATATTGAAAAACGTTTATGGGATGCTGCTGACCAATTAAGGGCAAATTCAAACTTAACAGCTGCTGAGTATTCTGTCCCTGTTCTGGGATTAATTTTCTTGCGGTTTGCTGATCATAAATTTACTCTAGCTCAAAAGGATATTGAAAAGGAAAAGCAGGAATCTGTAAGTAGAATTCAACCCAGTAAAATCGATTATCAGGCAAAAGGTGTATTATTTATACCAGAAAAATCAAAATTTTCCTACCTTCTTAATTTACCAGAAGGATCCAACATTGGGAAGGCCATAAATGAAGCAATGAAAGCCATTGAAAAAGAGAATGAGAATCTAAAGGATGTTTTGCCTAAAGATTATTTAAAATTGGATAATGATGCTTTGATTGCTTTACTAAAGACTTTTTCAAAAATTCCAGTAGATGTAGAAGGGGATATGTTTGGGAGAATATATGAATATTTTCTGGGAAAATTTGCTATGGCAGAAGGGCAAAGAGGAGGTGAATTTTTTACTCCCACATCTCTTGTGAAATTAATTGTAGAGGTTATTGAACCTTTCAAAGGAAGAATTCTTGATCCTGCAAGTGGTTCAGGCGGAATGTTTGTTCAAAGTGCAAAATTCATAAAGAATCATAAGAAAAATCCAAGTACGGATTTATCCATTTACGGTCAAGAAAAAACCGCCAATTTTATTCGCCTTTGCAAAATGAATTTAGCTATTAATGGTTTTGAGGGGGATATCAAACAGGGAAATACATATTATGAAGACATGCACAATTCTCTTGGAAAATTTGACTTCTTAATGGCCAATCCTCCCTTTAATGTAAATGGTATTGATAAAGAAAAGATAAAAGATGATACCAGATTCAAATATGGCATTCCAAAGGCAAATAATGCCAATTATCTATGGATTCAAATATTTTTGAATGCTTTAAATCAAAATGGTCGTTGTGGTTTTGTTATGGCAAATTCTGCTGCTGATGCCAGACAATCTGAGTTAGAAATTCGTAAAAAGATTATCGAGAAGCATGAAGTGGATGTAATGATTTCCATAGGACCCAATTTTTTCTATACAGTTACCCTTCCCTGTACCCTATGGTTTTTTGATAGAGGGAAGAAAAATATAGATAGAAAAGATAAAATTCTTTTTATAGATGCAAGAAATATTTTTCAACAGATTGACAGGGCGCATAGGGATTTTACTTCTGAACAAATTGAGCTTATTGCTAATATTGTACGTTT
>JAUWQW010000014.1 GCA_030610885.1 Candidatus Aminicenantota bacterium | reverse complement strand
AGTATAATTTCGTGTAGATTTTCTAATGAGGCAACGATACCTGTTTCATATAGATTTTTAATGAGTCAATTCGTACCCTTGACTATTTATATTAATTACTTTAATATTTCAATATGGTGAAAAAAAATAAGTATGTAATCTTATTTTGGATACACTATTAACACTGATGAGATAAGAATGTTGTACCAAGATGGCATGGTCAGAGCAAGATATCCCAAGTTAGAGGCAATTAACACAAATCTTGTTTCGATAAAATATAATCTGAGGAATCTAAATATTGAAGACTATGAAACTCTCTGTTCCTGGATAAAAACCAAACGCGCCCTTTCATTTGTTTCAAGTGATATCGCACCGTTTTTAACAGACGATATAATCGAACGATGGGTAAATGTTTCATGCCAAACTCAAGTTGTGACTAACTGTAGTTTCAGTCAGATCCTTGGCTTCTTTACTTTATCTACATTAGAGTTAGAATGTATACCAGATGATGCAATTGAACTGTGTCATTTAATAGCTAAACCGTGCAGGGATATCTACAATATCGGATCTTTTATATGTAGCGAAGCAAAACAAATTGCATATTCAATTGGATATAAAAAATTATTAGGTAGAGCTGTTAAAGATAATTATTTTGGGAATCATTTAGCCTACTTGAACTACTTCCAATTTATGAACCAAAGCTTTCTCCCAAAGGGATTTAATTGGTACAGTTTCAACTTAACAAAACTTGGAGGATATCATCATGTCTAATAATCACAAATCAAAATTAAAAATTGCAGAGTCTTCTCGTGATTGGACTCCAAAACATTTACATATTGTTGGAATAGTTTTTGTTGCTTCATTTTTGATATCTAATATTGCAGCTCAAAAACTATTTAAATTTGGTCCAACAACATTTACTGCAGGTATTTTAGTGTTTCCGATTAGTTATATATTTGGTGATATTTTGACTGAAGTGTACGGTTTTAATAGAGCCAGAAAGATTATCTACCTTGGTTTTGCAATGAATTTTTTCATGGCACTTATTCTATGGATAGCTGTTGTTTTACCACCTGCTCCAGGTTGGCCACTGCAAGAGCAGTTTTCGACTGTATTATCGTTGGTTCCAAGAGTAGTTTTTGCATCACTTATTGGATATTTGTTAGGTGAAATAACTAACTCATTCATAATGTCCAAACTTAAAATAATATCATCTGGTCGAAAACTTTGGATTAGAACTATATCGTCTACTATAGTTGGACAAGGTGTTGATACCTTTACTTTCGCTTTCATTGCATTTGGCGGGATTTTCGACACTAACTTATTAGTTATATCAAGCTTGTGGGGATGGTTGTTTAAAACAATGTATGAAGTTTTAGCAACCCCTTTTACTTATTTAATAGTTTATAAACTTAAGAAAAGCGAAGGTGTAGAACATTTTGACAAATCCGAAAAACTAAAACTACTATAGATGACAATAATGAATTCTATACATAATTTAAATTTATATGGAAACTTTATTAGGGAGGACAGATTTGGATTTTTTCATAATAACTTTTTTGTAGCGGTTTTTTAATATGTCAGATGAATTAAAAAATTATCTTATTTTTTTCGCAGATCTTATTGGCAGTACAGAGGTTGCTTCTGAGGCCTCACCGTATAGTTTTGCACGGTATTATCTACTATCCTACCATTGGGCGGTAGATCGTGCGTTTGAATACTTAAAGAATAGTGGGAAGATTTTCGGTAAAAACCAATTCAAGAAATTAATCAACCAACCGCGTAATACTGGAGATGAAATAATTACGTTCACTGCTATTGAAAATAATGAAGAGGATTTTCAAGATTTAGTTGCATCATCAATAACATATGGATTTGTACTTAAAATGTGTTGGTTCACGTCACCATACAATCTATTACGTCTATTACATAAAAAGTTTCCTCGTGATGTAGCTATAGGTATTCATATTGGGCCAGCTGTTACAATAAGAGATGGAGTAGATGATAGCGATATTGCAGGCCTTCATATAAATGTTTCAAAGCGTTTAGAGACTGCTGCTAGGAGTGGAAAACAATCTTTGATTTACGTATCAGATGATATCAAATACCAATATGAAAAATGGCAAGAAAAAATCAGACATACAAAAAATGATGATAAAAGTAAAACAATTCCACTTGAATATACACGATTATATGATATCCCTAACCCAGTTGATATGAAAGGCATTCCAATAAAGATAACGCCCTCTGAGTTGCAATTAGATAAAAACGCAAGGAATGATTTAGATGAACTCTTTAAGCTTATGAAAAAGACTCCTTCTATAGCTGGTACAACTACTGAAAATGCGCTCTCAATGTTAGGTAAATATCTAACAACAGGAATTGAAGAATGGCAATTTTCAAACGATCATGGTCAGACGATTGGAGGCAAAGAATTAGCCCAAAAATGGTTTGAAGCAAACGAAAACAGCCCTAATATATTTTATAATGATTTGTGGACAGTTGTAGTTTTTTACTTCATTTCGTGCGCTTATCTATTAAATTTTCCGGAGGAACCATTATTTAATATAGGAACAAATAAAATTTATAACAGTCTTAAAAAATTGATACAAGAAAAAAATAAAAATGGTGGGAGAGATTAATCAAGAAGTGAGTTTACTATTTAAATTTTATTCCTTACCGATGGTTTTCGTAAATCATGGGGGTCAGGTCTCTTCTTTTGATTTATCTTGCCAAACACCCTTCCTCCATTCATTTCTTATCCTTTTTTCAAAGCAAGAAAACAACGATTTATAAAAAAAAGATGGGGTTGCATCTTCATTTTTCTTTTTTTAACAGGAATATAAGACTATACCCTTGAATTCAATTAGAACAGCTCTTGAAATGGTTAATAAAGGAGAGTAAAAAAGTATTGACAAACCTATCGTCCCTCTTTCCTCTATGGGCGCTTTTCTCGCCTAAATTCCACCGCATCGGACGTAAGGCCTATGCCAAGAAGCACAATGGCTATTATGAGGGAATAAGAGAATTTTATTCTGTTCATTTTATTGCTCCTACTTATTATTATAAAGCATTGTCCACAATTATGGTTTTTTCAAAAGATGAGGATATTTTTCTTTGATCTGACCCAAAATATTTGGATCTAATTTGGCTTTATAAAGGGTTTTTACTTTGGATAGTTGTTCGAGAGTTAAATTTTCTGCTTCGCTGAGGTCAGTTTCACTGAGATTTGCCCTCTCAAGTTCTGCATTCTCGAAGTCGGCTCCCTGAAGTTTGGCTCTCATAAGTTTGGCTCCCTGAAAGCTGGCTCCCTGAAGGAAAGCTTTACGAAAGCGCGCATCAGTAGGGTAGGCTCCTATAAGGAGGGCTTTCTGAAGGTTGGCTCCATCTAGCTTGGTTCCACTGAGGTGGGCTCCTGTAAGGTCGGCTTCACGAAGGTTAGCTTCACTGAGATTGGCTCCGCTAAAGGCAGCTTCACGGAGGTTGGTTTTACTGAGGTCGACTCCAATGAGGTCAGCTCCGCCGAGGTTCAATCGCCGGCCTGTCTTACCTCCTGAGTAAAACCATTTTTGGTGATCTGAAAGCATTAATTTCAAATTTAATTTATCCTCTGGCTCAGCTTCATCTTTGATTACTCTGGCTATCTGAGTTAAATAGATATACTGTGAGAATAATCCAACTGATGGAAGATCGACTAAATCAAGAGCTTCTTTTAATTTAATATCCTTTTCTAAGTATTCATCTCTTAGAGCTTTCGTTTTATCGCTGGTTTGTTTCAGTTTTTGTAATATGGCCGGCTGATTTACAATTATCCTAAACAGTTTAGAGTTGCGTAATTGGATCAATAGCAACAAAGCAAGCACTTTTGGATTATATGCAGAAATATTCAAGCTAAGCGCAAGTTGATGATTCAATGTTAAAGTGTTAATAAATCTTTTAACTTGCCGAGGATTATCACCAAGACCTTTTATCAGTAACTTTTTACAATGTATTAAATTTTTTGATAATAACGGTTCAACAAACTCCTCCATTGACTCTTGTGCAATAGGAGGAATAGTGAAAGGAAGTTGAACTATTTTGTCGAGATACCTAGCTTCATTTAATTCTACATCTTTATAATGATATTGTATGCTCCGTTCTAATGCTGTTCGATCAGCTCCTAAAAAATATATACACCCAGTAAGGTTAAGATACAGCTTCAATGATTCTAATAAATTTAGCAGTTTAGAAGGCATACATCGATCTAGATCATCAATAAAAAAAACAATCCGACGCTTTCCTCTTGCTTTTTTAATCAGATGCTTGAAATGCTGATGTAGACGTACACGGGCTTCTCCAACAAGAAAACGTTCTTCTTCATATCGTTTGCCAAGATTGTCGATATCTTTTATGTTCAAATTTGTTGTTGCTTTCAGCAGCATCGTTCCAAATGCCCCTGCAATTACCATTAGGAGTTTTTTTGCCTCTTGCTTCATTTTAAATTTGTCCACGATTGTGTGAAGTAAAGCAAGAGCAGGAGTTTCATCAAATTGGTGTTGCCAGGCATTAAACCAAACAGAGTGCGTTTCCATTGGGTTCAATTTTTTCTCTATGAGCTTCATAAGAGAGGTTTTACCTGTTCCCCAAGTACCATAAAGACCTATTACTAGTGGTGTATCACATGTCTCAGCTATTCGTGCAAGGGCGTGTGCAAAATGGTCCCGATTCAATCCGTCAACACTTGTAGGTTCATCATTATGGATAACTTTAGGCACCATAGGAAAATCCTTTTTTCATTTTAATGAAATATTAGGGGAATTGTTATTCATTGTCAATAGATTTATGAAAAATTTTCAAATTACAGGAAAAAATAAGTTGTATCTTAATTTTTTGATTTTTAAGAGAGACATAAGACTATGCTATTGAATTCAATTAGAACAGCTATTGAAATGGTTAATAAAGAAGAGTAAAAAAGTATTGACAAACCTATCGTCCCTCTTTTTTCCCTGATAATTAAAGTCAAATTAAATCGTAGGAATCTGATTCAATATTTCATCAATACTTTCTGAAAACACTTCAATTCTTTTTGGATCGGGTAATGCATCTGGTAATATGCCTGTAAATTTATAATTAAATCTTGGTGAATTCCACTTTATTATTTTAATTTCTCCATTATCAATCTCAATACCGGTTATACCATCAATATAGTCACCTGCTCCAGTGTTAAAATAGCAAGGTATATCTCCAACCTCTGATATGTCTTCTTTCACGATTTTAATGTATTCTTCCAATCGAAGTATTTTTATTGAATCCTTCTCATCTTTTTCTTTTTCTATTTTTAATTCCTGTTCAAATTTATCAAGATCATCCTTTGTAATATTTACATTTGATGATGATTTGAAAATATATCTATGCGTATGACCAGCAATCAGAAGTAATTTTCTATCTTTTGCCCATTCATATAGATATTTATCACGCTTTTTTCTGATTTGTGCACTAGTTGCAGCCCTATCTTTTTTTCTACCAAACCAGGAAAAAACGGTTTGAGTAACAAATCTAACAACATTTTTAGCTATACCTTTCAACTTATCAGAAGTAGCATCACCTTGATGCCCATGTAATATTAATATCCTATCCCCAATAAAAACTGATGTGTATATTTTAACTTCATTATTGCCTAAAGCCGGAATTAATAATTTTCTTACTCTTTTCTTTCCCCATCCTTTATCATGATTTCCAATAATTCGAAAATAGTAACCTTCTTCTCTTTGGATTCCTTTTTCTACAAATTTCTTTTCACAATAAAAAACAGTATTTTTATAGCGTTTAATAACATTCTTTAATTTAAATCCCCATCCTTCTTCAATATCTCCTGCAAGTATTAGTTTAAAATCTTTTTCTAGATAATAATTCAATGCATAGCAGTATGTATATTCGTTTTGCAAGAATGCATCAGATTTTTTACGCCCAGTACCTTTATGAAGGTCACTGAAAATCACATACTTTGCAGTTCCCAGGTTATTCTCTTCAATTTTGAAGGGTTTCCCTACTTTCTCATTATCTTCTATTCCACTATCCTGATTAAGCCTAAAAAAAGTATATTCTTTTTCTTTCATTTTTAACACCTCCCCATTACCCAATATAATTTCATTTTGTTTTCATCCATCTTTTCCTCCTTTTATTATTTTAATTAAAAACCAAAATAAACTATATTTACTTTGACCAATAAAGATCATTTTTGTAAACATTTTTCAAAATATTACCTCCTTCAATAATAATTTGATGATTTTAATACTTTCATTATCTCTTCTTAATTCTCAAAACGTAATGTCAAAAATTTCCTGTGGAAAAGCGCACCAAACAGCAATATTTCTTCCTTTAGCTGCCGTTTTTTGTGCTGCGGATGCCCACTTTTCATAAAATTCTTGCCATTACCCATAATTTCGCCTTTTTTTAATTTTTTATTGTATTAAATACATAGCAATTTTTATGCCAACTT
The DNA here is from genome assembly GCA_030610885.1 of Candidatus Aminicenantota bacterium. Lineage (GTDB taxonomy): Bacteria > Acidobacteriota > Aminicenantia > UBA2199 > UBA2199 > JAUWNT01. The sequence goes on along the minus strand of JAUWQW010000014.1, from coordinate 28,441 downwards.
TTCTAAAAAAACCTTTATCATTTGATATCAAGGATTCCCAGCCTTTCTTAATTTTTTTTCATATATACAATTTTCATTTATATGTTAAGTATCTTTACAAGCCTTTTGCTTTTGGGGTCAGGTTTCCTCTTTTGATTTATCTTGTTAAATATACTTTATTCACTCATTTCTTTCCGCTTCAGCCAAAAATCGAATGAACGGCCCGGAACAAAAATATCAATCCCTGCCGGGGTAAATCATGGGGGTCAGGTCTTGTTTTTTGCATAACTCATCTTTTTTGCAATCCTACTGACTGTTGAATAATGTAAATTAACAAAATCACCTACCTCCTTTAACACATATCCCCATTCATTAATCGCAACATCAACCTCCTCATCACGAGATTTCTCATGAAATATCTTTTCTAATTCAGGACGATCCGGATATCTCTCTTTTCTGGTAATTTCATCTATTTTTCTGGTCTTCAACTTTTGCATTATTGATTTTGCAAATCCTTCTCCACCTAAAATAAATCCACCTTTTGCTGATTTAAACAACTTATCATCTTGCCCTGCACCAGAATAAACAAAATCTCTATACTCCTTTTGGGCATCAATAACATCGCTTGAAAAATATGACCATAAAGTATCTGTAAATATAAAATCCTTTTTCTTTTTAATTCCAGATAAAATCCTATAGGAGGACCACTCCCAGTCCTCAACATTTCTAACAATACCAGCTCGTACCGGGTTCAAAACAATATAACGGCTTAATTCCAAAAGATAACTCTCCTTTTCAACAATATATGACTTAAACCTACCCTGAAATAAATGACCTACTCGATCCCATCTCCGATTAAAACCCTGGGTGTAAATCCCGTTTAATTGCCTCATTCCAGTAGATAAGTTAGGTAACGGTGTTTCTATCAACAGATGATAATGATTATCCATTAAACAATAAGTGTGAATTTTCCAATGATAACGCTTAACCAAAAGTTCTATAATCCCAAGGAAATCCTTTCTATCTTTAGTATCCCTAAATATTTCAGATTTCTCATTGCCTCTTGAAATAATATGATAAAAAGCACCTTCAAATTCAATCCTTAATGGACGTGACATATTTAAATTTTATCACATATTAATTAACAATGCAAAAAACAAGACCTGACCCCTTTTTCACGAAAACCTCTGAAACCCTTATGGATTATACACATTGTTGTGCTTTCGTGCTTTTTATTCTCTTATAAACTTATCAAAATATTTATCATTTAATATGTGCTGTGTTACAAATTTCCCATCTTTAAAAATGCTATAATTCGTAAATGGAACAAAATGATTTTGAGCTTGCTCCTTACTCTCAATCTTTATCACTTTTAATTTATATCCTTTTTCTTTTGCAACGTCTACAAGTTCTGTGTTTACATAATATTCTGTAAATGGACAGCCGTTTGTATAATAAACTGTCAATCCATTTTTGTTGTCACATTCTCCGTTTTTAGCACATTCTTTAAATTTCGGCGTTGGTGCATTCATTTTTAATCTTTTGTACCAAAGTTCAAAATTTGGCTCAGCCGTATCACACAGTTCAAATCCTTGCTTTTGAAAGAACTTCTTATCAGACATAAAAGGAAGTTTCTTAGCACCAGTAATAACTACAATTCCATTTTTATCTTTTGAATCATTTAAACATTCATCATAGAGCCTTTTACCATTTCCTTTATTTTTAAATTGTCCAGACACCCAAAAACAATTAATCAGCATATAACCAGATGCGTCTATTGGACTCCATGCATTCTCAGCAGGAACATACTCAATAAATACTTTGCCTCTAACATCAAGTTTTTTAAAAACAAATCCATCTGCAAACTGCTTTGTAATCCAATCTTTTTTCGCTTCATATCCTGCTTTACATTTCTTGTCTGAAATCGCACAGCAGATATGCTCTTCTGAAATATTCTGTTTATCTAATTTTATAATGTTATCCATATGTGATGGTTTTTCCTAGCATGAAGCACAACGTTTGTATATATTCACTGTTGTTATTCCTCCAAATCGGTTGTATAACAACAATTGTTGATATTTCTTTTTTATCATTCACATAACTCCTTTTATATTGTTATATGTATAATATTATATTGATACAAAAAATTTCTAAAGTCAACAAACTTTTGTAAATTTTACAAAAAACATGTTCTTTCTATAGAACGCCTCAGTTGAGCTGCAAACCCGGTCTGAGCACCAGCGAAATAGCGGTCAGGTGGAACGATTTGTTATGTGTTTCTTTTATAATTCTGACAGCAAGTATTCTTCTTGAAATTTATTTAATTCGTTCATTTTACTAGAATACTTGGTAAATTCATTTTCTAATTCTTTTCTAATGAGATTTTTGTATGAGAAGAACCTCAGAAATCTCCCTTTTCTTATGCATTCTGGGGTCATCCATTACCTCACTACTCTACTCTGTTTGCGTTAATTTTATTCTGCTTGAATATAAAAAAAATTTAGTAATTTTATTACTTTTTGAATATTTTTAGATAGTAAAAATTCATCATTCGTAATATAAATATACATATAGATTCTACCATTTTGAAGAAAAAGGATAGATGGATGTGGTACTCTTAATAAAAAGGGTGCTTTTTTCAAAAAAATAAGCCTGTTGTGTTCAAATTCGCTTTCAATAGAGCTTATAAAATTGTCAACTATACTCGATTTCTTTAAAAGAATATATATTTGCCTATCTTTATTATAGTATCTATCTAATGCTAACAAAGCAGTCTTTATACAAGAACAACAATCTGTTGAAGGATCTGAATAGAGAAGAAACTCACTGTCACATTCTTTAAGAATATAATCGTTTTGGGCATTTTTTTTTGAGCAAAATGATAATAAAAGTATTAAAAGGATTACAAATATTTTTCTGTTATCCATTCAATATTCTCTCCATCTAATTTTGTTGCCCAGACTTTTATTAAATCTTTTTCTATACTAAATTCGAATATGTTACTAGACGTTTCGGGAATATATAACCTGTTAGATTTATTCTTTAAGTCTATAAATTCATAAAAATATAGTGGTTCATACCCTTTCTTATACTTAATTAAAATCCATGCTTTATCAGTTAAAATATTATTTATTGAAGTCCATGAAGACATCCATTGTTTATGGCTTTTATCATCATATTTTTTTACTTTATATTTTTTTGGATGAGGTTTATAAAAAGGAGGATTAAGAACTATTTTTTCAACCATTGTATATTTTTTAAGAGAGAAGACAATAATTTCAGGTGCAATACTCTCTATAATATATAATTTATCTTTAACCACACAAATTGAAGCTTTATTTATATTAAATTTCATCATCAACTTATCTTTTTTGGATTTCCTAATCTTTTTTAATATCCTATGCTTTTTTGAATCATAAATCTTTATTAAATGCTCTGGCCAATAGACATTAGCCAAAACCAATGTGTCCTCAGAGATAAATTTAAGGTCGTCTATATCAAAACTATTGATCCCAAAATTAACTTGCTCTAATTTTATTTCTTCATTTATACCCGATATTTTGAAGATATGGTTTAATGGATAAAAAGAGTTTATATAAATATCTTGATTATATATTCTTAAACGAGAAGGTTTATATACTTGATCTGGTCCTATCCCATTCTTAAAAATGATTCTATCTTGTTTTTTATCTAAATCTATTAACACAATATCATTTGAAATGGCAATTATCTTATTCTTAATCCTTGCTTGACATGAAACAAAGGGAATATTCTCTGAACGATAAATGGTTTCTGTAGATTTAATTTCAGGAGAGATTAATTTATAACTTAAACTACTATTTCTATTACAATATGAAAATAAGAAAATAGTAAAAAATAAAATTAAATAATATATTTTTTTTCTCATTTTAATAAGATCAGGAAGGAGAAATTATCCTCCTTCCTGAAAATTATAACAAATTTAAATATTATGACCAAAAACAATCGCTACCAGGGGATTTGCACCCTACTTTTTCACCGTGCTCGTTGTAAAGCCAATGTCCATTCGAACTCATACTTTCTCTGGGTATAGCCCCACCAAGTGCTTCAAGTGCTAAACTAAAACTTAAGATTAGCATAACCGTAAGTAAACTAACAGCTAAAAATTTTTTCATTGTTTCCTCCTTTTTTAAATTTACGTAATGTCAAAAGTTTATCTTTTAAAGTCATTAAAGCCTTTTCTTCACAAAACTTTTAACATTAACCTTAAATATACTATAGGCAAGAATGATGCCAAAGTAGATAAAATTTAAAAAGCAAGCAATAATAAGAGTTTTGGGATTTTTTTGATTTTTATTAATTTGAGAACAGGTAACATATCTGTTACCTTTATTTAATGAAAAATCCATATACACTTATTATAAGCTAATAATGATAGGGTAACAAATCAGTTGCCTATGCCAACATATTAGTTACCTTTAGGGTAAACTTTGTGTCTTTTTAAATAAATTAAAAATTTTTTATAATCTTTTTCTTGTATACCAAGATTTTTTGCTGTATTTTTTAATTTTAAATTAGCCTCTTGATATGTTCTATCTATTATTGTCCTTACTTCAATCTGATTAAGTTTCCTGTCCATAAAGGGTTTCCATACAACTTCCCAGAATGTTTTTCCAGACTCTATCTGTTTCCATATGTTGCTTAACTTATCTTCTCTGCTTTTATTATAATTTAATTTATCTCTATATGAATAATGAGCAATACTTGCCCTAACATCTTCTCCTGTTAATTCATGATTCTTACTCAACACTCCAACACGTTTCATCACTGATATCAACTCCCTTATATTTCCAGGCCAATTATAATTCTCTAATTCCTCCCAAAAACCTTGCCCCATGACTTTACCCTTTAAACACCTTGCATTTTCCAATACAAATTCTCTTATATCTTCTTTACGCTCTCTCAACGGAGGTATCTCTATCTCAAAGGTATTCAACCTATAATATAAATCCTCTCTAAAATCCTTGTTCTTAATTGCTTCGGATAAATCCCTGTTTGTCGCTGCTATAATTCTTACATCTGCTTCTCTCTCCCTATTCTCTCCTAACACTCTATATCTCTTTGTATCTATAAACCTCAATAACTTCGACTGACATGATATAGGTACCTCTGATATCTCATCAAAAAATAACGTACCCTCCTCTGCTCCCTCTACCAATCCCTTTTTATCAGTTATCGCATCTGTAAATGATCCCTTCTTATGACCAAATAATGTACCCTCAAAAAGAGTCTCTTGCATAGAAGGTGTACTTACTGAAACAAATTTTCCTCTCCTACCTGAATAATTATGAATTAACTTAGCTATATGTGTCTTGCCTGAACCTGTCTCTCCTGTCAATAAAACAGGCTCATCCTCAATTGAATATTTCAATACCAAATCTCGTATACCTTCAATTATATCACTTTCACCTGTAATCTCCTTGGAACCACTCCTCTGCCTTATATAATGAAATGCCTCACATAACAACCCTCCAAGTAACCTGAATGAATTTATCTCCATTTCTGTAAAAAACTCTTTACTACCACTATCTATATATAGGAAAAATTCATCTTTCATAGGCAATATTAATACAGGCAATATAGGCAATATCAATAAACTCTTTATTGATAAATACTCAGCTGAATCCGAACCACCTTCACCTGATAGTGTTACTAATATATCTTCTTTCTCTACTCCTTTTAAATCCTTCATACTTTTTATTATATAACTCTTGCAAAAACCCTCACCTTTTTCAATTGACTTACCTCTAATCTCTCTACCTCTATGCCACAGAATCTCTCCGTCTCTGTGAAAGATCATCACTAATGAAACTTCCTTGTCTTTTAATAGCTCCCATATCTTGTTCTTTATTATCTCAAGCATTCAATCTCCTGATTTATTTATGCTTAACTAAATTTGCTTACATTTTCACAAATTAAAACATACTTGTCAAATTAAATTTTATTTCTTTCATAAATAAGATTTTTGTGTGAGAAGAACCTCAGGAATCTCCCTTTTCTTAAATCAAAAGCTTGTATTTAAAGGTTCTATTTGATAATATGAATCAAGAACTACACTATGAAATTTATAGGCGACTTTCACATACATTCACACTTCTCTATTGCAACAAGCAAAAACCTTATACCTGAATATTTAGATTATTGGGCAAGAATTAAAGGAATTAAGGTTGTTGGTACTGGAGATTTTACTCACCCTGGATGGACAAAAGAGCTTAAAGAAAAACTTGAACCTGCTGAACCCGGACTTTTTAAATTAAAAGACAAATACAAAAAAAATAAAGCCCTTGAAACTCCATTTATTCCTGATCAGGAAATAAGATTCCTCCTTACTTCTGAGATTAGTAATATTTATAAAAGATATGGACAGGTACGTAAGGTGCATAATATCATATTTGCACCTGATTTTGAAACAGTAGAAAAGATCCAGAATGAATTGGTCAAAATAGGTGGTAACATAACATCTGATGGCAGGCCTATTTTAGGTCTTGATTCAAGAGATTTGCTTGAAATAGCTATCAATGCATCTGATAAAAATTTTTTTGTTCCAGCACATATATGGACACCATGGTTCTCAGCTCTTGGAAGTAAATCCGGATTTGATACTATTGAGGAATGTTATGCTGATCTATCTGATCATATTAGTGCTGTGGAAACAGGTCTATCTACTGACGCACCCATGAACTGGATGTGCGGTTTTTTAGACAAATACACACTTATTTCTAATTCTGATGCTCATTCTCCTGAAAAATTGGGGAGAAATGCAAACCTTTTCAATACAGAACTTTGCTATGATTCAATTATCCTTGCAATGAAAAAAGGAAACCCAAAACTCTTCCTTGGTACAATTGACCTCTTTCCGCAGGAAGGTAAATACTTTTTTGACGGGCATAGAAAATGCAATATTTGCTGGAGCCCTGTACAAACACTTAAACATAATGGGATATGTTCAGAGTGTGGAAAAAAAGTAACTGTAGGAGTTATGAATCGAATTGCAAAACTTTCAGACCGCGAAGATATAAATAAAAGAGCAAACCAACTTCCTTTCAACTCAATAATTCCATTAAAAGAGCTTCTATCTGAAATTTTAATGGTAGGCCCAAATAGTAAAAAAGTAAATGATCTATATTTTTCTGTAATAAAAAAAGTAGGCTCTGAACTAAAAATACTTCTTGATTTACCCTTAAAAGAAATTGAAATAAAAGCAGGAGTTGAACTTTCGGAAGCTATCAGAAGGATGAGAAATAGAGAAGTGTACATAAAGGAAGGCTTTGACGGAGAATATGGACGAATAAAGGTTTTTAAAGAAGATGAAATGAAATCATTTGTATCTCAAAAATTTTTATTTGCGGATTATACTCAAAAAGCACAAATAAAGAGACAACGAAACTAAAGATCATATCCAACTCAATCTATTCGACACAAAATAATCTTTTATGTAAGTGATATAAATTGCTATTTTGAAGTAAATGTATCTTCCAGTAAACTATTTTATTCTGATATATATATTGAAATAAAAAAATATTTCCTCTAAAATACAAAGGCAATAAATTATTATATAATTAAATTTAAAGGAGGTTTTTATGGAATTTATCTTAAGAATCGATGTGGGTGCAAAAGGGGGGCCAACCTGGAGAAAAGAGCCTTTAGGAGGTTATGCGGGAAACGGCGGCAGGGGAATGACATCTTTGATTGTTTCAAAGGAAGTTCCTCCTCTCTGCCATCCGTTAGGTGCAAGAAACAAACTTGTCATTGCCCCTGGTTTATTAAGTGGAACTTCTGCTTCAATGTCCGGCCGTATTTCAATCGGATGTAAGAGTCCACTTACCAACGGAATTAAAGAATCTAATTCAGGTGGACAACCTGGTCAAATGCTTGCAAGATTGGGATATGCAGCAATTATTATTGAAGGGAAACCAGAAGGACACGATCTCTATAAGATTGTCATTAATAAGGATGAAGTAAAGATTGACATAGATAACAGCCTGAAAATGCTCGGAAATTATGATGTTGTGGACAAGATGAAAAATGAATACGGAGACAAAATATCAACTATTTCTATAGGCCCTGCTGGAGAGATGAAGATGAGTGCTGCCTCAATTGCATGTACCGATATGGAACTAAGGCCTACGAGACACGCTGGCCGCGGAGGTACAGGTGCTGTTATGGGATCTAAAGGGGTTAAAGTGATCGTTCTGGATGATACAGGGAAAAGTATGCGAACTCCAAAAGACCCAGAAAAATTCAAAGAGGCTAATAAAATTTTTGTCAAAGGTCTGAAAAAACATCCAGTTACAGGAGAAGCACTTCCCACATATGGAACCAATGTGTTGACAAACATCATTAACGAATCAGGTGGATTCCCCACAAACAATTTTAAATCAGGAAAGTTCAGCGGCGCTTCAAAAATAAGCGGTGAATCTGAGGTTGAGCTGCAAACAAAACGAGGAGGACTCGCTACTCACGGATGCCACAGAGGCTGTGTGATCCAATGCTCTGGAATCTATAACGATAAACAGGGAAATTTTCTGACAAAACAACCCGAATATGAGACTGTTTGGGCTCACGGGGCCAATTGTGGAATCGATGATCTGGATACTATTGCTATGTTGGACCGCCTGGATGATGATTTCGGGCTTGATACTATTGAAATGGGAGCCGCTATTGCTGTGGCAATGGAAGCAGGTCTGGCCAAATTCGGGGATGGAGAGGCTGCTATCAATTTTATAAAAGAAGTAGGAAAAGGCACTCCTCTTGGCCGCATACTGGGAAATGGAGCAGCGATTACTGCTAAAGCCTACGGGGTGGAGAGAGCTCCTGTGGTTAAGGGTCAGGCCATGCCTGCCTATGATCCACGGGCTATAAAAGGTATCGGGGTTACCTATGCTACATCCACTATGGGTGCTGACCATACTTCCGGGTATGCTATTGCAACAAATATTCTTAAAGTGGGAGGAGATGTTGATCCGCTAAAAACAGAAGGCCAGGTAGATCTCTCAAGAAACCTCCAGATTGCTACTGCTGCAATAGATTCAACAGGTATGTGCCTTTTTATCGCCTTTGCTGTTTTGGATCAACCCGAAACATTCCAGGCACTTATCGATTTACTGAATGCCTTTTACGGCCTTACACTGACTGCAGATGACGTGACCGCCCTTGGAAAATCCATTCTTAAAATGGAAAGAAAATTTAATACTGACGCTGGTTTTACTGCAAAGCATGATAGATTGCCCGAATATTTCTATACCGAGGCCTTTCCCCCACATAATGTAACTTTCGATATAAAAGACGAAGACTTGGACCAGTTATATAATTGGTAAATAAAAGCAAGGCGTTTTAAACTGATGGGGTTTCTCAAGCCCTGGCAGCTGTTTTAATATGAAATGAATAATAGTAAATTAACAACTCTCTCTTTATGTGTTGAGGAACATGTATTAGCGAGAATACTCCCTATCCTTCAAAAGGGATTTATAATCTGGTCTCGGGCAGGATGCAGCTTAAATGAGCTTCTCTGTATGCAGCAGAAGATAAGTTCAGATTACATTGCAGAAAGGATTAGCACTATCTTCCTGGATGGAAAACCAGTGGATGATATTGATAAAACTGTCATACATGATGGCTCATCCATTGCACTTTCAGGAGCTATGCCCGGGTTAGTGGGTGCAGTAATGAGACGTGGAAGTTTTTATGCATCTTTCCGCGATTCAATTACATATAAAAAGGGTCCAGATACCCCCTCGCAAGAAAAATGTATGGTCAATTTAAAATTTTTCAATATAGTGATGAAAGAACTGGGCCCCGACTTTTTGAAAAAGGGTATTTTTTTTAAATCTTCCGATCTTACAGATTTCCTGACAAATCAATCAAAGGATTTCTGGCATGGAAACAAAGAGATTTTATTGAATAAAAAACCAGTTGGATACAGTTTAATAGAGAAAGGGGAATTTGTATTACAAAACGATCTTGTATTTTTTTCAGTAAAAGTTTGTTAGGGATGTAAATTGCTATTTTGAAGTAAATGTATCTTCCTCTAAACTATTTTCTTGGCAGAACATTATAAATTGCAATTGAGATTAAATTTCTCCTAAAAATGACTTTCTGACCTTATCATTTTCAAGGAGATTTTTTGCTTTATCTTCAAAAGCGATTTTACCTATTTCAAATACATAACCTCTATCTGCATATTCAAAAGCCATTCTCGCATTCTGCTCAACAAGGAGAATGGTTGTTCCTTCTTTATTAATCTCTTTTATCTTTTCAAATACAGTATCTACATAATTCGGGGATAAAGACTTCCAGCAATTCCGGCAAAAAAAGCCCCAATTATACTGGACTGCAGAAACTGTGTTTGTGTTGTGAAAACTTAGTTTTCGCGCCCAAACTCATTGCTCAACTTTCGAGTTAAAATCCACTATCAATTCATATCGCTGTCACGTTATTACATAACTTCTCGACATATGGTACATTTTCCTCCAGATTGGTAAGGTGACGACTGATAATATTTTCTAATTCTTTATCTAAGCCATTACGTTCACAAAGTTCTAATATGCTAAAAAAAGTAATATTATTAAGATTCGCGAGAATCTCTTTGAATTTTTCATACTCTCTTTTCATGTTTGATCTGCGAGAATCTAGAGGATAGTTATTTTCATCCAGAGTGGAATCAGAAGTAAGCACTCCAGCAGTAATAAGCAATCTATCTACTCGAATAACTACTTCTGCGCGGAGAATCTCTGCGCACGCGTCCACAATCTGTGCTATATAAGGCACCTTGAACCGATAATTGTGAACAAGCTCGCTTCCTAATCCTACACTATCCATAGGCTTAAGTAATAATTCCTCTTCACATACTCTACTAAGTAGTCGTGTTCCCGGAAACAGACCGAGTCTGTATGCAAAATTAAACCATAAGTGAGCCTGGTCAATTTGCTTAAGTAAAGAAACATTGGCTATCAGTCGGTTACTGTTGCTCCATGGATTAAACATAATGAACCCAATTTGCAAACCAATACTCCTTTTTCTGAGAATGTCAATTGATTTTTTAATTTGGTCTATTGTGATATTCTTTTCATAGAGTTTCAAATCCTCTTCATTACCTGCTTCGACGCCCGGATACATTCTTTCGAGACCAGCTTTTTTTAATGTGGAGAGAACACCATCTTTTTCAGCAGCAATTATACCAGAAACTCCACCAAATACCCTAAGACGAATATCTAGATTTCTTCGCAGTATTTCCTCCCCGATTTCGCCAGCTCTTTTGATTCCATACTTGGATAGGCCTAAGAAATCACCCTCTGCACATACGAAACTTCTATGCCCCTTCTTTGCCCAAAATTCAATTTCGTCAACAACATTCTTTGGGCTTCTACCTCTCCAGCCATGTGGATTTTGAAGAGGCATTTGACAAAAACCACAACCCTTGCCTTTGCTATAACATCCTCTCGAAGTGGTAATACGCATCGATTTTCCTGACAGTGGCTCAATATCTCTTAAAGGAAAAGGAAGTTCGTCCAGATTTTCTACTTGCTCAGACAACTCATCCGAAATGTGGAGTGTTCCATCTTTATTTCTATAACACACTCCAGGAGTGCTGCTAATCGTCTTTGTATCAATATCCTCTACCATAGATATTATACTTCTTTCTCCCTCTCCTCTTATTATGTAATCAATACAATCAAATCTCCTTAAAGCTTGACTTAAAACAGGTTCGAAAGATACATGGGGACCACCGAGTATCGCCTTAATCCCCGGACTAATCCTTTTCGTTGCTTGGAGAATTCTTATTGTTACATCCCAAGACAGATATGTTGGCGATAAACACACGAAATCTGGCTTAAAACCTGCGATTTTTTCGTTGATTTTTAATTCCTCTAACTCCCTTGAATAAGCGTCGAATAGGAGAACATCATGCCCTCTATTCTCAAGTACTGCCGCAATATATCCCAACCCTATTTGCTCAAATGATACATCTGCTAATGTATTCGCAAATCCCACGGGCGTGGGCATTGCAATCAACATTATATGTTTTTTTAATTCCATACTTCCTTTCCCGGTTGTGATCACTTGGTCCGACCTAATTTACGGTACCTCGTAATTCCTGCAAAGATCGCAGAGGAGAATATTTAAAAGACATAAAGAACCAGTATAGTAAATAGAATACCAAACCCATTAGCATAAGCAGTAGAATAACTGGCAATATTTTGGATAGATCATGACAAAATATTAAGAATAAAATAAAAAATGAGCCCAGGGTTGGCACAGCAAGAAGAAAAGCAGTTCCGAGCCCGATTACTTTAATTTTTTTATTATTTAAGTCACGATATATCAATCTAACAGATAATGCACACAAGAATGCTAAAACGATTCCAAGTATTATCTTCCACCAAATTGGATCCGAAGTCATATACATTGAATTCAGACCCATATAGCTAAACACGCCAAAAAGAAAAGAAAATGTACACCACGAAAAAAGAAGGTGCATAATCAGTTCTCCTAAATGACAGTAGTTGACAATGTTGCAATACTCTTCTTTTTTTTTTATTTCTTTTTCTTTTATTGACATTTCTTTATTAGGATCAGATTTTAGTTCATTTTTTAAATATTCATCTAGCTCATGAAGTAAGTTCTTGAAAAAAGTGAATGCAAAGGTGTAAAATAATGCTGCCATCCCTATAGTTATGGGGAGAAAAACCTGTGTAAGAAAGCTTGCGGCATCTTGGATACACATGAGAGCACCTCCTATTTTTTGACTAAACTTGAAACATTCATTATCTTAAGGGTTTCTTCTCTTATCAATGTAAGCACTTCTCCTTTAATCTGTATATATTCAGCACTGGCTATATCACGATAAGAACGAGGTCTTGACATAGGAACATCTATAACCTTTTTCACTCTTCCCGGAGAAGCAGTCATTATTATGATTTCTTCGGCCAGCAATATGGCTTCATCCACATCATGGGTTACAAAAACTATGGTTTTGTGAAGATCCTCCCAGATTTTCAACAATAATTCCTGCATTATTAAGCGAGTTTGCGCATCGAGTGAACCAAAAGGTTCATCCATTAAAATTACACCTGTTTCCTCACTTGCCAATGCGCGTGCTAAACCAACTCTCTGAGCCATTCCACCAGAAAGTTCTCCAGGATATTTATGCTCATATCCCCGCAACCCAACTAGTTCAATATATTCTTTGGCAATATTTTCACAATCATTCTTACTTTTCCCGCTCATCCTGGGACCGAATTCAACATTTCCCAAAACTGTTTTCCATGGAAAAAGTACATAATCTTGAAATACAACGACACGGTCGGGTCCGGGTCCCATTATTGGGTTGCCATCCATCAGTACCTGTCCTTTAGTTGGGGGAACAAAACCAGCAATTGCATTGATTATGGTTGACTTACCACAGCCGGAAGTTCCTAAAAGACTGGTAAATCCTCCAGCCGGGACATTAAACGAGAAGTCTTGTACAGCAGGCGTATCATGATTTCCCCTATAAATGACTGTCAAGTTTCTAACTGATATTTTGGGGATTACGACACTGTCTCCTTTCATTTTGTATTTCTCTTTTAAATCCATTTATGCCATGGGAGTAACTTGTTTCTAAACCATACAAAAGCACCATCAGATAATGCCCCCAACACTCCGAGGACAACCAGAATCCCAATCATTTTATCAATCCTGAATACTAAACGAGTTATCTCAATACGATAGCCGAGTCCTTCAGAAGCACCAGTCATTTCAGCGACGATTAGGCAAATGTATGCCACTGCGATACCTATTCGCATGCCAGCTGCAATATAAGGCAAAGCTGCAGGGATTATTACTTCAGTAAGAAGTCGTCTCGTATTTGCCCCTAGGCTTTGGGCTGCCCTTAAATAGCTACTTTCTACTCTTGAAATTCCAGTGTCTGTATTCAACCAGACAGGAAAAAAGACACCCCATGTTATGAGAAAATATTTGGAGAACTCACCAAGACCAAAAAATATAATGGTTAAGGAAACAAAAGCTATCACAGGTATAGGGCGAAAAAGCTGTATAAGCTGCCCGAGTGTTATTCCGAAAAATTTGCTTCTTCCTGTGAGAGTGCCAATACTAATCCCTGCAAATGAACCAAGACAAAATCCAATAGATACCCTTTTAACACTGATAAAAGCATCAGAAAGTAGAGTTCCTTCCTTCAGCATTTCGATGAGCGCTAATAAAGCTCTGCTGGGTGGAGGGAAAAGGGCGGCATTATACAAACCAACTCGTGACACTATCTCCCACAACAGCAGAAACAGTGGGATTGGTACGAGGATAGCGAGTCGCTTCGAGCTGAGTTTTTTAATGAATGGAATCATAGCTCACAAATACCAATTACTCAATGGTAACTGCTTTTGGATTGAGACTTTTCAGTGCCTTAGTATAGAACAATGAGCGATAATCTGGAATTTTCGCATCTTTCGGAGCATAACCGGCTTCAATAGCCCATTTTGCCTCTCTCTCCATCAGGTCAATAGTTGAGTTGTTTAGCATTAATTCAAATTTAATATCTTTGGCTAACCCTTCAAGAACATCGGTAGAAAGTCCAACTTCCTTTGAAATTATCTCTAAAGCCTCTTTCCTATTTGTGCCAATAAATTGCTCCGCTTTGACCAATCCTCGTAAAATACTTTTTATAGTTTCAGGATATTTCTGCGCAAGTTCCTCAGGAATTACGATATTAAACGGAATGTCATAAAGCCCTTTTGAAGAGAGGACTGTTGCCTTTTCATTTAATACTTTGCCGGCATTGTAAACGAAAGGTTCCCATACTGCAAAAGCGTCGATGTCACCATTTATCAGAGCGTTGGGCATTTCTGCCGGCTTTAGGTTGACAAGATTTATGTTAGACATCGTCATTCCGTGCTCATTTAGGAAGAGATACAAAAAGAATTCTGACACAGTACTAACGAGTGCCGCAACTTTCTTGCCCTTTATGTCCAGGGGTGAAACGATGCCATGGTCTTTTCGAGCTATGACTTTCATCTCATTGTCACCAGAAGCCATAGTTGCTATTATCAAAGCCTTTTGTCCTGTCAGTCCGACAAAAACCATAGGTGCTTCTGCCACAGTACCAAAATCGGCTTTTCCTCCCAGAATTGCATCTAAGCAAAATCGACCAGCAGCAAAATCCTTTCTGGTTATTTTCAAACCCTCTTCTTCCCAAAAGCCCTTCGCCAGAGCAATGTAAACTGGGGCTGAATAAGTCGTAACATTAACTGCAAGCACTAAATCTAATTTCTTTGGCGACGGCTGCTTTGCACAGCCGTTCATAAGAGCAGTCGCGACTAACATTATGACCACAACTACGACAATAGTGATTCCTATCCAGATTTTTCTTTTCATCTAAAACCTCCTTTTTTCAAAAATTTTATCTGATTAATATAAAAGAGATTATGCGGTAATTTTAAAAGAATTTGATTCCAGCTTTTTCTAAGGCTTTTTACATATACTTCTTTTATTTTCCTCAAAAATTTTATGTATTCTGACATTACATACATTTTACTTATACGATTTATATTGTCAACAAAATATACAAAAAAAATAAAGATCCTGTTCCATACACCCTTATTCTTTTTCTTGTTATGATTTATCATACTCAATATTATATAATAAAGCAAATACCTATAAGAATCCATAACATATTAGAGAGTTTTTTTTATTCTTAATAACCACATTAATATAATACATCATAGGAGATAATTTGTTAATACTCCTATGAGGTTTTTCTGTATTATACCAGATCAAATCCCCCATTAGTTTTCTATTAAATTCTTGTATATCTTCGTATAAATCCTCCTCATGCCATTGCACAAATTGCTCTTGAATAGTTCTATTAAACCTTTCAATATGACCATTACTTCAGGGGACTTGGAATCAAGCATACATATTTGAGAATTTAAAAATAAAATTTATTATAAAAAACATTGCAAAATACAAGACCTGATCCCAGAATACAGTAGAAGATGTTTTTAATCTACTATCTACTGCCGATTAATATTTGGAAATATATTTAAATAAAAAATCTTAATAAATTAAAATATGATTGTAAATATAAAGGGAGGCGCTTACAAATCATTCATTTTTAGCTGCTGGGAATGATAAAAACATATTGTTTAAAGATCGCCTGTTGGAATGACTTCATATAACAAAAATTTAGCTGTTCTTTTACGACCAGTCGTATCAAATGTTTTATACATCTGCTTTTTAACTAATCTGATACAATTTAGGTCTTTACATCGGCGTTCGATTTGAGATAGTGGAATAAATGATTTTCTTTTTTTGACACTGATGGCATATCCTTCCTCGCTTTTTATGACTTCATTAATACTTTGGGCGTAGGAAAAAACAAAAATTCTTTGAACACCTAATCGGCAATCTTCTTTTATTCTGTTTAGATGGGCATCTACTCCCCAACTCATTAGAGTTGCTTTTTTAGCCACAAAAATAATTGCAATCTTTATTCTTTTACCGTTGAAAATTAGTGGGGGTTTGTCATCACCTGGCGATCTCTGGGACAGGTTTTTCAAAAATCTAAAAAAATCATATGTTTCGCTTTTGTATCTGTATTCTTCTGAGGTACCATAAGTTAAATTCCCTAGTTTTCTGTATTCTTCAAGCAGGACTCTTGTGAAAAATCCGATCGAATCTAGATTTGATAAATCATTCATAGTTGTTTTTAATTGACGATCTACAAGATGGTTTTTATCTAAAACATTTTTTACAAAGAAATTGTAAGCAGAGTCATAATTCCCAGACATTAAAATTTTTTTTATCAAATAGTAGTCAATTGAATTTATCAAATCGTTTCTTATAACATTCCTAGCCTTAGGTAAAACTGCTTGGGGGACGAAAGCCATACATGCATCTATTATGTTTTTATCAGAATTGTCTTCTTTCTTTAAGACAATTATTACATTGTTTTTTTGTACAAATGTAGAAATTTCTTCTACGTTTTTCCAATGTATTCTTACTCCGAAAGGTATAATCCCATTAGCTTCGTTGTTGATTTTCTTTGCGACACTACTAATTCTATAATCAAGACCTTTTGAAATTATTTTTTTTTCTCTCCTTTCAGTTCTCCATAGTAAAAATTTATTGATTAAATAACTCCATTTATCAACTTTTTCCGGATTTTTTAAAAAGTAAACAATGATTCCCAATAATATAAATATTATAACAATCAGGATACTCATCTGTTCTCTCTCTGGTTGAATTTTTCAGCGCAAGAAAAGTCATTACAACAGAATTTGAATGACTGGTCAAAGTATATTGCGAATATATTATCGAGAGTAATAGGAGTGTTGCATAGGCTACATTCTATCTCTTTGTTCTGGAATTTTTCCAACAAGTTGTTTTGTTTCAAAAAGTTAATGAAATCATCTTCAAGAATTGCTTCTATTTCCTTTCTTAACATACTCTCTCCTTTTATAAAAAAATTGTTTTGTTTATTTTTGGGGTGTTAAATTCTTTTGAATAAATTCCAATTTCCACTGTAAATCTCTTTTTCTGGTTTGACGGGCTATTTTATTTAAGTCTACAATAGTTTTACACAAATCTTTTGCAGCGGTACTTGATGTGTCTCTATATTGATACAACATTCTTTTAACCTTGTTTGTTTTTTCCATACCATTAAAAATGGCCCCAGAAGCTTCTCCCTTAGGTAACCATCCTACATTTTCTTTCGCGAATTTAATGAATTCCATCAATTGTTCTGGACTTCCTTCAAAACTGTATAACAACTTCATGTAAAAATAACAGAATTCTGTGTGGAGATGAGATGTCCATTCCGCCGTAGTTTCTGATTTCTTCAAAAAAGCCATGTATCTATCTTCTAACATTTTGGGCTGATAATGATAAACCGAATTCCGGTATCGTTTCAGTAATTTTACTAACTCGTTATCCAGAAGATTATCTATTAGAGAGTCCTTTAATTTCAGATCTTTCCACCCCTCTACAACCACATACAAACTTGCGTAAAACTGGGATATTAGATAAAAAAAATGTGACCCTAAAGGGTTTTCCTTTCCCAATTTCTCTTTTTCTAGCCACATACATAATTTTTTAAAATGAATATCAGACCAATATAAATATCTAGCCCAACAAAATATTTTTTCCAAAAAACTCCATTCATATGTTAATTTTGTCATTTTTAAATTATAATAGATAATAAATAGACATCTGTCACTATTTATGTCCTGCCGCTATGAAGCGTCGGCGAAAAAATGTTAGATGCAACGATGTGTTATGTGTTTTGTTTTCAAACAAGATTAAACATACTCCTATAAGGCTCAACTCTTGTTTTTGTTAATCTTATGTAGTCCTCGTTAATCTCAAAACCAACAAAATCTCTATTACTTTTTAGTGCGGCAATTGCAGTTGTTCCACTTCCCATAAATGGATCTAAAATAATATCAGTTGTGAAAGAATATAATTGAATTAATCTATATGGTAAATCTATCGGGAATGGAGCGGGATGCCCCACTCTGCGAGCAGATTCAGCTTTAAATGTCCAAATTGATTTTGTCCATTCCATAAAGTCTTCTTTTGAGATAGTGCTTTGTTTAATGTTTTTTTCTATTTTTTTTCTATCTCTTTTGTAATCACCTTTTGAGAAAACTAAAATATACTCGTGAATATCTCTTAATATCGGATTTGAAGCAGACATCCAACTCCCCCAAGCAGTTGAAGGACTCGCACTTGCCGCTTTATTCCAAATAATTTCCCCCCGCATATTGAAACCTATTTCTATCATCATTTTAGAAATGTAATCTGATAATGGAATGTATGGTTTTCTGCCGAGGTTGGCTACATTAACACAAGCACGACCTCCATTTACCAATACTCTATAAACTTCAGTAAAGACTTTTTTTAACATTTCTAAATACTCAGTTAATGACAAATCTTCGTCATATTCTTTTGAAACATTGTAAGGTGGGGAAGTAACCATTAAATGCAAAGAATTGTCAGGAAGCATTGACATATCTTCCGCAGAACCAAGAACCGTTTTATTTAAAAGATTTTCCGGGAATAAATTTACACTTTTATTTATATATTTTTTATTTTCTAATTCTTTATAAAGTTTTGAATCATAAAATTTACTTGAATCGTGATTTACTCTTCCATTTGTTCCGAATGAGCTTGTTACTGTTCCTTGATTATTTTTCTTCATAATTTTCTATTCCCTAATAAGATTAAGAAATTTTTCGGCTCTTGAAATATCATTCTTTTCTTGCGAAGAAGTGAAAATGATATTTCCAAGTTTCTTTTGGGGTAACATTGAAGAAAAGAAATTCATATCTGAATTAACTAAAGTTGATATGTATTCCGTTAATTCCTGATATTTATCAAATGTTTGAAATCCTTTATTAGCAGTGTTTTTAATAAAATCGTCTGTAGGGTTTAGATACAAGGAAATAAAACTTTGAATAATCCCTGCTTTTTTTAAAAAATCAACTTTTTGGGCATAATTTTTCGTTATTGGGCTATTCCCAAGAATGACAATAGGAATTATTGTTGATTCTGATCCCGAAACTCTTATATTTATAGATTTACCAATTGCTTTTAACATAGAGTCAGAACGTAAAATAGATGGGTTGCCTTTATGAGTTTTATAGTCCCCAACAAAAAATACTTGCTTATTTTCGAATTTATAATTGTTGACAATACTCATTTTAATTTCAAAAAGAAGTTTTATATTTTTTGCCTTTTGTTGAGTTTCATTAGTTGTACAAAACGCCAAATCAGCATCACTTTGAGTTGTCAAACCCAATTCAGAACAAACAACACTGTTTACAGCAAACAGACCTAATTTTTCCGCAATAGGTTGAAAAAAATCTTTGCTCCATTTTTCAGTATATTGTCCAATTAGAGAATTCCTACTTTGTAAAGTTTGCCCTTCCGCACCTTTACCTTTTGGAACATAAGCGAAGTAACCATCTAATAAGTTATAAAATAATTGTTCAGGAGAAGCAAAATTTCTCATTGCTTCTGTAAAGAATTTCTTTTCTATTTCTACATCCCAAAATTTCATATCTTTCCCTTTTTATAATTTTTAAACATAACTCCTTTTTATATTGTTGTATATAATATTATATTGATATAAAAAATTTCTAATGTCAACAAACTTTTGTAAATTTTACAAAAAACATGTTTTTTCTATAGAAAAAATAAATTACTTATTCCCCTTCATTTCCAACCGTAGCAGGCAAGTCGCTTACTCGCAACGTAAAATAATCCTCTCCGTGTGCTTCTTGTAATGAATTAAAAACTTCGTAAAGCATAATACAAAATTACCAAGTTCCTTTAAGTAGTTTTTTCTGGTCACCGCGGAGCATTTGCTTGCTCGGATTTATCCAATTAAAGTACTTGAATATCTCAATCGCTTTTTCTATGGCAATAGAATCAGATTTGGCAATCAGCTCGTCTTTCTTATATGTATCCTTAAAACGAATTACATTGTCCGTTCCGTCAAAAATATAAGGCTCTACCAGATCACGACGAAAAGAATCCCAAAAAAAAAGCATCCTATTCTTCACATCATGTAGCTCTATAATTATTTCAAATGTGTCTACATCGGTATACTGTCCCAATTGTGCTAGATTTGCGGCAAAAAGGTAGATTTCCGTAAGTTCATATACTGTAGAAACAACCTCCAAAAAGCTCTTTGCTCTTTTTACTTTATACTTGCTAAATACAAAATCTGATTTAATTTCCTGTTCCTTTTTTTCGTCAATGTAGTATTCTTCTCTCATAGTAAGCAAGCGCGAAAACTGCCCACTCAAAGAAAAATCCCAATAGTCAACGCGGGCTTTACATTTAACCCAATTAGTAACTCTATCTTGCAAGGAACATGAAAGTCCTTCTCTATTAATATACGGGTAATGCCATCCCCTTAATCTGACCTGGGCTTTTTCTATCACACCCACCAACTTTGATAACTCAAAGCGATCTTTCTTATAAAACTCTTGAGAAGGACGGATTATGACCCTCCAATATCCCTTTTTTTTTATTTTTTGTTGTATCTCGTTAATCATATTTTTAATTCTTCATCAAAAGGGTTGCGTTTCTCGCCTCGTATTGTAGAATAGCGACGAAGCGTTTCTCGTTCGTACTTTGCAAAAGTCCTTTCTATTAGGTTATGCCATTCTTCTGTGGTTTCTATTTCCTTATTACCGTTTTCGTTCTGATTCCTTATATATAGTGCAGAAGCGCGTAAGGCGATATTTTCGCCATACGATTTTACACTTGGATTAAATTTTAGGGGACCGCTAGTGTAAACCAAAGGAAATTCCTTACTTTCTGCAATTTCTATAAACACAAAATTTTTTTCAGTATCTTTACCTTCCATTCGAACTTTATGTTTAGTCACTTTACAGTGAATATTCTGATTTGCTTTTCCTTTTAATTTTCGGTTGATGTCGTCGTGGGAATATGTTGAAAAATTCTCTTCAGATAATCCAATCCTCTCTCCATTATCCTTAACTCCAATAATGATAGTTCCTCCACCTTGCTCATTTGACAAAGCAAAAATTGTTTTGAGTATCTCAAGCATCTTCTTGCGGTCACTCCATGGAACGTCCCCTTTATACTCGAGGGAAGTTTCCTCCCTGCCGTGCCTAAGGCGTTCTAATAATTCCCTGGGTAAATTTTTCTCATCAATTGGATCCATAAAACTCCCTATTTATTTTTTTATCCATCTATTAACCACATATTCTTTAAATGAATATCTGCTATACACACAACTTTTTTTATATTGTTATGTATATTATTATATTGATATAAAAAACTACTGATGTCAAGAAAGTTTTGTAAATTTTACAAAAAACATGTTCTTTCTATATAAAAAATAAATTACTTGCCTTCTTTTATTTTTTAGCCCTCCTAAAAAAGATCACATTTCTTATCTTTAATTTTAGTTGTGCTGTAATTATTCCTGAAAGCATTAGAATGCAGCCGACAACTTCACGTGAAGTAAAAAGCTCGTTAAGAATAAGCCAACCTCCGATAGCAGCAAACAAAGCTTCGAAACTAAGGATTATAGCAGTATGTGATGGCTTAGCTTTTTGCTGAGCAATAACCTGCAGGGTGTATGCAACTCCAACAGCCATTATTCCTCCGTATAAAATGGGGATTGCTGCAGATTTAATATTTTCCCATATTATTTCCTCAGTAAAAATTGCAATGATCAGGCTTAATATCGAAGTAATGGAAAATTGAATTATTGATATTTTAATAACATTGAATTTCGGCGAAATCCAAGCTATAAGTAAAACGTGTACAGCAAAAAAGATCGCACTTAATAAAACAAGAATATCACCTGAAGAAACCGTAAAACTTCCTGAAACACTTAAAAAGTATAGTCCTGTAGTTGCAAGAATCACTCCTGCCCAAACTTGTTTCGAGGGTCTATGTTTATAAAATAATCCAATTAATGGGGTAAAAACCACATATAAACTTGTGATGAACCCTGCATTTCCGGCAGTAGTATTTATGATCCCGATCTGTTGAAGAGTTGCTCCAATAAAAAGGACAATACCTGCATAAAAACTACCACGTAATAATGAAATCCCGGGTTTGTGATTATTTAATTCTCTGTTTTTTTTTCTTTTATAAAAAAATAATAACGGTAGTAAAGAGAGACTGCCAAGAGCAAATCTAATACCATTAAAGATAAACGGACCAACAAATTCCATCCCCTTACGTTGAGCAACAAAAGACAAGCCCCAGATCAAAGCTGTGATAAATAAAAGTAACTCACATACAAATAATGATCTCTTCATAAAAAAACAAAAAAAGGGTACGGTATCTCTACCGCACCCTTAATTAACCTTATTGATATTATTTTTCTGCTTCAGTTTTTTCTACTCTGCCGCCAAGATGTTTTCCTAAAAACTTTTCCATTGCTCTGTAAAAATCGAAACGGTTTTCCTCATTTCTAAACCCATGCCCCTCATTATCTTTAATCATATAAGGAACATCTATTTCTCTTTTCTTTAAAGCATTTACAATTTGATCGGATTCGGCTTTTGGAACACGGGGATCATTGGCTCCCTGTGCAACAAAAAGAGGAGCCTTGATTTTGTCAACATGGAAAAAAGGTGAAGCCGATCTAAGCAGTTCTTTATCTTTTTCAGGATCCCCCACCATTTCATAAATCATCTCCATAAAAGGTTTCCAATACGGGGGAAATGCTTTTAGCCATGAAAAAATGTTGGCAACTCCAACATAATCGACACCACAAGCATACAAATCAGGAGTAAAAGTCAATCCTGCCAGGGTTGCGTAACCGCCATAAGATCCTCCATAGATACCAATCAGTTTGGGGTCAGCAATACCTTCTTTGATCAGCCACTTAACTCCATCAGTAATATCATTCTGCATCTCCTTTCCCCATTTTTTAAAACTTATTTCCCAGAAATTTCTGCCATATCCTGTTGAACCTCTGAAATTCATCTGCAACACCGCATATCCGCGATTTGCCAGAAACTGAATTTCAGGATTATAACCCCAGCTATCTCTATACCATGGACCACCATGAGGATTAATGATCACAGGCAGATTTTTCTTTTTCTTTCCCTTTGGAAGGGTTAAATATCCGTGAATTGTCAAACCGTCTCTCGATTTATATTTTATCGCTTTTTGATCACACATTAACTCATGTTTTAACCATGGGCTTATTTCCACAAGATGTTTGAAATCCTTTGTTTTAAGGTCATAATAGTAGTAGGAACCCCTGGTTTTATCACTGTAGGTTCTCAAAAGCAGTTTTGATTCATCTCTGCTGGTGCTAGCTATAAAAATTTCGAGACCGGGAAGCCGTTTTTCGAAATCTTCCTGTAATTTTTTCCTTTGTTCATCAAAAAAATGATAATAACGTTTTTCTTTATTTAAAATAACTCCCAATACTTTTTTTCTATCATCGGATCTTAAGAGACGGGTAACATCTACATCGGGGTCTTCATATATTTTTTCCATGAGCTTTCCATTGGCAATATCATACTTGAAAATTGCTATCTTATCCCTTCCGAGGTTAGAAGCAACATACATAAACTTATTATCATAAGTGAAAAATAACGGTGCCAGGGTCTCTTTGAAATTCACAGTTACAATTTTCCTAAAAACATCAGATTCCTTATCCCTGTAAAGAACACTGTTATTCACCCCATCTGTGGTTGTTGCAACACGCAGTTTCCCGTCATGATCTGTAATCCAGCCTTGAATATTTCCGGGATTCTTTGCCACCATCTTCATTTCACCCGTATTAATATTTACCCTGTAAACATCAAATATTCTCTTATCTCTTTTATTGAGGCTTATCAGCATGTAATCGGGATTATCCTTTAATTCATCAATAAAACCGGTTCTCACCTTTTCAAAGGGGGTCAGATCTTTAGGGTTCGATCCGTCAATATTCACAGCATAAGCCCTGTAATTTTCATCTCCTCCGGAATCCTGAATGTAAACGATTCTTTTGTTGTTCCCCCACAAAAAACCTGCAATATCCCTTTTTTCAGCACTTGTTATTCGAATCACCTTTTTGCTGCCTATCTTCTGAACAAAAACATTCAGACGGGTTTTCCAGGGTTGTAAAAAAGCCAGATATTCTCCATCCGGAGACAGATTATACGAAACCTTCACGGGATTCCTGAAAAAATCCTTCATAGGAATTAACGGTATATCCTCCTTCTGACACTTGTACGCACTTAATCCGTTCGTAAAAGACAAAAAAAGCGCTAAAACTACAATTAAAGCAAATCTTTTTTTAACCATGTTTTCTCCTTTTTTAATATAAGTTTTTACGTAGTGAATTTATAAAAGTTTTCCCTATCTATTTTTCTTCCAAAAATGGGGTCAGGGCTTTCATTCGGAACAGGTGTACCTGTTCCATACAACCTTATTCTTATTCTTGTTTCTCTATTTTTATGATCTCTTTTGCTTTTTCATAATATTCTGAAGGTACCATAACCTGAACCTTTCCAAGTCCATTTGTAGTAATGCCCAGAACCCTGCCAATTGCCTCAAATTTAAGCATACATGGTATTGAAAAACTCTCAAGTTTTGACTTAATAATCTCTGCCTCAACCATGCCTTCTATTGCTATTAATTCTTTTAAATAATTTTCCATTTCTATTTCTCTTTTACCTCTTTTATTTCTCCTTTTTCAAGATAAATACTCTGTGTTGGAAATGCAAATTCCAACTCTAAATCCTCTACCATCTTCATTAAAGCAATATTAAAATCCTCTAAAATCCTTAAATACTCATTGTAATTGGTTGTTGCAGCAAAACAATTAATAAAGATAGAGAGAGATGAGTCTTTAAATTCTGTAAAATTCACAACAAAATCTTCCTTATCAAAATCATTACTACTCTTTATGTAATCCTTTATATTTTTTATTAATTCTTTTATTTTTGCTGAGGCTGAATTGTATGTTAATCCAATATTGAGTTTTATTCTCCTCTTGGGTCTTGCAGACCAATTCTGAACCATTTCAGATGTTATAAGTTTATTCGGAACTGAAATAAGTGATTTGTCAAAAGTTCTTATTTTTGTTGACCTTAATCCAATAGACTCCACAACTCCAGAAACATTTTTAAATTCAATATAATCCCCAATTTTAAAAGGTTTATCTGAAAACATAACAAAAGTTCCAAATATATTTGCTAAAGAATCCTGAGCTGCCAGAGCAATAGCAATACCCCCAATTCCTCCAGCTGCAATAAGACTACTAACATTTATTCCAAGATTCTGAACAATCATTATTCCACCTATTATCAGAACAATTATTCTCAAACTTGTTCTAATTATCGGGATGAATTGTTTTGAAAGAATTTTATCTGATTTATCAAAAATGTTCTTCATAATTTCAGTTACTATTTCAGTTAACCTGTAAACTGACCATAGTATAATTGTCAAAATAATAGCAGTCATAATCTTCCCAACAATTGGAGGAATAAGCCTTATTTTCCCTAAAAGTATATATGTTGTAGCAAAATATATCCCAGCTATTACGATCATAAGCCTAAATGGCGGGATTAATGCTTCAATTAATATATCATCATATATAAATTTAGTTTTATTAGCCCATTTCTTTAGCCCTTTAGATATGATCTTATCAAAAATTATTTTAATAATAATTGATAAAATTATTATCCCTAAACCAATAAAATACCTGTGAGCTGAAATTTTAAGAATTTGATAATTCAATATTTCTTGCATTTTTCCTCCATTCATACCTATTTTTAAAAAATTAAGACAGAAATATTGTAACCGACATTAATAAAATTGTAAAATATTTTTCTGTATATAATTATTATATAAAATTAAAAAGTATTTTTCTCTTGACTTTTAAAAATATTATGACCTATAATTTAAACAGAATAAAATGGTGGGTGCAAAACTTGACAAAAAGAAATAAAAAAGGAGAATAAGATGAAAAAGATAATTATATCAATTATTTTTATATTACTCATATCATGTATTTTTTATGCCCAGAATGACAAAAATACTCAGAATATCAAGAATGAAGAAATTAACCTGGGAAGAGTTTATTTCCCAAAAGTTTTTGTTCATGCTAAAAAAGATTATAACAGGGGAATATATAGAGTTAAATTTACAAAAAAAGATGAAATTCCGTATTTTATAATACTTAATAAAAAGAAAGAGCTTTTATTTGAAGAGATGGCAATTATCAAACCATATAAAGGTAAATACAAAAAATTCAGATACAGATTAAAAAGAGAAATGTTAAGAGGATATGAATATTTCAGAATAAAACTTACAAGGCCGGATAATTTTTATATGGCATATTTCCTTATAAAAAAGAAAGAGAAAATAAAAGAAGAAAAAAAAATCGGCGAAAAGGTTGAAAAAAAAGAAATAAAGCAAGTGGATAATTAGAACAGGCAGCCCATTTTTATATAATTAAAAAAAAAGCAGGATTAATAATCCTGCTTTTTTTAATAAAAATTAATCTTCTTCATCAATTGTATCTTCTTCTGTATCATAATAATCTATAAATTTCGCGTGTTCTTCCTCTGTACAGAATTCAAGTGGCTCTGTTCCAGTCACAAAAGCATCCTTAAAAGGGTATATACAATCTGCGATTAATAATTTACCAGTTATTTTATCAATATCAACCATTATTATACCTGAAGGTTTTCTGAATTGCTGAGGTTCTTTATACTTATTCAAATATTTCTCCATAAAACTCACAAAAACCGGAGCAGCGGCTCTTGAACCTGTCTCATCATTACCCAGGCTTTTTGTAATATCAAACCCAATCCATACTCCTACTGTCACTGATGATGAGAAACCAATAAACCAGGCATTTGTATAATCATCTGTGGTTCCTGTTTTACCACCTATTGGAGCTTCCAAATATCGAGCCCTCCATCCTGTTCCATACTTTACAACACCCTGTAACATGTAATTCATAATAAATGCTATATTTTTATCAACCACCTGCTTCCTTTCCGGATAATTCTCATCAATAATATTACTATTTTGATCTCTTATCTCTGTTATATAATAAGGATTAACTCTAACACCATAATTAGGAAAAACAGTATAAGCTGCAACCATTTCCTTTAATGTTACTTCAAAAACTCCAAGAGAAATTGCCATGAAAGGTTTTAATTTTGAAGTAACTCCAAATTTCCTTGCATATTCAACCACCCTCTGAGGTCCTATTTGTTCAACAATTTTTGCTGTCACAACATTTCTTGACTGCTCAAGAGCACGTCTAAATGTTATTAATCCCTTAAAATGCCCGTCATGATTCTGAGGTTCCCATATCTCATTTGTCCATTTATCAAAATAGGAAAATGGTTCATCTTTTATAATAGTTGCAGGAGTATATCCATTCTCAAGTGCTGCAGTATAAATGATAGGTTTAAATGTTGAGCCAGTTTGTCTTAAAGCCTGAGTTGCATTATTCCATTTACTATCTTTAAATGAATATCCACCTACCATTGCCTTTATCTGTCCTGTTTTATTATCCACTACTAATACAGCACCCTGAACATCTGGCTCCTGTTCAAGGCTTAAAATTAATTCCATTTTTTTATTATTAATTTCTTTTATCCTGAAAAGGCCAACATCCCCCCTCTTTAATATGCTTTTTAAACTCCTTTTTGTCCATAATGCATCTTTTGAACTTAATTTTCCCGTATATTTATCAATTCTTACAATTGCTCTATTTCTATTAACATTTAGTATAATTCCTTTTACAATCTTTTCTGCATTAATATCTAAATTTTTCCATGAAGGGATTCTATATTTTTTTATGTCAAGATTATTTTCTAAAAGATTAAATAATTTATCCCGTGTCCTCCATCCTATTCTTTTATCAAGTTGTCTAAGCCCCTCTTTTAAAGAATCTTCTGCCCACTTTTGCATT
>JAUWQW010000033.1 GCA_030610885.1 Candidatus Aminicenantota bacterium | reverse complement strand
TTATACGTTAGGGTGGAAAAAAGTGTTGAAATTTGACAAACATGGGAAATTTCAAAAGATTTTTGGCAAAAATTAATGGGGTCAGCAAAAATTAATGGGGTCATCCATTAGAAGTTAATTGTCAAGTAAATAGACTAATCTTTTTGATTTTTTTTCAAAATCGGTTTATAATTTACTTCAATGGTAACGTTTAGCCCTTTTCGCGCCCGTGTTTTCTATTATTTTTGGTTTACAGGGTTAAAATTCCCGCACCAGTCATCCATATGGATTTGGAGAATAAAAATATGGAAATATATCCAAAAAAAATATTTATTCGCCTTTGCACCTTTTGGTGCTCCAGAAAACCTTTGGTGCCATCCCATGTCCATAATTTCGAGTTTACAGATACTTATGGCTCTTTGTCCAACCCCGATTGGCTCAAGGGATGGGCGAGAGTTATTAAACATTACCGTGTTTAAAAGGTTGCGGCAGGTTTCCAATCAGTTCTGGTGGTTTTTAATCCAACCCCATTACTGGTTCACTGCCGCAGCCTGTTTTTTTATTGGTCCGAATATACGTTCAATATCATAGTTTTCTTGATTTTTCATCACATAGTAAGAAGCACGGGCAATTTTATGAGCTAAAGCTTTTATTGCTACAATATTACTCGTTTTAGCAGCCTTTCTCTGGAAAAATTTCATTGCATAAGGGCAATTTTTTTTCGAATGATTGGCTGCTTCAACATAAGCCCAGGATAAATATTTATTGCCATTCTTTCTGTTGTTTTCACCTTTCTTTTTTCCATTCGAATATTTACCACTTGAAACACACCTGCTGTAAGAGGAGTAATTTCCTACTTTTTTAAAACGATCGATTTCTCCTACTTCAAGCGAGATAGTAAGAGCAAGAATATTCCCTATTCCGGGGATAGTTAATAGTTTTTCAAATTGTGGCATAGGTTTCATAAAATCTAAAACTGCCTTTTCAATTTTTTTTATCCTTTCATTAAGGAATATAATTGTGGCAATATTGGCCTGTGCTGATAAAACTTGATAATCAGATTCAAACATATGCTCCACGTCTGATATGTTGAGCTTTTTTACATCATTA
Organism: Candidatus Aminicenantota bacterium; assembly: GCA_030610885.1. Taxonomy (GTDB): domain Bacteria; phylum Acidobacteriota; class Aminicenantia; order UBA2199; family UBA2199; genus JAUWNT01. The sequence goes on along the minus strand of JAUWQW010000033.1, from coordinate 25,570 downwards.
CAACTCATACGCAAACCAGTATTGCGACAATAAAAACTCTCAAAGCTTAATATATGGGCAGTCCTTTGCCGAACTAACATTAAACGCTTCCTCAATAAATCCCTTACTGACCTCTCTTTCTTAGGATAAATATAACCAGTGGGTAATATATCTAATCTTAATAGCTCTGCCAAAAAAAAAGCATCATCCTGATCATTTACATACTTCTTGCCTTCATACTGCTTGATTGCTGACGGGTTTGCCAGATGAACTTTGTAACCATCTTCAATTAGATGATCAACCAACCAGTACCAATTGTAAGTAGATTCTACAACAACACCTTTAATTTTCTCTTTAAAAGGATGCAACTCCTTAGATATCAATGCATAATGATTGGGAATTTTCTTCCTGTAAATTCGCTTACCATCTTCATCTACCATACCTAATACAGTATTAGTAGAGTGAAGATCCATCCCAACATAATTTATCATAAAACACCTCCTTTATTAACTATTTGAAGGTATTTTACCACTTTTATTTAACCATACAGAATACCTTCTATATGATTATCAGTTCTTGAATCTTGAATTTGTTTGATCTAGATCTATAATTGAGATAAAAAAAGGGGACGATAGGTTTTGTCAAGATTTTTGCTATGCTTTATCTTCTTTCTTTGGATTTAATATCTCCTCCAGTAATTGAAGGTATCCTTCAGGAGGGGTTATTAAGGATATACCGATTTCTTTAAAATTAGGTTTTTCCTTTCCCGGGTTTTCATTTACCCAACGGACACTGCCAGATATTTTAAATTGTTTTTCTCTAATAGAAATCTCTATTTCAATGGCTTTAAAGGTTGGAAAGGCAAACTCTGATTTTACAGATAATCCTTTTTTTGAGATGTTCATTAAAGTAACGGGATAAGTTTGATCTCCATCAATGATTTTAATATTTTTTATTCCAAAAATTCTCTCTTCCTTTCTCAAATCCATTTGTTTACTCCTAAAATTTAATCATAAAATAAATTAAAAAAGAATGCAAGGAAAAGGGTAAAGTAAAAGGGGCAATGATTGGGACAAAGGGTTTGATAAATCAACCCCTTGTATATTAACATATTAAATTAATTTTAGTTAATTTAATAATTAGAGGCCGCCGATAATATCGTCAACCCCTGGAGGGAATTATCCTTGGAAGTAGCATGACCTAGATAAAATTGCAATCAATGTGAAATCTCATAAGTTACTGAAAAAACTTTTAATTGAAAACCCAAAACTTGAAGATATAATGAGAAAAGCAAGAAATGAAACCGAAGCCTTAATAGGGGTTAAAAACTGCGAAATCGGGGTCGCGTCTTCATATTTCATATTACATATCTATTTGGTTACATTTTTTCTGGAATTGGTATTCCCATTATATAATAGAGTTTTTCGAGCTTATTTTTAAGTAGTAAAATCAGGCTTATTCTTAAATTTTTTAAATCTTTGTTTTGTTCAGAAACGATTGAAAATAAGTGATAATAATGGTTGAATTTCTGGCATAATGAATAAGTATATTTTGCTATTACAGAGAGTTCGTTTGAATAAATAGCAAATTCGATTTGAGAGTCAATTAAAGAGAGGTCTAATAAAATTTCATAATATATTTTAAATTCATTCTCGCTCAAAATAGAAATATCAGTAAGGTTTTTCAAATCTATTGAAAAATCCTTAATTTTGAGTTTTTTAAGTATACTGTTCGTTCTTACCAATGTATATTGAAGATAAGGGCCAGTATCACCTTCAAATGAAAGTGCATCCTTAAAATCAAATGCAATAACTGAGTTTGAATTAAATTTTACCATAAAGTATCTTAAAGCACCTATAGCAATTTCTTTTGCGATTTTTTTTATTTTCACATCTTCCATTTCCGGGTGCCTCAATTTAACCTCTTCTAATGACTTTTCAATTAATTTTTCAATAAGTTCATCAGCTTTTATTGCAATACCCTTCCTCCCGGAAACTTCTATATAAGGTTTTTTTCCCTCTTCTTTTAAGATTTCAAAGCCTAATTCTTTAACGCACATTGGAGTAAGAGCAACCATTTCATAAGAGAAATGGACCTGTTTTTTTTTATAGTTTGACCCTGTAAGATTATCAAGAACTTGAGAAATAATATTCTGAAGATATGATTGCCTTGTATCAATTACATTGTAAACCATTACTGCATTTCCAAATCCATGGATATTTAGATCAGGTTTATTATAAGTGATGAATATCTCTTTTTTATTATTGTATTCAGAGAATTTCCTGAAATAGAAATCCTTTTTAAAAAGCCCTACTTTCCATAAAGTATAGGCTATATCCTTGCCTATATATGTTACAGTATTATTTGATCTAATAATTATCTTTTCGATATTTTCTTTGTTATATTTTATGACCCAGCAACCCTTTTTATCTGAATCTTTGGATAGATACATAACACCTTTTTTCTTCATTATATCAGCTGCTTCTTTGAAAAAATCGAGCTCAATTATATCACTTTCCCTTACTAAAAGATCGTACCTTATTCCAATTCTATCCATTACTCTTATATGATCTTTTAAAACTTCCTGAGAGATATAGTTACTAACTTCATATTCTGGGTCTGTTTTTTTTTCAATTTTTTCATGTATTTGAGTTCTTTGTTTGAGCATATTGCTATCTTTTTCAAATAGTTTATTTACTTCTGGATAAAGTTCCCATAAATATGAGGCAAGGTCTTTTATTTTTTTTATGTCTTCAATTTTTTTATTCTTATAATATAGTAATCCCCACACAACATCTGTAAGTTGAATTCCGGTATCATCTATATAATTTTGAATCTCTACTTCATACCCAAGATATTTTAAACTTTTGGCAAGAGTATCTCCAAGGCATGAATTTCTTAAATGTCCTATATGAGCAGATTTATTAGGATTTATACTTGTGTGCTCAACAATGGTTTTTTGATTCTTATCTTTGCTTTTTCTGTTTATGTTCTTTATTAAATATTTAAGGAGAAAATCCTTTTTTAAATAGAAATTCAAAAATCCTCCGTTTGCAAGTTCTATATCAAAAATGAAATTAAATTTATTTTTTATTTTTTCAATGATCCTTGTTCCTATAATAAAAGCTTTTTCTTTTTCTCTTTTTGCAATTATAAATGGAATTGTAGTTGAAAGGTCACCGAATTTTCTGTTAGATGGAACGGAAAACTGAATATCTTCAATAGAAATAGCAAAATCTTCTTTAAGCAAACGGTATAGTTTATTTTTTAAATCATCTTTTAAGAATTTCATGTTTTACCTTAATAACTTCAGGATTAATTTTTGTCTCCGAATTATTTTTTTAGTTTTATTAGATATTATTTTCTTTCTTATTTATTTTTTTTATGATTAATTTAACAAGTCCTGTTTTCCCTAAAGAAATAATATCATTTTCCTTTACTTCTTGTTCTGTTAATATTACACCATTGCTAACAAGATAAGTTCCGTTTGTTGAATCATTATCTTTTATAAAGATTTTTCCTTCTTTTGCAAATACAGTGCAATGTAATTTTGAAACAATAGGTTCAAGAATTATTAGGTTAGCTTTCGCTGGATCTCTTCCAATTGTTATTTCTTGTTTGCTGATTTTTTTTGTTGCAAATTTCTCATCTCTTACATAAATATCAATTTCACCAAAAATTATATCTTCTTCTCCTTCTGTTATTATATCAGAGGAAATGAAATCTTGCTCTACACCTATTGATATACTATCTGATCCTATATCAAATGGAGCGTTATTTTCGTCTAATTTAGCTTTTTCTAAATTTTCAATTGTAATATCAAATGGGCCTTTACCTGTTTCTTCTTTTTCAATCTTTTTTTCAGATTTGTCAGCCTCTGGAGCTTTCTTTCTTATGATTTTATTTAAAAAGCTTTTAAAAGACATTGTTCCTCCTTTTTATAATTATTAAATAATAACATTTAAATTTAATAATATATGATTTGCAAAACATTTTCAAATAGATGATCATTTTCAGAGTTTATTTTTATTTTGAAATTTTAATTGGGTCTTTTATTAAGTACTTATGATTTTAATATTAACCATAGGATGAAAAGTATTGTAAGGATAATAAAAAATAAGAGAATCATAGAATTCTTTTTGTTTTCTTTTTCAATACTAATCGGTTCTAATTTTCTAATACCTTCAGTTTTTTTTATATGAATAATCTGAACTGTTATGTTATCAGTACCACCATTTTTATTTGCAAGTTTAATCAATTTTTCAACAGATTCTTGAGGTTTGTATGAAAGAGAGAACTCTTTTATCTGGTTAATAGTAACAGTATTAACAAGACCGTCAGAACACATAACAATCACATCATTATCTTTTATTTTAAAATCATTTATCACTTCAGGTTCAAAAGACTTTTGTACCCCAAGAGACATATATAGAATGTTTTTTTGAGGGTGATGTAAGGCTTCTTGATCTGTGATTTTTCCCTGCTCAACCATTTTTTCCACAAATGTATGATCAGTTGTGACTCTTTTCATATCATTATCTCTTATTAGATAAATTCGAGAATCTCCTACATGAACAATATAGGCTCTCATATTTGATATAACACACGCGCTCAAGGTTGTGCCCATTCCACTTTTTTTTGGATCAGATAATGCTTTTTTATAAATAGTCTCATTTGCCTTTTTTATTGAGAAAATCATTGAATCAATAATTGATTTTTTTTTCTCTCTTTGATATTTATATTGATTAATAAATGTTAATGTTCCCAATTCAGAAGCAATTCCTCCAGCATTGTGTCCACCCATACCATCTGCAACAATAAATATATATTCGTTCTTGTCGATTTTTTTATTAATAAAGTAGTCTTCATTTCTTGATCTTACTTTTCCAATATCACTTTTCCCAAAGTATTCAACTTTCATTTCAAAATTCCTATAATTGGGTAGATATAAACTCCATCTCTTTTTACCATCAATTTTTTTAACATATGTATTTTTTTTTGTCAAATAAAAGTAAATAAAAATTGTATGAAAATATGTAATAATAAATTACAGCGAATCACCAATAATAGGTGTTATTCAGTGTGTTTTAGGATTTATTTTTTATTTTTTTTATTATTGAAGAAGTTGAATGATTTGTCTGAAATTTAAATAAAAGTAATTTACCACCAGTGTTTTCCACCTCTTTTTTACCTACCACTTCATCAGGTTTGTAATCTCCGCCCTTGACAAGGACATCAATTCTGTAAAGTTTATTTATTAAATCAAGGGGTGTGTCTTGAGAAAATGGAATGATATAATCAATATATTCAATAGCTTCAAGCAACTCCATTCTCTCTTTCAGATTGAAGATTGGTCTGTTTTTACCTTTTATGTTTTTTACAGAATTATCATCATTTATTCCAATAATTAATATATCTCCATTTTTTTTTGCGAATTCGAGCAGCTCTATATGACCTGGATGAATTATGTCAAAAACTCCATTTGTAAAGACAATTTTTTTGTTTGCAAGAGTTTTTAATATTTTATTTAACTCATTGATATTCTTATATATTTTCATTTCACGAGACTTTTCTTATGAATTTTTATGTTATTTGAAAACTCCCATTCGTGAAAGATCCTTGCAATGCCAATATCTCTATATATTGAGGTTATTTTGAAAGTATATTGAAAATGGTGGTAATCAAAGGGGTAGCCATCTCTTTTATGAACTGCCAGGTCCAGGAAATAGGTGCCATTTACAAGATTTATATTTGAAATATTTATTCTTATTTTACCTGTTCCTTTTATGCTTTGAGGTTTGAAATTTTCTATGAATGTGTTTGAACCATAACATTGGGTTCCTTCAGTATTAAAAATCCCGATTCCAAAAACAAAATCTTTTTCCTCTGATTTTGAATTCACATCAAACTCAATCGTAAATGGTTCATTTTGTTCAAATATATATTTTTCATTTCCATTTTTATCAATCATTTTAACTTTGCTAATTTCAATCTCTTTTGTTCCCCATCTTTTTTCCCTGTTTTTTTCTGCTTCCATTTTTTCAGTTTCATGTTGCTTGGTTGCTTTTTTTTCATCCTTTTTGCCAATGTATTCAAGATATGCATCTGTGACTCGTTTTGGATACCCCTGCATTTCTATCTTCCCATTCTTCAACCATATGACTCTATCGCTTATTCTTTCAACAGTTGCCAGATCGTGTGAAACAAATATAATGGTTTTACCCTTTCTTTTAAATTCATTTATTTTGTCTATGCATTTAGGAACAAAAGACGCATCTCCAACAGAGAGAACTTCATCAATAAGTAAAATATCAGGATTTACATTTATAGCAATTGAAAACCCGAGTCTCATATACATGCCAGAAGAATAGGTTTTTACAGGGTTACTAATAAACTCTTCCAATTCTGCAAAATTTACAATGTCATTATATTTTTCCTGGATTTTTTTTTTAGTTAACCCCAGAATGATTCCATTTATAAATATGTTTTCTCTTCCTGAGATTTCAGGATGAAATCCTGCTCCAAGTTCAATAAGTGCTGAAATCCTGCCTTTTGTTAATATGTTTCCAGAAGAGGGTTGGCTTATACCAGCAAGAATCCTGAGTAGAGTGCTTTTACCTGATCCATTCTCTCCAATTATGCTTAATGTTTCACCATCTTTAACCTTAAAACTAATACCTCTTAATGCTTCAAATATTTCACTGCTTTTTAAATCAGAAAAGAGACTTCTGTTTACAATCGCACTCTTTAAAGTTAGGAACTTGTGTTTATTTGAATACTTTTTGTAATATTTCACAATGTCTTCTACTATAACCGTATACATTATTATACCTCTTCAACAAAAGTGTCTCTAAGTTTATCGAAAATTAAATAACCAATGTAAAAGAAAATTAAACCAACAACTAAAGTTACAGGTAGTTTTTTCCAGTGGGGAAGTGAACCAAAGAAAAAAGTATAATGATATGCTTCTATAATATGGGTCATTGGGTTCAGGGATAATGCCAGTACCATTGCTTTATGATTCTGGATTGCAGGTGTCATAAATGCGTATATGATTGGAGTGCCAAAGAACCATAAAGTCAAAAAATTTGCAAGAATATCTTTAAGATCCCTAAAATGAACTGTAAGGGCAGAAACAAGGAAGCTTAAACCCATTGTAAAGACAAACTGTACAAAAACCGCAACAGGAAAGAAGAGCACCCATGGAGTTATTGCCACACCTTTACCAAAGAAAACAATAAACAGTACTAATATAGGTATGCCAAATATAAAATGAATCATGTTTGTAAGAACAGTCATAACAGGTAAAACTTCGATTGGGAATTTGATCTTTTTTATCAAATTACCATGAATAAAAAGTACATTCGATGATTCAAGTATGGAGGAATTAAACCATATCCATGGTAGTAATCCAGTAAACAGAAAAATAGAGTAATTTATACCAGTAATATCTTTGTTTTCAATTCTGCCGCTACTTCCAGGTAAGATAATACCAAAAACTATTGAATATACGGCTAAAAGAAGTAAAGGGTTAATCAAACTCCATAGAAAACCAAAAACAGTACCTCTATATCTTGCTTTTAGTTCTCTTGAAATAAGGGTAAATATTAATTGCCTGTATTTAAATAAATCTTTTAATTTTAAAATCATTCTTAATTTCCTGAGAGTATATCTTCCATTTCTTTAGTATAAACACCTTTGTGTTTAAAAATAATCAGAGGCTTCAATTCTTTAAATGAACCTCTATAATTTGTTAATTGTATCAAAAATCGTTCTGTTTTTCCACCTTTAAAAGATAAAATACACCTTAATTTTGATACAAAATAGCCTATATCATTGGATAATCGAATTAATTCTTCATATCTATTATGTGGTAAAATTAGATATAAACTGCCTTTTTCGCCTAAGATTGAAAAAGATTTTTCAAGCAGTTCTATTAAGGTTATTTTTATTTCTGCCTTTGAAATTCTTATTTCCTCATTTGGGCTTAATCTTCCAGCATATTTTTTTTTAAATGGAGGGTTTGAAAATATTGTTTTAATGCCAGAAAAATTCTTATATACTTCGTTAAAATCAGCATTTATTACCTTAAATTTTTGATTTAAATTGTTTTTTTTTGCATTTATTTCTGCTAATCTACTTAATTTGTCCTGAATTTCAATTCCATATATGTAAGAAAATTTTTTTTTATACAATGCAAGTAATGATATTATTCCAGAACCTGTACCTATTTCAATCGCTTTATCATTTGGGGAAAAGGGCAAAAAGTCCGCAAGAATGGGTGAATCAACAGAAAACCTATACCCCTCTTTTCTCTGAAGGGCAATTACTTTTTTTTTATAAAAAAAGTCAAAAGTAATATCATCAATATTGTCTATATTATTTATCATCTAAATATTTATTGATAAGGTTGAGGCTGTAATTCACTGCTCCAATTTTTACTACATTTCTATCATTTGGGAATATTTCGTAGATTCCTTTGTCTTTTTTTTTAGAATTTAAGTGTATAAAAACAAGTCCTACAGGTTTCCCTCTGGTAGCTCCTCCAGGTCCAGCAATTCCAGTTATTGAAACTCCAATATCAGAACCAGCTTTTTTTCTTATTCCTTGTGCCATTTCTTTTGCTGTTTCTTTAGATACAGCTCCATATTTTTTTAAAGTTTCTTCTTTAACACCCAGCATCTTTACTTTAAGCTCATTTGAATATGCAATAATTCCTCCAAGAAATATTTCAGAGCTTCCTGCAACATTTGTGATTCTATCACCAAAAGCACCACCAGTACAACTTTCAGCAATGCTTAAAGTTATTTTCCTTGACCTTAATTCATTTACAATTAGTTCCTCAATACTAATATCTTTTTCAGTTAATATGTAATCTTTCATTCGCTCTTTTATTTTTTCAGCTAATTCATCTGTTGATGTTTGTGCCTCATCTATTGATTTTTTTGACCTTCCAATAAGATGTACTTCTATTAATCCGGGTGTAGCAAGTATTGTTGTTTTTGGGTTTTTATATTTTGCATATATTTCAGCAATTTTTGAATCAGTCTCAGATTCAGTAATTCCTGAAAATTTTAAACTCTTTGTATATATATAGAAATTCGATAACGGAGCTATTTTTTCTTCAAAAATTTTATCAAATATTGGTATCATCTCTCCTGGAGGTCCTGGTAATAATAGCACCTTACAACTCTCATCGTCAATATATAAACCAGGAGCAGTTCCTATATTGTTAGATAAAACTTCTGCACCTTCAATAATAAAAGCTTGTCTTTTGTTTATCTCAGGCATTTTTCTTATGCCACGTTTAAAAAAGGTTTCTCTTATTTCATCAACAATGCTTTCTTTAAATACAAGATCTTTTTTTAATGCATTTGCAACTGATTCCCTTGTCAAATCATCTTCAGTTGGTCCAAGTCCGCCTGTTATTATTATTAATTGAGCTCTTTTGTATGCATTTTTTACTATCCAGGTTAAATTTTCGAGATTGTCACATACAGTGATTTTCATATCCATTAAAATACCTTTTTCTCTTAGTTTTTTAGCTGCGTATAAAGAGTTTGTGTCAATTCTATCTCTTTCTAATAATTCACTTCCAACAGCAATAAATATTGCTCTCATATTATGTTTTACTCCATATTAAATCTTTTCTTCTACAAATTCTCTGTAAACAGAATTTACCATTGCAGCAAGGTTTATCATAATGGCTTTGTATGGACCCATAACTGTAGGTATAGAAAATTCGTTTTCAAATATTTCTTTAGCGATTTTATCAAAGTCTTGATCTTTCTTTAACATTTTCAATATTTTGTCTTTTAATTCTTTAGTGCTATTTAATGACAGTTCTAAAAATTTTTTTACCTTTTCTTTACCTTTTATATATCTATTATGACAGAAAGCAAGAATATGTGGTTCAATCTTTATTAATTTATTTAAAGATTTTTCATATTCTTTATAACTTGATAGAAAGAGTGGTTTTATTTTACCATTCCTCTCAATAATCCCAACAGAATCTCCTGGGAATAGAATCTTTTCGGGTTGTAGAAGGAAAGAGATTGAACATTTTGTATGTCCTGGTGTGTCTAAGATTTCAAAGTGATTGTTATTATCAACCTTTATTCTGTCTCCCTGTTTAATGGTGTTTAAATTCTTTAACATTTCACACTTTGTTTTTGAGTTATCATTCAATAATTTTTTAAAATCCTGATTCATTCTGTCTATAAAATCAATTACTTTCTCTTTTTTTAGTAATTTAACAGTTTTGTAAGAACCATATATATTAAAATCATAGATATTTTGAAGGTAAAAACATGCGCCTGTATGGTCATAATGGGAATGTGTGAGGAGTACTGAATCAATTTTTCCTCTTTTTAATATCATATTTATAGTTTTATGAATATCTATTGCTTTTGCAGTTATACTACAATCAATCAGAAAATTTTTCTCTCCCTTTACAATATATAGAGGAAACATTTCATCGTAAAGTACAATAACATTTTTATTTATGGATTCGTATTTTCTTTTATTCATAATTGATGTTTATATGATTTTTTTGATTATAGATCAATTAATTCTACTTCGAAAATAAGGGTTGCATCCGGAGGGATTTTGCTCCCTGCACCTTTTTTACCGTATGCAAGATTTGGAGGAATGATTAAAATTCTCTTCTCTCCTTTTTTCATATCAAGAAGAGCTTCATCCCATCCTTTTATAACCCTGCCAATACCTACTTCAAATTCTATTGGTTGCCCCCTATCAATTGAACTATCAAACATCTTTCCATTTAATAGTTTCCCAATATAATGAACCTTAATTTTTGTACCTTTTACAGGTTTTTTGCCTTTACCCTTTTTTATTACAATATACTTCAAACCAGTTTCTGTGGTTATTGCATCTGGCCATTTTGTGTTTATAAATTCTTTATCTTGCTTCATTTTAAATTCTATCTCCTTTTGAATTTTTTCATTTGCTTTTTTTACCATCTCATGAAATGACTCATTGTCAGATTTAAAAATCTTTGCTTTTTTACCAACCCTTATAATTTTAATATTTTTTATAATATCTCCCTTTTCTGTTTTGTTTACAACATCCATCCCTTTAATTACTTTTCCGAATATTGAATATTTATTATCAAGATGAGTAAGGGCTTTGTGTGTAATATAAAACTGGCTTCCATTTGTGTTTGGGCCTGCATTTGCCATTGCAACTATACCTGGACTGTTGTGTTTTAAATCTGTATGGATTTCGTTTGGAAAATTATAACCTGGTCCACCCTCACCTGTTCCCAGCGGATCACCAGCTTGTATGACAAAATCAGGAACAACTCTATGAAACTTTAAACCATCAAAAAAAGGTGTTCCCTCTGGTTTTGCACGGTTTTTTATTGTTCCCTGTGCAAGTCCTATGAAATTTGCTACTGTCATTGAAGCTCTTTCAAATTCTAAAGAAATTACAATTTGACCTTTATTAGTATTTATTTCTGCATATATTCCGTTTTCTTTATATTTTTTTGTTTTGCAACCAATAAAGCAAACACTTACAGCAACAAATAAAACTAAAATTTTTTTCACTTTAACCTCCACGTGATTTACAAAACATATAAATAAATCAAACAAATATAAAAGTCAACTTAGCATTGGATTTATTTATATTTACAATTTTTCAATTAATTCAACCAATCTATTTATTGCTTTGTCAGGGTTTATTATTTCAATCATCTCTCCTTTTTTAAAAATATAGCCCCTTTTTTTTGAAAAAGCGATTCCAATATCAGCCGCTTTTGCTTCTCCAGGTCCATTAACCTCACATCCCATAATTGCAACTTTTATTTTTTTATTAAGTTTAATCTTATTCAGCCTTTTTTCTACCTCTTTAACAATAGAGATTAAATTTACTGTAGTTCTTGAGCAGGTTGGGCAGGATATTATCTCTAATTCATTTTTTCGTAAGCCAAAAGCCTTTAATATCTCTTTTGCAACTTGAATCTCTTTTATCGGGTCTTCTGTTAAAGAAACTCTTATTGTATTTCCTATTCCATCTAAAAGTAAACTCCCAATCCCAATTGCAGATTTTATGGCTCCAGAAAAAAAAGTGCCTGTTTCAGTAACTCCTAAATGTAAGGGGTAATCACATTTTTTGTCTATTATTCTATATGCTTGCACAGTCTCTTTTACATTGGAAGATTTCAATGAAATTTTTATATTAAAAAAATCATTATCTTCAAAGAATTTAACTTTATCCATTACAGATTCAACCATTGCTTCTGATTTTGAACTTATATGATTTTTATATTTTGTCTCAATTGAACCTGAATTAACGCCAATTCTTATTGGGACTTTTTTTTGATTTGCAAGCTTTAGAATTTCCTTTAATTTCTCTTTGCTTCCTATATTTCCTGGATTTATTCTTATTCCATTTGCACCATTTTCAATGGATTTTAATGCAAGATATGAGTCAAATTGTATGTCAGCAATAACTGGGATTGGAGACTCTTTTACTATTTGTTTAAATGGGTTTAAAGACGATCTGTCAGTAATTGCAACCCTTATAATTTCACAACCCTCTTCTTGTAAGTCAATTATTTGATTTAAAGTTGATTGAACATCTTCTGTTTTGGTTGAGGTCATTGATTGAATTGAAATATTATAATTGCCCCCAATTCCCACATTCCCGACAAATATTTCACGCTTCATAAATATATTATAACAGTATGAACTTCCGCCTTCAAGTGTGGTTAGAACACTATACTAAAGTATGGCTATATTTTAAAGAGCTTTATACTTCCATTAACAGTTTTTATGATTATTTTGTGTTTTCCTTCATTTACTGTTCCTTCCATTTTTGAGCCAACAAATCCTCTTGTTATGGAAGCTTCAAAATCAGTTTTGATGCTCCCATTTATTGTTGAAGCATTTACAGTAAAACTTGAGTTTCTTTTAATTTCTATCTTTACACTTCCATTAACTGTTTTAGCAGAAATATTACCTTTTAAATCACCCTTAACATGTAGATTGATACTTCCATTTACTGTTTTAAGGTTTGTTGATGAGAAAGAACCTTCAAACATGATTTTTCCATTAACTGTGTTTGAATTGATGGTTTTAAATTTACCAATTATATCAATTTTACCATTTACGGATTCTAATTTTGCATAACTAATTTGTTCGGGTAATTTTACAAAAAAATCAATCTTAAAATTACACATTCCTCTATGTTTCTCTGTGTATACTTTTAATTTGTTATCTTTATACTCAAAGTTTACTTTAACATTATCCAATGTTGATTTTTTTGATGCTGATTTAACTGCTTTTATTAAAACCTCATTTTTATTATGAGTTGACACCACAATTTTTCCATTGATATTTGACAACTTAAATATACCATCTTTGTTTAGATTAAAGGATTTTTCAATTTTTTCTTCATATTCATAACTAAACACGAATGAGAAAAGTAAAAAGAAAGTAGCAAAAAAAAGTTTTGTTTTCATTTGACCTCCTGAAATGAATAAAACGAAATGATTTATGAAAAGTTCCATTATATCAAAATTTTGACTAAAAAATGGAAAAATGTTAAAAAAATAATATTTATGGGAGAAATTTAGAATGATCTATTATTTATCTCTTGGATCTAATATAGGTAACAGAAAGGATAATCTCAGAAAAGCAGTCTCTTTTCTGAGAAGTATTGGTAATATTAAAAAGATATCATCTGTTTATGAAACAACTCCGGTTTTAATGAGCTCTGAGGCTGCTAATTTTTATAATTTGGTGATTTGTATGAAAATAGAACTTGTTCCTGATGTGTTATTGTCAAATATAAAGAGATTTGAAGAGAGTATGGGAAGGGACATTAAGAATTCGCATAATTTGTCAAGAAAGATTGACATTGATATTTTATTGGCTGAAGATCTGGTTTTAAATGAGCATAATCTTATTATTCCTCATAAAGAGATGGTAAATAGAGCTTTTATTTTAATCCCATTAAATGAAATAGCACCAGGTTTAAAGCATCCTGTTTCTTCTAAGACAGTGAGGGATTTATTGAAAAGATTAAAAACAGATGAAACTATAATAAAGATAAAAGATCTTTGTTTATATTGAACTATATTTAGATGTTAAAAAAGCGCACCCGAAGGGACTCGAACCCCTAACCTGCTGATTAGAAGTCAGCTGCTCTATCCATTGAGCCACGGGTGCACTTCAATTTCGGGGCGAGAAGATTCGAACTTCCGACCCTCGGTTCCCAAAACCGATACGCTACCAGACTGCGCTACGCCCCGTTTTGTATTTTATATGATGATTTACAAATCTGAGATTTCTCTTTTTATTCTCTTGCGCATCCTTTTATGTGCTTGTGCAATCTTTAGCCTTTTTCTTTCACCAGGTTTCAGATAAACAGCATGCTTTTTAATATCTTTAATAATAGCTTCCTGCTGAACTTTCCTCTTAAATCTTCTTAAAGCGCTTTCAAAGGATTCTCCTTCTTTAACAGTTACATGAGCCAAGTTTTATCACACTCCTTATTATTGAAAATGTATTTATACATTATTTTACAATATAAGTCAATAAAATATCTAAGTGTATAAGATGTATGCGTTTGATTATCAATATTCGATTTCAAGGGCTTTAATTTTCCTCTGAAGTCTTTTTAACCTTTTTTCCATATCCTTTCTCTGCGTTTTAGTTAAATCTATTTTTTCCAATCCTCTTTCTACAAATTCAATTGCTTTAAAATAATTTTTTTCTCTATGTTCATAATAAATCGACAACTCTTTATATGCAGTATGGTCACTATAGTTTGATAGAATTTTCCATAATTCAGCTGCTTCTATGTAAAGCTTTTTCTTTTTTTTAATTGCTGACAACCTTTTTATTGAGTTTGATATAATATCTTTTCTCGAAGCACTCTCTTTTAAAACTTCATACAATTTATTTGCTTTTTCTAAATCGCCATATTTTTCATAAAGAATTGCAACACCAAAGATTTCCCCTTCATCATTTGTATGAGAAATATCTTCTACATATCTTAGCCCAAGTAAAAGGAGAGAGGAGAGTCCAACAAGGTCAAGTGCATTGTGTCCAATTACCTTCTCAATAAGAAAAAACCTATTATTTCTTAAATAGTTAAAATAAAGTGCAGGGATCTGGCTACCATCAATATCTTCGTCTCTTGAAATTCCGAGCAGAACATCCCCCAGATATCCCAATTTCCTTGATTCAAAAGTATTTTTCCATATTGTTCTAGCTGGGAATAGAAAATCAAGGTGAGGTATTTTTAAAAGAGAGAATCTTTTCCTATAAAGTATATACCTGGTTTCCATTAAAGGGAAATCAAAACATTTCCCATTGTAAGTTACAGTCGCAGAAAAATTATGGCTTTCCAAGAATTCATCAATTTCCTCTAAAAATTTTTCTTCTCTATATAAGTCATTTAAAACAAATATTCTTATTTTAAAAGAATCGTTTTCAAAAAAGCCGAAACCTAACATAAAGGGGATTGTTCCTGTTCCTCCTGAAATTCCAGTGGTTTCAGTATCAAAATATAGAAATTTCATGGGATCTAAATTGAGAAAATCATTGTCTCCGGAAATAATTGCAACTGATTTAGAAGAAATAGTAAACCATTGTGAAAGTTCAATTTTTCCAAATTGAGAGGTTATAGGGTATGAGAAATCACGAATAATAACAGGTTCACCTGAAAATGCTTCTTTAATTTGAGTTTGTTTTTTTTTAATTATTTTGTCCTGTTTCAGGTTTAGATTTACCAATTTCTCAAGTTTTTCTTTTGTAGAAGATCCCTTCTCAGATTTAATAGAATCCCATGTTTTTTTTATATTTTTGTCAGTTTTATCACTCATTGCAAAATCAATTCAAATAATATAGAACATATTAAGAAAAAAATAGAGTAATGTCAATAAATCAAAGTGTTCCCAGGGTTTTCTATATAACGCAAACTTTATTTTTTATATCTTCAGTTGCTGGGGGCGGTTAAGATGGAATTAAGATATTAACTAAAAAATTAGATATTAATCAATAATATAATTTAAAGGGTTTTGAGTTTTTCCAAAAGCTCTAACTTCATAATGAAGATGTGGTGCTGTGCTTCTACCAGTATTTCCCACATATCCTATCACTTGACCTCTTTTAACCCTATCTCCTTCTTTCACATTAAAACTTGCGAGATGGCCATAACGAGTTGTAAAACCGAAACCATGGTCTATTACAATAAGATTGCCCAGAGCATTTTGATGTTCTACAACGAGCACAAACCCATCAGCAGTGGCAACTATATCATTACCAAGTTGAGTTGCTATATCCTGTCCATAGTGAAAATTTCTTTTACCTGTAAAAGGATGAGTTCTCCAACCAAAGCCATCAGTCAAATAACCCTTTGTTGGCCATATTGATGGAGTGGAAGCTAATCTGACTTTTTGTAAATCTATTACATTATTTACATATTTAAGTGTGTTTTCAACCTTCTTTGCATTTCTAGCTAATTTATGGGCTTTGTCTAATATATTGTTGTTTGATTGTTTGTTGATTGAAATATTATCTGTAGTTGATTTTAAAGTATTTAAGTCGGTTATTGATCCCCCTCCACTTCCAACTTCTTTTAATGCAAGCGGAGATTTTAAACCTGAAGCAATTAAGATTCTCTCTTTATAATCAGTCATTTTTTTTAAACTAATGCTTAACTCCTCCATTTTTGAACTCAACTCTCCTATTGTTTTCTCTTTTTTTTTGTTATCTGTGTTAAGATTTCTCATTTTTTCTTTATTAAAAGATATACTAAGGTAATCAAAAATAATAAATCCGAAGATAAAGAGAAGTAAAAAACCTGAGATTAAAACTTTTTTTATAAGCTTTGAAGAAATGGTAAATTCTTTATTTGTTGAGGTAGCATCTGAAATAATTATAACTGAATATAACTTATCTTTTTTCTTCACACCTTTTCCTTCTATAAATATATATTATTATACGGATTTTTACTTAAAGTCAAGTGAAGTTTAATATTTTTTAGGATTTTTGTTAAATATATATCAAAAAGAATTTAATTTTTGTGGAAATTACCAAGAATATATATTATAATAAATTAAAATTATATATAATGGTATTACTTTTATTATATTGTCACTTGACAATAATATAATAAAAATGTTAAAAGAAAAGTATATATAGAAGGAGGATGTATGGAAACGAAAAAAGTTATTCTTGCAGATAGTAGTTATACAATTCGTAGAATAACAGAATTATCATTTTCAGAAGAGGAAGGTATTGAACTTATTACTTTAGAAAATGGTTTTAATATAAAAGAAAAATTAATAGAATTAAAGCCAGCAGTCGTCCTTGTTGACATAAAACTATCTGGATTTAATGGGTATGATATTTGTAAGTTTATAAGTGAGACTGAATCTTTAAAAGATGTACAAGTATTTTTAATGAAGGGTGGTTTTGAACCAATTAATGAAGGTTTGCTGAAAGATTTAAAGTATGTTGATATTATAACAAAACCTTTTGATTCAAATGAGCTTGTTTCATCTATTAAAGATATGTTAGATAAAGGTAGTGTAAAAGCTCCTCCTATTGCTCCAGAGGATTTACCTGAAATTGATAGTATTGAAGAAGATGAAGAAGATATCTCATTTTCAGATATAGAAGATGAATTGGAATCTGATAAGATTATTTCAGAAGATGTGGATCAAGAAAAAGAAGAAGCATATATGGAAGAAGTATTACCATCTGAGGAGATAACTCAAGGTCCTCAAATTGAAAAGGAAAGCCCTCTTGATGCTAATACTTATGATACTGATGAAATTGAAAATCCATTCAAGGAAGAAAAAGCTGTTGTAAAAGTAGAAAAAGAACTTATTGAGACAGAGGAGACTGAAGAGAAATCAGCAGAGGAGAAAGAGGAAGAAAAGGCAGAAGATATTTTTACTATTTCTGAGGCTGAGGAACCTTCTGAACCAATTGAAACGGAGGAGACTGAAAAGAAATCAGTGGAGGAAAAAGAAGAACAATCAGTAGAGGAAAAAGTGAAAGATTTCTTTGCTGCTTCGAAAACTAAGGAGTCCTCTGAATCTGATGAATTAGAGGAGGCGGAGGAACAACTAAAAGAAGAGAAAGCAGAAGAAAAAATCGAAATTGAAGAAGAGTTTGAGAAAGAGGAAATTAAAATTGAAGAGAAAGTTGAAAAACCAGAACCTGCTGTAGAGAAAAAAGAGTTTGAATATGTTGAAGAAATGAGCCAAGAACAAAAAGAAGAGATATTTGAAAAAGTAGAAGATAAAATGACTCTTGTAATTAAAGAAATTTTATGGGAAATTGTGCCTTCGCTTGCTGATAAAATTATTAAAGAGGAAATTAGCAAAATTAAATCTAACATGAATGGTTAGATAGAATAAAATAATCTCTGGAGTTAAAAAAGTGGGAAATTTTTTAATGGAAAAGTCTTATAATTATAAAGAGACCGAACAGAATTGGTACGAAATTTGGGTTAAGAATGATTTATTCAAGGCTAACAATAAATCAGAAGTCATACCTTTTTCAATGGTTCTGCCACCTCCAAATGTAACAGGTTCCCTGCATATGGGCCATGCTCTTACATTTACAATACCAGATATAATTAATAGAAGAAAGATAATGCAGGGTTTTAACACATTATGGCTCCCAGGAGTTGATCATGCAGGAATTGCAACTCAAATGGTTGTTGAAAAGTACTTAAAACAGGAAAAAGGATTAACAAAGGAAGATTTAGGAAGGGAAAAATTTCTCAAATTTATCTGGGATTGGAAGAATGAGTCAGAAAAACAAATAATTAAACAGATTGATAAGCTTGGGCTATCCCTTGATTGGACCAGGATGAAATTCACACTTGATGATGATATGAAAAAAGTGGTTGTAAAAGTCTTTGTCCAATTATATAAAGAAGGTAAAATTTATCAGGGGACTTATATGGTTAATCGGTGTCCTTCTTGTAAAACAGTATTATCAGATCTTGAAGTAGACCATAAAGAGATTCATAGTAAATTGTATTATATAAAATACCCATTAAAGAACAAATTAAATAGCTTTGTGGTTGTTGCTACAACAAGACCTGAAACTATGTTAGGCGACATAGCAGTTGCTGTAAATCCAGAAGATGATAGATACAAAAATATAATTGGGGAAGAATTAATACTCCCTCTTACAAATAGAGTAATTAAAATTATAGGAGATAAGCAAGTAGATAAAGATTTCGGTACAGGAGCAGTTAAGATAACACCTGCGCATGATCCTAATGATTATGATATAGCTTTAAGACATAATCTTGAAAGTGTGACCGTTATTGATCATAACGCAAAAATGACAGGGCCAGTACAGGAAAAATTTATTGGACTTAATAGGTTTGAATGTAGAGAAGAGGTAATTAAAGATTTAAAGAAATTGAATTTAATTGAAAAAGAGGAGAATTATATACATAATGTTGGTCATTGCCATAGATGTGAAACAATGATTGAACCGGATATTTCAAAGCAATGGTTTTTAAAAACCTCAGAAATCGCAGAACCTGCAATAGAAGTTGTAGAGAAAAACAAGGTTGTTTTTATACCTGATAAATGGAAAAAAGTCTATTTTAACTGGATGTTTAATATTAAGGACTGGTGTATCTCACGACAGTTGTGGTGGGGGCACAGAATTCCTGCTTATTATTGTTCAAAATGCGGAGAAATTATGGTTGAAGAGGAGAGACCTGAAAAATGTTCAAATTGTATATCCACAGAAATATCTCAGGATGAAGATGTACTTGACACATGGTTCTCTTCAGCTTTATGGCCTTTTTCTACATTGGGGTGGAATGTAAATTCTGAAGATTTTAAAACATATTACCCAACATCTATTATGGCAACAGGTTTTGATATAATCTTTTTCTGGGTTGCGCGGATGATAATGATGGGTGTTCATTTTACTGGCGAAGTGCCTTTTAGAGAAGTGCTAATAAATGGGTTGATAAGAGATGGAAAAGGTCAGAAAATGAGTAAAACAAAAAACAATGCTATTGACCCTCTTGATGTAATAGATAAATTTGGATCAGATGCTTTAAGATTTACTCTTGCAATTCAAGCTGTTCCAGGCATGGACATCTCTTTCTCAATGAATAGAATAAAGGGATATAAAACTTTTGCAAATAAGATATGGAATGCTTCAAGATATGTAATAATGAATTTAAGGGGAGATGAGGATTTTGATATAGATTTTGAAAAAACAACTGACACTGATAAGTGGATACTAAATTTTCTAAATAACATAATAGAAAAAGTGAACGATCTAATGGATAATTATAGAACAAATGAAGCCGCAGACCTGATCTATCATTTCTTCTGGCATGAGTACTGTGATTGGTACCTTGAATTTGCAAAAAATGACATTGATAATATTGATACAAGAAAAGTATTAAAATTTACTCTTTTTAGATTGCTTCAATTGTTACACCCCTTTATGCCTTTTATTACAGAGGAGATTTATCAAAAAATTAAAATTGGTAAGGATTTTTTAATTCAAACAAAATTTCCATCTTTTAGCAGTAAAATGGTTTTTATTGATGAATATAAGGACATAGAACTACTTAAAAAAATAATTATGGAAACAAGAAAAACAAGAACAGAAAACAGAATTGATCCAAATAAAAAAATAGATATATATTTAAAATCTGAATCTGAGAAAGAGAGGAAAATTATTTCAAACTTATTAATATATTTTGATTTTTTGACTAAAAGTATTAAAACAGAAATCAAAGATGATTTTTCAAATTTACCTAAAGGTTTTAGAGGAATTTGCTTGGGTTGGGAAATATTATTACCTTTCAGCAATAATGGTGATAGGTTAGAAGAACTAAAAAGATTGAAAAAAGAATTTGATAAGGTTAAAAATCAGATAAAAAAACTTAGAGAAAATCTTTCGAATAAAGATTTTGTAACTAAAGCACCAGAATCAATTGTCTCAGATTTCAAAAAGAATCTTCAAGTATTTATTGATAAAAAGGAAAAGATTCAGAAAACAATAAGTGACTTATCCTAAGTTTTTAAAAGTTATAAAACTTGATATATGTGATTCAACTAATAGTTTTTTAAAAAAAGATTATATAAAACTTCAAAATGAATTTCCTGCACTAATCACTACAAAAGAGCAAACTGAAGGTAGAGGGCGTGAAACAAGAAAATGGTTCTCTGAAAAAAATAAGGGCTTATATTCATCTTTTGCTTTTTTTATAAAAAACAAAAAAAATCTTAACCTTCTTTCTTTAGTAACAGGTATCACTGTTTCAGAAATTTTAAATAAGATTAGTAATAAAGATTTCAAAATAAAATGGCCAAATGATATTTTATACAAAAGTAAAAAAATAGCAGGGATTTTAATTGAAAATATAATTTTTGAGAAAAATATTGTGTGTATTGTTGGTATAGGTATTAACTTAAATCATGAACAAATAGACTTTCCTGATGAATTAAAGGAATATGCTATATCTTTAAAGATGGTTACTGGAAAATCTTATGATGTTGAAAAAATAAATGTGAGATTGTCAAGATTGTTTTTCAAATGGCTTTATAGGCTTGAGAAAAACAAGAAAGAGATAATTATTCAGAGATATAACAAATTATGCTTTTATCCGAAAGGTAAAAAGATTTCATTTCATCATAATAATAAGATAATCCAAGGAATTTATAAAGGGATAGATAAGGAGGGAGGCTTGATCCTGGAACAGGGTAATGGTATTGAATCTGTATTTTTTTCTGGTGAGATCTGCACCAACTTCCCACTTGTATTTATTTGAATAATCTGATATTTTAGAATTCTTAAATCAGGAGGTTTTTATATGGCTGAAAAAAAAGCAACAAATGTGACATGGCATGAGCATAAGGTAAAAAGAGAAGATAGAGAAAGACTTCTTAAACAAAAAGGGGTCCTTTTATGGTTTACAGGGCTTTCTGCTAGTGGAAAATCCACTATTGCGAATGAGGTTTGCAATAGGCTTTTTAAATCTGGTAAACTCATATATGTTCTTGATGGTGATAATATAAGGCATGGGCTTAACAAAAACCTTGGTTTTTCTCCTGAAGATAGAGAAGAAAATATAAGAAGAATATCTGAGGTTGGGAAGCTTTTTGTAGATGCAGGTATAATAACTTCTACTGCATTTATTTCACCTTATAGAAAAGATAGAGATTTTGCAAGAGAACTCGTAGGTAAAAACAGATTTGTTGAGATATTTGTGAAAGCATCTGTTGAAACATGTGAAAAGAGAGACTCTAAGGGATTGTATGAAAAGGCTAAAATGGGGGAGATAAAAGAATTTACAGGGATTTCAGCTCCATATGAAGAGCCCCTTAATCCTGAAATTATTCTTAATGCAAATAGATTGACTATTAACGAAGAAGTCGAAAAAGTTATAGAGTATTTAAAGGATAAAAAAGTTATTTAATTCAGGCTTTAATACAACAGCTGCAGGAAATGAGAAAAATAAATAAAATCTTGCTTTTTTTATTTGTTGTTTTTTGCAATAATATCTTTGCTGATAAGGCAAACTTGAAAAATGTCATTATCATCTCTGTTGATACATTGAGAGCTGACCATTTAAGCTGTTATGGTTACCCAATAAAAACATCTCCCGCAATAGATGACTTATCAAGAGATGGTGTGAGATTTTCAAGGTGTTTCACTATTACACCTTTAACGTCTCCGGGATTTGCTACAATGCTAACGTCACTTCCTCCTTATAAGCATGGCTCAAAAAGAAATGGGTTGCCGATTTTCAAACATATAAGAACATTGCCCCATTTTTTGAAAAAATACAATTATTGTTCTTCTGCCTTTATATCAAACTGGCCATTAAGGGAAAATCTGTCGGGTCTTCATCAGGATTTTGATTCTTATTATGAAGTATTTAATAAAAAAAGATGGTTTGGGTTGCTGAATTCAGAAGGTAATGCGAAAGAAGTTACAAAAAGGGCTATTAAGTGGTTAGAGGATCATCATAAAAAGAGAATATTTTTATGGGTTCATTTATCTGAACCACATGCTCCTTATGTATCTCATAAAAAGTTTGATTTTGATATAAAGAAAATAGATCTATCTTATTATCCTCCTAGAACAAGATTTTCAAAGATAAAGAAATATGATAGTGAAATTGCTTTCACTGATTTTTACATTGGAAAACTGATTGAAAAGATCAAAGAATTAGGGCTTTATCATGATTCATTGATTGTTTTTAATTCTGATCATGGTGAGAGTTTTGGAGAGCACAACTATTTTAAACATGGAAGAAAATTATATAATTCCTGCCTGCATGTTCCTTTAATTATAAAATTACCAGGTAATTGTTTAAAAAACAGTACTCGAGATGAGAATGCTTCTATTTTAGATTTATCACCAACGATTTTATCTATCTTGAAATTACAAATACCAGAGCATATGGAAGGTTTAGCATTATTTGATAAAAGAGTAAAATTAAGAGAGGCAATTTATTTTGAAGCTTACAGGGGAGCAGTTATAACAGAAAGAAGTAAAAAGTTCCATTTAAATGTACACCCAAGGAAATTCGCTATTTTGCAAGGCTCAACGAAATTAATCTATACTTATGGAACAAAAAGAATTGAAGCTTACAGGATAAAAAAGGATTGGTTTGAATTAAGAGATCTGTACAAGGAAAATCCGAAAGAATACTATAACTTAAAGATTTTATTAATGAAGCATATTAAAAAAGTTGAAAAATATATTCAACATTCTAAGAGGTATCTTAAAAAAAGATCAAGTCTTTCAAAAGAGGATATTGAGAAGTTAAAAACTTTAGGGTATATACATTAAGATATTTTTTCTCTATTTATTTTATAATTCCCATATCTTTGCCTTTCAGATATTTATCAAAACTTACATTACCTGCTTTTTTGTCTGATCAATCAAAAATTGTGCCTGTAATAACTTTTGTCCTGTTTTTTGCAAAATTATTATTTTCATTTATCTCTTTTATATGGTTATCTTTGTCTATATAAGCATTGTAATTTTTGTACCCTAACGTATACCATTTAGGTCTTCTTTTTACAGTTGTTTTTTCCCCGGGATCTAAAGCAGGAATATTATATGTTTTTGTCCCATGGTTTTGGATATAAAAGTGCAATATAGATGGAGCAGAACGGAATTCTCCTATGTTTTTTACATCAGCCCAAATTGATGTTTCAAATGCTAACCTTGTATGAATACCAGATGTTACTGTAACTGTAAGGTCAGGTAAAGGGTTAACATCGACCAGGATAAATTTTTCATTATTTTCTTCATTTGCTTCGGTTACATTATTATCAATATCCAGTTTTAAGGTAAATCTGTAGATACCCCATTTATCAAGTTTTAAATTTTTTGAGATATATTGATGATCCCCTATTCCTGATAATTTCCGTATTGTTATCCTTTCTGTGCTACGATAACTCTCTGGGCCAGTAATAATGAGTTCAGCAACAGATGCATTTGCTATTCCACTGCCAGCATTATCTATTCTTGCACGAAATGAAAACATTTCACCCATACCGGGATGTTTTGGAGTTCTCGTCATTTCTCCCCCAATAACCAAATCAGGTTTTGAAGCAATAATAGGAAATGTATCACTATCAGCATGAATTTGTCTGTCTTTTGTAATAAGCCTTATCTTATAATCACTCCCTAAAAGATTGCTTGGAATAGGCCATGTATAACTATTGGTACATACTCTATCAACAATTTTCGTTAAATGTTGAATACCCTTAAACAGATGTAATTCGCAACATTTCTCAGGTATATTACCATTGTATCCCCATGTAATATTCCAAGAGCCTCCAGCAGTTAAATAGTCCCCTTGCCGCGGACTGGTTATCCTAATAGAACCAATCTCCACTTGAGTATTATCTTGTGGACCAATTGTGAAAGTTTCGTTGCTCATATCACTAACTCCTGTAGTTAACTCTTCAACCTTTATTTTGTATCCTGAAGAGGGTGAAAACATCCCACCTGTTCCAAACCCTACAGCCCAACTATATGAATTAGATGAACTGCTTATGTTAGAAGTAACAAGACCTTTGAAGACACTTCCTTTCCACATAGTTATCTTGAAATTGTGAGTGATTCCCGAAGCTGTCCAACTAATATTATGAAGAGTACCTGTAGCCCAATTCTCTCCTCCATTGGGTGAGGTTACTGTGATGCTTGCTGTTACAGGAGGATCTGCAATTGTAAAAGGTGCATCACTGAAATCATTAGGTGCTAAACTTGCCTGTCTTACCTTAATCTTGAAATTAGAACCTGGTGAAGCTGTTCCACCACCAGCTAAATTTCCCACGGTCCATGGAATAGAATGTACTCCATCAGTACATGGGATACCTGCTTGAATAATTCCTATGCTCGTTGGTCCATCAAATAGCCGAACAGTAAATGTTCCACTAGTAATACCTGAAGAGGTCCAGGTAATATTGTGGGTCGTACCTTTTACCCAATTCTCTCCGCCATTTGGGCTGGTTACTGTTATCGGTTGCGAATATGCTACTGAATGTATAAACAAAACAATTACTGCAAATAATAAAATTTTAAAATTT
>JAUWQW010000088.1 GCA_030610885.1 Candidatus Aminicenantota bacterium | reverse complement strand
TTTACATAAATGGCGTCTCCATAATTGATTTTTCTTATTACCCTGCTAAAATTTCCATTTGCATCACCTCCCTGAACCGGATTAAAGCGCCACTCCACATCACCGATAAATATCCCATTTTTACTTCCATAGAAAGCTTGTTGAATGTTTCTTCCTCTGTCCATATGGTTAATAACATTTAGTTGATCAGCTCCCACTCTTGAAAAGTAACCGATCCCGCCTCCCCAGGCCTTATTGATTCCAAGTTTCACAATTCCATCCGTGATAAACTGCATCTGTGGTGTGTCTGATACTAAAGGTTGAATAGAAAATAAAAAACAAACAAAAATTAAAAGGGTTGATTTTAACGAACTTGCTTTTTTCATTTTTTCCTCCTTATTTTAAATTTCGTAATGTCAAAAGATTGTTTTTTAAAGTCATTAAAACTTTTTCTTCACAAAACTTTTAACATTTAACCTTAAATATACTATCTGCAATAATTGTGCCAAGTTTGGTGAAATTGATAATTATAACTAAAATATTGTCCAAGACATCGGATATAAAAGAGGTTTTTATTTTTATTTTATTTTAGCTTTATACTAGTTTTAATTTAATTTTTACATTATTGTATGGTTTTTCATACATAGATTTTTAAAAAAACGATCTATAATCATATCTGATAAAGGTTTACCCGATTGTATGGTTTTCCATACATAGATTTTCATAAAAATGCTCTATAGCCAGATCTGATAAAGGTTTACCCGATTGTATGAAATTCCAGACAATTATCTATAATCATCCGGATTGATGTTGTGTTTTTTTATCAAATCATATATATCTGACCTGCTTTTTTTAGCCATCTTTGCAGTATTTGTAATATGTCCTCTATTGATCTTTAACAGTAGAATAAGATATTCTTTTTCAAAATCCTCTTTTGCTTTTTTAAAAGATCTTACATTTTTTGTGTTGTTTTTTTGAGATAAAAGTATATCATTACAAGAAATTTTTGTTTTTTCACACATAGCAATAGCATATTCTATTTTGTTTTCTAATTCTCTTACATTTCCTGGCCAATTGTAAAGCATCATTTTTCTTATAGCTGGTACAGTGATCCCATTTATTTTCTTTTTAGATTTTTTTATATATTTTTTTAAAAAATAATTAGCAAGAAGGGGAATGTCTTCTTTCCTCTCGCGAAGAGGGGGCAGATTTACAGGAATAACATGTATTCTATAAAACAGATCTTCTCTGAAATTTCCATTTTCTACTGCTTTATGGAGGTCTCTGTTAGTTGCAACTATTAGTCGGATGTCAGTTTTTATGGATTTGTCGCTACCAATTGGTTTGAATTCTTGCTCCTGGAGTGCTCTTAGTAATTTTACCTGGAAAGAGGGAGGTGTTTCCCCAATTTCATCTAAAAAGATTGTACCTTTATCAGCTTGAGCAAATAGTCCTTTTTTTGATTCAAAAGCATCAGTATATGCTCCCTTAACATGGCCGAAGAGTTCATTTTCTAAGAGAGTCTCTGGTAAAGCACCACAACTTATAGCAATAAAAGGTGCATTTGCCCGATGGCTGCTAAAATGAATAGCTTTAGCTACTAATTCTTTTCCTGTTCCACTTTCACCATATATGTAAATGGAGGAGTCTGTTTTAGCTATCTGGGCAATTTTTTTAAAGACTTTCCTCATTTTCTCGCTCTTTCCTATGATGTTATCAAAACCATATTTTTGTTGGATAATGGTCTGAAGATATTTAATTTTATTGGTTAATTTTTGTTTTTCTAAGGCATTATTTATATGAAGGATTAGTTCTTTGTTATCAAATGGTTTTAATAAATAACTATAAGCTCCTTTTTTTACTGCTTCAACAGCATTTTCAATAGTACCATGAGCAGTAAGAATTATAATTGGCATTTCAGGGTTAATAAGTAACAATTCTTCCATTAGTTGTATTCCATCTTTTGGAGACATTTTTAGGTCAGTAATAACCAGATCGAAAAGTTCTTCTCTAGCTTTAATTAAAGCCTGGTCTCCGCTTATGGATGTTGTTATATTATATCCAACAGCTTCTAATCTCATTTTAATTACTTCTAAAATATTTTGATCGTCATCTACAATTAAAATTTTTTCATGTGCCATTTTTATTATTATATCATTTTTTATTTTTAGAATTATGAGTTTTAGATGATTCTTTTTTCATTTTTCTCTCTTTTTTATCTAATTGAATATCAATTCTCTTGATTTTCTTTAATTGAGCTTTTAGAAGATCTATTGCTGTTTTTTGAATATAAATTGTCTTTTCTAATTTTTTTATTTCGTTTTCTTTTGATAATAATTCATTTAAAAAAGCTAACCAAACTTTGCTCTCTTTTTGCAAAGAGCTGTTGGGAAATTCATCAATCAATCTTTGAAAATAAGTTTTTGATTTCGGGAATTTTTTTTCTGGATTGTCATAACAGGAATAGAGATATCCCAGATTAAAAAGAACGCGATCTTTCCATGGGTTTTTCGTGTATTTATCCAGAATCATCTTGTTTTTTTTTATAGCTTGTTCGTATTTTTTTTGTTTTAAGAGTTTTTTTGAAGAAGAGAGATGTTCTCGAATTTCTATATTTTTAGAAGAAAGAATGAATGTGGAACAGTTACATGAAACAAAGACTATTAATGTGATAATAAGAATTATAAATTTATTATTTAGAAAATATCTGTATTTTAACATCATAGTTTTTTCTCCATTTTATTTCCTATATAATCAGTTTTAGTTTTCTCATTTACAGGTAGAATGAAAGTAAAAGTACTTCCTTTTCCTAATTGACTTTTTACCCAAATTTTCCCTTTATGAGCTTCAATTATATGTTTGGTAATAGATAAACCTAAACCAGTTCCTTTAATAGAGCTATTTAATGTTGGATTTATTTGTTGAAATTTATCAAATACCTTATTTAGGTATTCTTGGGGAATGCCAACACCTGTATCTGAAATACTAACATGTAAGAAAAGACCCTCTTTAAACTTATTTTTATATTTATTTATTTTAACAAGCTTAGCATTTACATTAATTATTCCTCTTTCAGGAGTGAATTTTGCTGCATTACTTAATAAGTTGTTAATTACTTGCTGAATTTTATCAATGTCTATTTCAATAAGAGGGATGCTTCTCTCCAATGAACTCTGTATTTGAATGTTTTTCTTTTTGGTTAGAAGCTTTATATCGGAAATACCCTGTTCAATAAGTTTGGGAATATCGATTTTGACTAAATTGTAATCCATCATTCCAGCTTCCATCTTGGATAGATCGAGTAGTTCATTAATCAGCTTGATAAGTTTATTGGTGTCTTGTTTTATGATTTCTAAGAGGCGTTTTTGTTTTTCTGTAATTTTCCCAGCTATTTCATCTATAAGCAAATTATTAGCCTCATTTATTGAAGTAAGAGGTGTGCGCAATTCATGGGAAATGTGAGAAATGAACCCTGATTTCATTTCGTCTAATTTTCTAAGTTCATCACACATTTGGTTAAAAGAATTTGCTAGTTTGGATAATTCTACAGGAGAGCTTATCTCTATTTTTGAGTCAAATTTTCCATCTGCAATATTTTTTGTTTGTGCTTCCAGTTTTTTTAGAGGATTATTAATGCTTCGAGTAATATAAAAAGATAATAGTATTCCAAGTATTAGACTTATAATTGCCATGCTTTCTGCCACTAAGGCAGCACGCCCTCCAATTTCTCTAGAATATTTTACTTTGTTGTTTATTGTAGACTGACTAAGGACAACCAATTTGGCTATATATCTGGTTATTCGATCAATTATTTTGTTCTTTTCCCTTTCATATTGATTTTCAGAAAAGGAGTCATTATTTAAAGAATTTATATCTTTTTCTATAAATTGAATATATAGGAAATATAGATCTTTAACTTTATTTTTTAATATATTTTCTTCTGAAGAGTCAAGTAAAATATTTAACTGACTTAAATATGAAATAAATTCAGTTTTGTGAGACTGAAAGAGTTCGTAAAAAGCTTTATCTTTTGTTATTAGATACTTTTGCTCATTGCGAACTTGAGATAATAATGAATCAATCATTTTTTTCTCAGTTTCGATTGATGGCTGGTCAATAGTTAGGATAGAATTTGTAATTCTATTTAATTGAGTTAATTTGTAAATAGAGTGTGAACTAATTATAACAACGAGCAATACTGCAATTAAAAAACCTATAGCCATTCTCCAGAAAATGTTTAATTTCATAATTTATTATAGGAGTCAGGTCTATACTTACTCATTCCTTAAATTTTCATTATATGAAGATTTCAGCTTTGTAAAAAATTCTATGTAATTTCTTTTCTTGAAATCAGGGTAGGTCCATTCAAGAGGAACTAATTTCTTTTTTTTTATTATATACTCGATATGTGCATATATCCCTTTTTGAAGAGGTACTCTGTGATAATGATTCTTGGTTGTAGCAATAATTACATTTGCTTGTGATAGAAATCCAGGGTCAATATTAATTATTCTATTTCTGGAAATAGCTCTTTTTTGTTCTAATTGATCTGTAAATATTTTAATATCTGGTAATTGATCTGGATAAATTAAATCCTTAAAAGATATAAATATTCTAAATAGGGGGCTCCCCATCTCTTTATTGTAGTAGTTGGTCATATCAAAAGGAATCTCTTGACTTTCAAAATCAATGGGAGAATATTTTTTTTGTAATATTATTTTGATCTTTTCAAATTGTTCAACTTCTTTGTAAATAATTCCTGAAAAAAGTTTTACTTTAGTGAATTCTATTTCAATTCCCATTTATGCTTATTTAACGAAACCAATTAAGGATATATAATTTTTCATTTATAAATGCTGCAGCCTTTTTATTATCTGGAGATATTTCGTGTAAAACACCTTCAAGAGAGGGACTAAGATAATGAGTTTTATAATTCTCATCAATTTTTAAAAGTTCCCCATTATAAGTAGTAACATACTTATTGTAATCGTCACAATGTATGATATTGTTTATATCTTTTCTTGAAATTATTTTTCTTCTTGAAAACGGCTTTAATGAAATAGCTTGCATGTTCGTTTCAGCATAATATAATTTGTTATTTTTCTCTTCAATGAGGTAAATAATATTTTGTGTTGGATTATAATAAAACCCAAGTAATTTTTTTGCTAATTTTTTGTATAAAAAAGAATTATAATTGAAATTAATCAAGTTTCTATTATTATCTTTTGTCATAATATTTATTTCAGCCCTTTTTGGGTTAAAATTAAGGATTTCTATTTCAGCGTAATTATTCTCTCCAAGGAACATAGTTTCATCAAATTTTGCAACCTTATTGTCATAATTATTATAAACAATAGCTTGAAATGCATTCTTTAAATCTGAAAGATAAATGATGAATGATGACAAATCCCTTGAGAAATGTATTTTTACGCTCTGAGAAGAAGTTAAATCCAATTTCTGGCCCTTTTGAATTAATTGGCAGATATCTGAATTTGTTTGATAGGCCTTTTTTACAATGGAGTATTTCTTAATATCTCTTATAGGAGCTTTTTCTATCTGATTTAAATATATTAATTTGACAAAACTTTTTGTTAAAAAGTTGTATTTATATACAAGAAAAGTGTATCTCGGGTAAACAGGTTTCCTCTTCCCATAATAAGATATCTGTGAAAAGGGTGATTCAAATGAAAGGTGTGAAACAGATGCATCCGTAATATATGCAAGTGTTTCGTTTTTATTAAATCCAACTAAAACAGAAGGCATTTTTAAAGTATACCCAGCAATTAGATTGAGTTTGAAGTTACGACCTACTTTAGTTATACAATAGAGAATAACCTTTTCATCTTTTACAGCAGATGTGGAGAATATTATGTTCTTTTTATTTTTTGATATAAAAAAATTCTGAAATTTTCCCTGATATTTTAGGGTATTTGTTATTTTTTTGTTTTTTGTATCAATAAAGAAGATTTTATGAGTAAGACCGCTTTTTCTATTACCAACAACTAAAAGCAATTCTTTTGAAACCCATTTTATTTTTTTTACATCAAAAAATGATAAAGCTTTATATTCAGGGAATTCAAATTCTTCAGGGAATAATTTTTTTAATTCATCAACGTTGTTTCCACTTAATATGGCTCTATTAATCCAGTTTTGAATGTTGTGTTTTTTATTTTTATTTTTCTTTAAGAAGTATAAACCAAATAATTTATTTATATCTTTATCCCATTTTCTTTGCGAAAAAAATTCATACAGATATTTTAGTGCTTTTTTGTCTTTTAATTCAAGTAGTACATATGCATAAGTTTTTATATAGTCTAAATTGTAATTTTCAAATTTTAATTTTTTTAGAATAGATTTTGCTTCTTTAAATTCTTTTTTATTTAAAAGATACTTTGCCAGCAGTAATTTTGCTTCATTATTTTTAGGGTTGATTTCAACTGCGGATTGAATATATTGTCCCATATCTTCTAGATTATTCTGTTTAAAATATGCAAGAGCTATCAAAAAGTTAAGATAGAAGTTATCTGGAGATTTATCAGCTTCTTTTTTTAGTAGTTCTAATGTTAATTTGGGTTCTTCAGTTTTTATATAAAGATATCCTAAAATAATTCTATATTCAGTAATATTTGAATATTTTAATGCCTTATTAAGGGATTTTTCTGCTGCAGGAAAGTTTTTTTCTTTCATGTATGTCATTCCTAAACATAAATAGGCGGGAGAATATGATGGGTTTAACCTGAGTGCTCTTTTCAAATTTTCTATACTTGTGTTGTTTTTCATATTTTTTGTTGATAAAGCAATCCCAACAAGAGCTATAGGCGAAAGGCGGTTGAATTCCAAATAGTTCTTAAACTTTTTTGTTGCTTCCCAATTCTCATTTGCAAACAATAAGTTAAAGCTACTTTTAAGACGGGGTTTATGGTTGATTTTAAAGTAAATATCTAAATGTCTTTTTGCAAGTTCAATATCCTCAAGTAGATAACATGCAATTGCTTTATTAAACTCTATTTCTTTATTTGAAGAGAATAAGTTAGATGTTAATGAAATTAACAGGCATAGTATTAAAATATAAATAATCTTTTTCATATAAACCTCTCAATTCTTAGTAAATTATATCATACTTTATTTTTATAAAACAATAAAAGTATAAAATGTGAAATCAATTATTTCATTACCTTATTGACAAATAAATAAGGTTTCTATAATATAAAATTGTGATTAAAATTGGAAATGTGAAAAATCCTGATTTAAAGAACTGAAAGGAATAAAATTGTTTTTAAATTTAATTTGTAGAGTAACTTTAACGGCGGTAGCTTATTTGATAATTTTTGCATGGAAAAAGTAGTAAATATCAGCCACACATAATGATATTTACTAGTTAGGCAAAACAATTTAGTGGAGGTAGATAATTTATGAATTTATGGAAAATACCAGGATTAAAGATAGGCGGACTTGAGGCTAAGATACCAATCATTCAAGGTGGAATGAGTGTTTGTATCTCTTTGTCAGGATTAGCTTCGGCTGTGGCGAACGAGGGTGGCATTGGGGTTATTGGTGCTGCAGGAATTGGTATGAGTGAACCTGATTACAGTACAAATTTCAAAGAAGCAAATAAAAGAGCCTTGAGAAAAGAAATAAGAAAAGCAAAAGAAATGACAAACGGGATTATTGGAGTCAATATAATGGTTGCCCTTTCAGATTTTGATGACCTCTCACTGGTGGCAGTAGAAGAAGGAGCAGATATTGTTTTTTTTGGTGCAGGGCTTCTATTAAAGAATCCAAAAATATTATCACTAGATAGGTTGAAAGAGGTTGGGACTAAGATTGTTCCTATTGTATCTTCTGCAAGGGCTGCTAAAATTATATTTCAATGTTGGGCAAAGAACTATAATTATGTTCCTGATGCTGTAGTTGTTGAGGGTTCTTTAGCTGGAGGACACCTCGGTTTCAAAAAGGAACAAATAAACGATCCTAATTATACATTAGAGAAAATACTTTCTGAGGTTATTTCTATAATGAAAACTTTTGAGCAACAATTTAATAAAAGTATTCCAGTATTTGCCGCGGGAGGCATATATACTGGGGCAGATATTCATAAATTTATTCAATTGGGAGCGCAAGGAGTACAGATGGCAACCAGATTTGTAGCCACATACGAGTGCGATGCAGATGTAAAATTCAAAGAAGCATATGTAAAGTGCAAAAAAGAAGGGTTAATTTTAATTGAAAGTCCTGTGGGATTACCAGGAAGAGCGATTCAAAATAAGTTCCTTGATGATGTTTCAGCAGAGATTAAAAAACCTTTCAAATGTCCCTGGAAATGCCTGAAGACCTGTGATTTTAGAAAGGCCCCTTACTGTATAGCTCTTGCATTAAATAATGCCCAAAAGGGAAATCTTGAAGAAGGATTTGCTTTTGCAGGAGCTAATGCTTATAGAGTAGATAAAATCATCCCTGTTAAAGAATTGATTGAGACCTTATTGACAGAGTATGAAAAGGCAGCATCTATATAAATTGCTTCGCCTAAACAGCATAAAAGTTTAGTTTCACTTCGCCCAAATTGCCTTTAGCAACTTCTTTTATCCGCAAACGTTATATGAAATTCCGAACCCTGCCTTGAAAAAAGGGAAGATATTTATATAGATTTAATTTAACATTATGAAAGGAGAAAACGCTATGAAAAATGAAACAAAAATCTATGAACAAGGATTGGAAGAATATCCAAAAACAAGTGCAGTTACAGGTAATTTCTTTATGATTTTATGGATTGCTTCAGGAACTATTGCTTGTTGGTTCTTATATCCATTAGTTGCCTGGTTTTATCTTGTTTTTGCAATAATAATGGTATTTGTCGTGCTGCGAAAAATGGTTTGCACAAATTGTTATTACTATGACAAATGGTGTTGTATTGGCTGGGGAAAGCTATCCGCACTGTTTTTTAAAGAGGGTGAAATTGAAAATTTCCCAAAAAGTAGCGGCATTAAAATAGCTCCTTTTACATATGGACTTTTGACTCTAATCCCACTGGTTTTGATAGTTATTTCGATAATTAAAGAATTTACTGTACCCAAATTAGTTGTATTATTTCTTCTTCTTTTTATCTCTTTTTATAGTGGAGCAATAAGCAGGAAAAAAACCTGTGCAAAATGTAAAATGCGATTAATCTGTCCTGGGAGTGCGGTAAGAGGTGAGAAATGAAAATGTGTAATAATATCATAAAAAAATTTGTAATCGAGAAATAGTATAAAAGAGGAGGGTATGTCAATCATGAAGAAAACAATATCAGGTGTGACATATGAGTGTATTAAAGGAGATATAGCTTCACAGTCAGATATAACTGCTATTGTGAATGCAGCAAATGCTCAGCTTAGAATGGGTGGAGGTGTAGCAGGTGCAATTCACAGGGCTGCTGGGCCTGGACTTGAAGAAGAGTGCCGTTTTTTAGCACCCATTAAGCCGGGAGAAGCAGTTATTACTGGAGGGCATAATCTTCCAAATCGTTATGTTATACATTGCTTGGGACCTATTTTTGGCGTGGATAAACTAGAAGATAAGCTTTTGGCAAATTGCTATTGTAATGCTTTAAAACTTGCCGAACAGTATAAGATAGATTCAATTGCCTTTCCTGCTATTTCTACCGGTGCATTTGGTTACCCTGTTGTAGAAGCGACAGAAATTGCATTCAGCACGATTATAGAGCTTGTGCCGAAGCTTCGAAGTGTCAAAAGAATTCGATTTGTGCTTTACATAGAGAGAGATCTTGACATTTATGAAAAAAGATTGTCTGGTGTTATAATCTAAGGATATGAGTATATAAGGTAAAACGTTGTATATACTGGGAACGTTATACGAAATTCCGAACCCTGCCTTGAAAAAAGGAGTTAGTGATTTTATTAAGGGGAAAAAATATTTCTGAAAATGATTATCAAAGAAATTAAGTGTAAAAGAGCTTTAAATCCCTGCAAAATAAAAGGATTTGATTACACTTTAAATCCTTATATTGGGTGTCCGCATGGGTGTGTTTATTGTTATGCCCGTTTTATGTGCCGCTATAGAAAAGAGAAAGAGAGATGGGGAGAATTTGTTGATGTGAAAGTTAATATCTCTGAGATTTTAAAGGAACAAGTTAAACATCTGAAACCGGGAGTGGTAATGGTTTCTTCCGTAACAGACGCTTATCAGGCAATAGAGGAAAAATATCAAATTACTCGCCGCTGTCTGGAAATTTTAGCAGAGCATAATTTTCAAATCGGTTTATTAACCAAATCGCCTCTTATTACAAGAGATATAGATATTCTTAAAAATTTTGATCATTCCACTCATCAGCCCGGATTTACAATTACTTGTTTAGACGAAAGAGACGCAAAGAACTTTGAGAATAAAGCTCCTTCAGTTAAAAGTCGTTTAAAAGCTCTGGGAGAATTAAATAAGGCTGGAATTTCAACTTTTGTTTTTATTGGTCCATTTATCCCGGGAATTAGTAACAAAAATATAGATGAATTATTTAAACGATTTAAGGAAGCAGGAGTTAAAACAATTTTGATCGACAAATTAAATCTTAAATGTGGTAATTGGTCGGAAATAAAAAGAGTGCTCGACAAACATTATCCTGAGTTA
>JAUWQW010000047.1 GCA_030610885.1 Candidatus Aminicenantota bacterium | reverse complement strand
GTTATTGTTTTTAATAATTTTATCTATAAGTTTTTTGATCATTTCTATATCATAATTATGTAATCCAAAGCTAGGCTCATCAATTAAAAATAGGGTGTTGCGTTTTTGTTTATACAGAAATTTAATTAATTTAATTCTTTGTAATTCACCTGAAGCTAATGTTTTTAATTTTTGATTTAATTTTAAGTAACTCATGCCATTTTCAATTATATTCAGTAAAACATTTTTTATCTTAGGAAGCTTGTCTTCAATTAAATTAAAAAATTCATAAATATTTAGATCAAGTATTTCATATATGTTTTTGTTTTTATATTTTATTTTCAAAACATCCTGTTTAAAACCTTTTCCTTCACATTCTACACAGATTATTTGAACTGAAGGTAAGAATTGCATTTCAATTTCTTGAAAACATTTTCCTTTACATTTATCACATCTTCCAAGAGGGGAATTAAAAGAGAAGTACCCAGGAATATAATTGTTTATTTTGCTCTCTTTTTGTTTTGAGAATAGCTCTCTGATTGGAGTATATATTTCAAAAAAACTTGCAATATTTGTGTTGGATCTTATTCTATTAATTCCAGGATCAATAAATATTACATTACTAAAGTTTTTATGATTTTTATGTTTAAGAAAAATTTCATTATAAATTAAAGTGGTTTTCCCTACTCCGCTAACACCTGTTATAATAGTAAAAGAGTTTTTAGGAATTTTGAAATCAAAATTTTTCAGGTTGTGTGTGTTTGCATTTTTGAAAATCAAGAATTCTTTAAATTTTTTGTTGCTTTTTTTTAACTCAAAAGATTTATTGAAAAATTTTTGTGTTATTGTATTGTTATATTTAAAAAAATTTATTGAGCTACCTTCGAAAATCAGATTACCACCCTTTTTGCCTGATAAAGGGCCTAATTCCACAATATAATCGGAGTTTTTAATGATATCTTTATTATGTTCAACCATTAAAACAGTATTTCCATTTTTTTTTAAATTTATCAAAAATTTTAAGAGTTTTTTATAATCAAAGGGGTGAAGATCAGATGAAGGTTGATCAATGATTAATAAAGAATCCGAAATAGTTGACCCAAGTATAAATGCAAGATTAATTCTTTGGAATTCACCCTTTGAAAGTGTAAATGTGTGACGATTTAAATGTATATATGAGAGTCCAATATCAATTAAATATTTCAATCTCACATTTATTTCATCCAGAACCTCATAAGATATTTTATGTTTAAAATCTATATATCTAATGGAGTTAAAGAAATCAAAAGCTTCTTTTATGGTTAAAGAGAGTAATTCTGCGATATTTTTGTTCTTAACCTTGAATGAGAGCGCAGTTTTATTCAATCTCGCACCATTACATTCAGGACATTTTCTGTAAGATGTATATCTACTGAGAAAGACTCTTGCCTGGACTTTATAGCTTTTCTTTTTAACATAATCGAAAAGTCTTTTAATGCCTGGAAAATTCTTATTCCCATACATCAGGAAGTTTATTTCGCTTTTATTTAAAAAACCTACAGGTTTATTGACATTTATACCCTTTTCTATTGCATTTTCTATTATGTAATTTAAATAATTTTTGTTTATTTTTGTTCTTAAAGGGACTATTCCACCTTCAGAGATTGTTTGAGATTTATCAAAAATAAGATCTCTATCAATTTCCTGGATATTTCCAAATCCATTACAGGTTGGGCATGCTCCGCTTGGGCTATTGAAAGAGAAGAGGTTTTGCTCAGGTTCAGGATAGTGTTTGTCACACTCAGGGCAGAATAAATTAGTTGGGAATTTAATCTTTTTTCGATTAAAAAAAATTATTGCTGTTTCTTTTCCATAAGAGATTGATTTATCAATAGCTTCAAATATTCTGCTTTTATTCTCTATATTTATATCAATGGTGTCAAGAATAATGTTAATTTCTTTTCCCTTTATTTTTTTGTCAATCCTCTTTTTTTTATTATTTTCAATATAAAAATAGTATCCTCTATTAATCAGAAAAGATACATCTCCTTTATATTCGAAACATATGTTTATGTTACCTTTACCAATCTTAAATATTTCTGAGACAATCTCATCAATTGTATATTTGATGATCTTCTTCCCACATTGGGGACAGAAAAATTCTGATATTTTTGAAAAGAAAATTTTAAAGTAATCATATATATCTAAAGCAGTTGCTACAATTGATCTTGGATTTCTTACAGGTTTCTTATGTCTGAAAGAAATTGCTGGTGGTAATCCTTCAATTTTTTCATATTCAGGTTTTTTTATTTTATCCAGGAATTGTCTTATATATGGGGAGATTGATTCAATGTATCTAATGTAACCCTCAGCGTATAAAGTTTTAAATGCAAGAGATGTTTTACCTGCTCCGCTCACACCCACAATTGATGTTATTTTTCCCCTTGGTATTGATACATCAATATTTTTCAGATTATTTGTTTTTGCACCCTTTATTTCAATAAATTTATCCATTTTTGGTTTTACCACTTAACTTATAAGTAATAGGGTGAATTTGTATATTTACTTATATTTTTTTTGATTTTTAATCTATTTTTTTTGATTTTTGAATGCTTCTATACCTTTATAAATTGCTGTTAAACCTATCTCTTCCTCAATCCTAAGTAATTGATTGTATTTAGCTATTCGTTCGCTTCTGCATCCTGAGCCTGTTTTTATATGTCCAGCACCCTTTGCAACAGTTAAATCTGCAATAAAAGTATCTTCTGTTTCACCTGAGCGATGAGATACAAAACAATTATAATTATTATTATATGCGAGTGTTATTGTTTCCATAGTTTCTGTCAAAGTGCCAATTTGATTTAATTTAATTAATATGGAATTAGCAACACCCATTTCAATTCCCTTTTTTAGAAGTTTTGAATTTGTACAAAACAGATCATCTCCTACAAGTTCTATCTTTTCTCCAATTGCATCAGTTAGCATTTTCCAGCCTTGCCAGTCATTTTCAGCCATTCCGTCTTCTATAAGTACAATCGGATATTTTTTAACCCAATCTATCCAAAGATCAACCATTTCTTCAGAACTTTTTTGAGGCTGTCCGGATTTTGAAAAAACATACATCCCATGTTTCCACATTTCACTGATTGCTGGATCAAGGCAGATTGAGATATCTTTGCCAGGTTGATATCCCGCTTTTTCAATAGCTTCCAGAATTATTTCTATTGCTTCTTCATTTGATTTTAGGTTTGGTGCAAATCCTCCTTCATCTCCAACACCTGTATTGTATCCTTTTTTGGATAAAACACTTTTTAAAGTATGGAAAGTTTCTATTCCCATACGTATGGCATTTCTAAAATCAGAGGCATTATGAGGTGCAATCATAAATTCCTGGAAATCTATATTATTATCAGCATGTACACCTCCATTAATAACATTCATGCATGGAACTGGGAGTATAGAGGCATTTACCCCGCCAAGGTATCTGTATAATGGTAATCCAAGAGCATTTGATGCAGCTCGTGCAACAGCAAGAGAAATTCCAAGAATCGCATTTGCACCCAATTTTTCTTTATTTGGAGTTCCATCTAGATCAATCATTGCTGAATCTATTTGTCTTTGCTCTAAGACAGAAAACCCAATAATTGCTGGAGCTATTTTTTTATTTATATTATCAACTGCCTTTAAAACCCCTTTTCCCTGGAATCTTTTCATATCGCCATCTCTAAGCTCCACAGCCTCTTTTTCACCTGTTGAGGCTCCTGAAGGCACCATGGCTCTTCCTGATATTCTATTCTCCAATTTTACTTCTACTTCAACTGTGGGGTTACCTCTTGAATCAAGTATTTCTCTTCCTTTGATATTGCAAATTTTCATCTTTTATTACTGTTTTTTAATTCAGGCTTTTTTCGTTTTTGGGGAGGCTTTAACCTCTTTTTCAACTTCTTCCATTAATTCTTTTTTTAAACTCTCTTTAGCTCCTTTAATAAAAGATTTCATTTGATCAATAGATTTTTCTGTAGTTGATTTTACTGTTTCAATAGTTTTTTTTGCTTCTTTTGAGTATTTTTCATAATTATCTTTAGCCTCTTTGTTTAATTTGTCTTTTGCATCTTTGATCTTTTTTCTTGTTTCTTCACCTGATTGAGGTGCAAATAATAAAGCTAAACCGGCTCCAATTGCAGCTCCTGTTAAAAAAGTAAATACGGTTCCAAGGAATCCATTTTTTTCGTCAGACATTTATTTTCCTCCTTTAAATTTTTTTGCAAAGTTCCAGCCGAATTTTAAGGCAGAAAAAAGTGTAAAAATTCCGGCTGATCTTTTTAAAATATTTTTATTTATCAAATTAGCTGATTTTGAAACAATATCAATTGTTTTTTTTGAAGAGTTTAGTAATGAATCAACCTTGTTTATGTCTTCATCAACCTTTTCACTTATCACCTTTAACTTTGAAGTCAAATCTCTTGCTTTTGAAGAGGTTTTTTCTAAATCAAAAAGTAAAGACTTTAACTGATTTATTGCTGGTACTAAAGTAAGAACAAGTATTAAAAAACCCACAGAAATTAACAATGCTACAATAAAGATAACAATAATTATTGCTGTATTCATTTTAAGTCCCTAAATCATTATAATATAAGATTTTTTTATGTCAACTCTTATTTTATAAAAACTTTTTTGAAAAATGTTCGTAAATTTTGTAAAAGGGGGTGTAATTGAAAAAAGAGGAATCATATAAATGGGCAATTAAGCAAGTAAAACAAAAAGTGAAATTTAATATAGATATTATTGCAACACTTGCAAACACAGCAGCTATTCTTAAAGAGTATTTCCCAAACTTTTTCTGGGTGGGATTTTATTTTTACAAGAAAGATCATCTTCTGTTGGGTCCATTTCAGGGACCACCTGCATGTGTAAAACTTAGCCTCTGGAAAGGTGTTTGTGCAGCTTCTGTAAAATCAAAAGGGACAATTATTGCACAGGATGTTAAGAAATTTGAAGGGCACATTGTTTGTAATCCCAGATCTAATTCAGAGATAGTAGTACCTATTTTCGATAATAATAGGAATTTAAAAGCAGTACTTGATGTTGATAGTGAAAAATTAGATGATTTTAATCAAACAGATAAACAAGGTTTGGAAAAAATAGCTGAGCTTTTAAAAAATATCTGGTAGTTTTTTTAGTTTATACTATTTTTTATAAACAATCTTTCCGTTTACTATTGTCATAT
This sequence comes from Candidatus Aminicenantota bacterium, assembly GCA_030610885.1. GTDB lineage: Bacteria > Acidobacteriota > Aminicenantia > UBA2199 > UBA2199 > JAUWNT01. Next base: position 17,513 of record JAUWQW010000047.1, on the reverse strand, counting down.
AAATTGGGACTGAAAGGATTTTTCTTTGATTAGATTTTGCTATTTCTAATAGGTTTCCATCAAAAACAGTTAGATCAGCTAATTTTCCCTTTTCAATAGAGCCTATTCTATGTTCATTAAAAGATGCGTATGCTGAGCCAAGAGTGTAAGATTTTATTGCTTCAATAATAGAAATACCTTCTTCAGGGAACCATTCCTCATTATTTTGACCACTCTCAATATTTTTTCGTTCAATTGCAGAGTAAAGCCCTCTTCTAGGATCCAAAGGTTCAATGGGCCAGTCTGTTCCAAATGCAAGCATTGAACCTGTTTTTACGAATGAGTTCCATCTATACCCTTGTTTTGCATACTCTTTGCCAATTCTGTCCTCAACTACAAGTAAATCTGTAGTGCAATGCGTAGGCTGCATTGATGGAATTACACCCAATTTTTTGTATCTAAACAAATCGGAATCTCTCACAAACTGGGAGTGTTCAATCCTGTGCCTTAAATTTTTAATACCATATTTTTTTTGAGCCTTTTCAATTGCATTTAATGTTAAATGTACGGCTCTATTTCCAATTGCATGAATTCCAACTTGCCAGTTATTTTTATGTGCATTTTCAATAAACTGATTTAACTTATTTATTGGATGAATTAATATGCCTCTTGAGTCAGGGTTATGAATGTATGGCTCAAACATTGCTGCAGTTGAAGAACCAATGGTTCCATCTGAATAGATCTTTAGGAAACTTACTTTTACAAAATCATTTCCATCATTAAATTTAATTTCTTTCTTTAGATATTGTTTTGTTTTTTCAATGGGTAACCACACGTTAAATCTAAGATAGAGTTTACCTTTTTTTCTCAAATTATTTAATTTTTTTATTAAGTTTAAATCCCCTGATGTTGTTACACTTGTTAAACCAAGCTGGTTAGCATAAGCTATTGCTGATTCTATAGGACTTTTTTGTGATTCGGGAAGAACCATTTTTGGACCTTTAATATCTTTAACAAGGTCTTTCGCATTTTCTTTAAGAATCCCTGTAGGAGTTCCATCCTTAAATCTCTGAATTTCACCACCGTATGGATCTTTTGTGTTTTTTGTAATATCACAAATTGAGAGTACTTTTGAATTTACCCATAAGGTATGGCCATCAACACGTGAAATAATTACCGGGTTTTCAGGAGAGATCTTATCAAGATCATGTTTGGTTGGCCATTTTTTGTTTTTAAAATAAGCCTGATTAAAACGAAAAGCTCTGATAACAGCATGAGGAGGAGATGAATCAATCGCCTCTTTTATTTTTTTTTGAATTTGTTCCATGTTTAAGAATCGTAAAGATAGACTTTTATTTATAGATTCTGCTCCTGATTTGAAGTGAAGATGTGCATCATGAAGCCCCGGGATAATGGTTTTACCTGTCATATCCAAGATCTTTGTTTTGTCACCATTATAACGAAGCGCTCTAATGTTACTTCCACAAAATATTATTTTATTATCTTTTATAGCTACTGACTCTGCAATTTTCATCTTTTTATCTATTGTGATTACTATCCCATTTTTAAGAATAAGGTCTGCAGTTTCAGAATATTTCATTTTATCTGGTTTTGAAAAACAATCTGTTAAAAAAAAAATTGAAAATAGAAATAAAACTGAAATAAATTGTATTATGTTTTTTTTCATAGAATAATTATATAAAAAAACCAAACTTTTGTCACTTTAAGGCTAAATAGTGTCAGGCCTCTACAATCCAATTAAACTATTTTAAAGTCTTACCTTTTCACTCTTTTTAAGAAATTTTGAATTAATTCAAAAATATCCCTTCTATAAAATTCCCAGTCTTCAGAATTTATATTTTCAGGGAGCATAAAATCAGCCAAACTGGTCGGACCTACAGAACCTATTGTACCAAACAAAGGGGGCAATTTTCCTAAAGCTTCTTTTACCAGACCATATTTTGAATAATGATTTATTTCATCAATCACGCTTGTTACCCCACCCTTATAATATTTCAAGATTGAATAGATGTCATATGTGTCTTTTGTTCGACTTATATCCGAATCAAAAGCAATTATTTTCATTATAAGGATTGCTACAATCCCGGAAATCCTTATTTTGCCCCTATATTTTGCTTTGTTTGAAAGAAATGCCTCAATTTCAAACTCCTCATTATCTTTAAAAGCTATATCTATGCCTCTTGCTTTATGTGCCATTATATCCTGTACCCTCTGATGCCTGTGTGCTTTCCCAGTTCCACCATATTCTGAGGCAAGGAAATCTATATGAATCAGCATTTCCCCTATTCTTTTCTCAAAACTATGAGGAATAGACTGGTTGTTTTTGCTTTTCCTGATTTTGTATCCATTCCGCTCCAATTTATGTCTGATACTTTCGTAAACTTTATCCAGGTCCGGAATCTTTTTAATGTCAAGTGCAATGTCAATGTCTACAGAACCTATATGTTCAAATTCAGTTTCCTTTGACTTATACTTTTTCAATATAAAATAGGGTGCCCATCCACCTATTAGGACAATATTATCTATGTATTCTTTCAGAAGAGCAGATAATTCTAAAAGGATACTTTTTGATACTTCTGTTATCTTTGAATTATAATTTCTTATATCTATCATTTTCAAAAGCCTATAATTTTTTCCCTTAATACTTCCGCTTGTTCTTTTCCTCTTGCCGGATAATTCAAAAGGTCAAGGTAAAGTTGTATGTTCCCTACAACTTTTACTCCTTCTATCTTTTGAATCGGGTTAAATATACCATTATCATAGGGAAAAATAAGATGCACATTTCCACCTGAAGTAACAGGTTTCAAACCAGCCTTTTTAACAAACTCCTCGTTATTGCCAGGAAAATAAAGGTGTACCTGAGGAGTTCTTACATAGGGAATAATCAGGCTTGCACCTGCAAAAAGAGTAAAAGCATATGAATAATGCTCTTTTTCAGCAATTTCTGCCAGCCTTTTGATAACTCTTTTATATACAGGTTCGGAAAAATAAAAACTCTCTATTTTGTTTGCATCTGTAATTTTATAAACAGTACCCCATCGCTCCATAAGTTCGGAAGGTCTGGAAATTTTTATGCCTTTTTCAGTCTTTTTTGCGTACTCTTCATCAACCAATTTCTTTACAACATTATATGCTTGCCCCAGGCTTACTTGTGCATAAGAAGCAATATCCTTAAGTAACCATAATCTTGAAGGATTTTCTAAAAGTATTCGTATCATTCGTGTGGACTTTAGAGAAAATAAAGATTTCAGTTCTTTTCTCTCTGTTTTTAAACTTTCTTTACTCTCCTTCAAAACAAAGATATTCTCAAGAAAAATACCTATATTCCCTAAGGTATCTACATAGCTTACTCCTTCGCTGCGACAGAGACTCCTTGCACTTGGTCCAATATAAGGAGCTATTATAAGAGGATTCCAATCTGGAAATTTCTCTTTTACTTTTTTGAGATAAGATATACTGCTTCTTAAAAAACGGGGTTCAGTAGTTATTCGCACTTGCAAAACAAAATTTTCCCCTGCAAGTTTTTTCTCTATAGATTCTTTTCTGATATTTTCCTTTATACTTTTTTCATTTTTGGCTTTAATGGACAACACTGCATATGGGATTCTTTCTTTAGAAGGAAGGAGTTTTGTATTAGCACTAAATAATAATATTTCCTTTGGGTCAAGGCTTTTTTGCAGGATATTGATCGTTTTATTTAAAATCTCTTCATATTTCATATTTTCACTGTTTCCCCATTTTCACCGTTACGCTGAAATTATAAATATAATGAAAAAGAATGTCAAGAAAATTGGTCAATGGTTTTTTTATTTAAGTATTAAATCTATCTATAAAATTAATTTTTTTTATTAATCATTCATTATTGACATTAATTTGTTGATGTTCTATAAAATATTCAGAACAATTAAGAATGAAAGATTAGAAATAAAGAGGTAAAATGATAAAAACTTTAATACTAACAGAAACAATAAATAAAGTATTAAAAGCAGTAGTTAATGGAATAGACGGGCAAGGCGGAGACACATACAGAATAGACAGCAGCACCATCACAAGCATAGAAGTAAAAGTAGATGGATACAAAAGCACATATGTCCTCGGAGTAGTTGGAGACGAGATAAAGTTTGCCAGGGACAAGAACGGAACAGTCAAAACATACTACATGAAAAGCGATAAAACAATACAAGTCATGCTAGTGCCAAATGATTTCGACACAGAAACCCTTGCTAAGAGTATAGGGAACTTTATTGGAAATGGAGACACCCTTGGAGATGGAACAGTAATAAGATATGATAAGAGAAGCATTGATGTAGCTCTTTGGGAGTTGGAAGTCGCAGCAGGAGATGCTGAAAAAAATCTTAAAGATGCAATTGACATGATTAACATTAATAATAAAATTATCAAACTTAATTACAAGGGAAAAGTAAGTTCATACTTAACAGATGGAGTAACACACATTATTAAAGAGAATCAAAATCCTATTCATAGTGAGGAATTCGACAAGAATACTAATATTATCAACAGAAGTCATATTAAAACAATGCCAACCGCATCTTTTGATACTATTTTAGATGAATTGCTTCAGGCTAGTAGTGGTTTGAGAGCTGATGGAGGAACTGATCATTGTGTTTATGTGGGACTTAATAACCTTGTTAATGATGCTAGTAGAGCTATTTATTTAGTGAACTTTTCTCCTCATGGTTTTCAGTACGACCCTAATAATCCTGACCCTGCTTCATCACAGACTATTAAAGTATTTACAACAGTTGCAGACCAGAATGTTGAAGATGCAATGAATAGAGGAAATCCATATGTAAAACCATTAGGAGTTGACAGGATGCCTATGGATTATAATGAGCCTGGAAGGATTCCTAATAAGCATATTGATAAACGCCATAAAAGATAAAAATTTTTTTGGTTTATAATTCTTTTTTTTCTTTCTTTAATTAATTTTAATTATTGTTTTTATCTTATTATCTTATCTCTTCTTTCTTTTTTCGAAAACTTTATATTAAGTAATGATTAATAAGGTTTTATTAAGGTGAGGTGAAGTTTTATAATGAAAAAACATAATTATCATTTCTTATTAATTAGTCTTATTGTTTTCTTGTTTTTTTTGTCATCAACAATTCTTGTAATTGCTATTGGTTCAGAACCTATTTGTGTTGAAGTATGTTCTGGTGGAGGCGGTGTGGCTGAAGGGGCTTATTGTGATTTTAATGGTACTTGCTGCTGTCCTCCTTTTTCCTGCATAGGGCTTAGTTGTAGTTCTGGGTGCGAAGCAGAAGCTGGTGTTTGTAATTTTAACTGTGGCAAAGATGATATGTGCTGTTTTCCTTTATCATTAACACAGCTTCTCCATCTCACTCTTGTGTTTTAACTTCATATTTTGTATAATTACGACCTTAATCCGAAACAACTTCTGGAGATGAATGATGTTAGACAAAACTCAAAAAAAAAGAGAAATAAAGTTGGAGAAAGAAATAAACCTTCTTAAAGATTTCCCCCCTCCTACTTATATAGAATGGAAAGAGAGTGCGGAGAAAAATTTAAAAGGTATTCCCTTTGAAAAAAAACTTGTAACAAAAACTTACGAGGAAATTGAACTGCAACCAATTTATACGCAAAAAGATATTAAAAATATTACTTTTGTTAATGAGATGCCCGGATATAATTATTATGTGAGAGGCACAGAACCTGAAGGATATTTAAACAAATCCTGGGAGATATGTCAGGAGATACCTTATAGTTTTGCCGAAGAGTTCAATAAAGCATTAAAATACGATCTGGAAAGAGGTCAAACAAGTATTAGTTTATTATTGGATAAGGCAACTCAACTAGGTATTGATGCTGATAATACAAAAGTTGAAGAAGTTGGACATCAGGGCATTTCAATGTCAAATTTAGAGGATTTTTCAAGAGCTTTGCTGGATATTGATCTGAGGAATTATCCAATTCATATAAATGCTGGTTTTTCTTCAATACAAATATTAATGGTATTAGCTGCTTTTTTGAAAAAGCAAAATATAGATTTTGATAAAATAGAGGGTAGTATTGATGCTGACCCTATTGGATTTATGCTTGTTGATGGAAGTTTGCCAGTTTCATTAAAATTTGTTTATGACAAGATTGCATTGGTTTTAAAATGGGCAAGATATAATATGCCAAAATTAAGAACTATTGGAATAAGTGGTCTTCCCTTTCATAATTCAGGTGCAAGCGCTGTTCAGGAATTAGCATATGTATTGGCTACTTCTGTTGAATATATAAACCAAATGTTAGATAGAGATTTAAATATTGATGATATTGCCCAGAGCATAAGGCTTACTTTTGGGATAGGCCCTTTCTATTTTATGGAAGTGGCAAAGCTAAGAGCTGTAAGAATACTATGGGCAAAAATCATTGAGACTTATAAAGGTAATAAAGAGTCTCAAAAAGCTAAGATCCATGCAAGAACATCATTTCTAAATCAGACAAAATATGATCCTTATGTAAACATTTTAAGAACAACAACAGAGGCTTTTTCTGCGGTAGCGGGTGGGGTTGATAGTTTACATACAAATTCTTTTGATGAATGTTTTGAACAGCCGGGTGAGTTTTCAAGGAGGATTGCCAGGAACACACAGATAATTTTGAATGAAGAAACTCGTTTGGGTAAGATAATAGATCCTGGTGCAGGTTCTTATTATGTTGAGAAATTAACCGATGAAGTTGCTAAAAAAGCATGGGATTTGTTTCGGAAAATTGAGAAAAAAGGGGGCGTGTTTAAGGCTCTTAAGCAGGGTTATTTACAGGAACAAGTAGAGAAAGTTGATGAAAGAAGAAGAAAGGATATTGCAAAGAGAAAAGCAGTGATCATTGGTACTAATATGTATTCAAACCTAAAAGAAAAGAAATTGGATTTGAAACAACTTGATTACAGAGAGATTCAAAAAAGAAGAAGGCAATATCTAAAAGAGTACAAGGGCTCAGGAATACATAAAAAACATATTGAGGAGCTTAACAACCTATGTTTAGACTCAGAAAATATCATTGATATTGGAATAGAAACAGTCTTAAAAGGTGCTACTATTGGAGAAATTACCAGAGCAATAACAAAGGTTTCTGGAGATTCAGTATTTATCAAAACATTAAAGACACATAGAGTCTCAGAGGGTTTTGAAGAGATAAGAGATTCAGTTGAGGCATATAAAGAAAAAAAGGGTTGTAGACCAAAACTTTTCTTGGCAAATATGGGATCTCTTCCTCAATATGGAGCAAGGGCTGATTTTTCTAAGGGATTTTTTGAAATTGGAGGATTTGATGTTATTTATCCAAAAGGTTTTAACACTTCTGAGGCTGTTGTTAATGCTGCACTAAAATCCGAAGCCGAGGTTGTGGTTATCTGTTCAACTGATGAGACATACCCTGAATTAGTTCCTCCAATCACAAAAGCCATAAAAGACAAAAAATCAGATATAATAGTTGTTTTAGCAGGGAATCCCAAAGATCAGATTGAAGAATACAGAAAATCGGGTGTTGATGAATTTATCTATTTAGGGGCTGATGTTCATCTTATTCTATTGAGTATATTAAGAAAAATTGGGGTAATAAAATGATTAGAAAACCAGATTTCACAAAAATAGATTTAGATATAGATTCTCCTGAGATTTCAAAAAAAGAGTGGCAGAATGAGATAGAGAAGAGCACAGGAAAATCTGTTGATGAATTAATATGGCATACTATGGAGCAGATTGATGTCAAACCTATTTATAAAAAAGAAGATATAGAAGATTTTGAACACCTGAGCTATATGTCAGGTATTCCACCTTTTTTGCGTGGTCCCTATGCAACAATGTATTTGCAAAGGCCCTGGACTGTTCGTCAGTATGCAGGTTTTTCAACTGCAGAAGAGAGTAATGCATTTTACAGGAGAAACTTAGATGCAGGTCAAAAGGGACTTTCAATTGCATTTGACCTTGCTACTCATAGAGGGTATGATTCTGATCATCCTAGAGTTGTCGGGGATGTTGGAAAAGCGGGTGTTGCAATTAATTCTGTTGAAGATATGAAGATTCTATTTTCAGGAATCCCTCTTGATAAGATGTCAGTGTCAATGACAATGAATGGTGCTGTATTACCAATATTGGCATTCTATATAGTTGCAGCAGAGGAACAAGAAGTTAAGCCCGAGCAATTAGCAGGAACAATTCAAAATGATATTTTAAAAGAATATATGGTTCGTAACACTTATATTTACCCTCCAGAGCAATCAATGAAGATTATTGCAGATATTTTTAAATTCACTTCAAAATATATGCCGAAATTCAATAGTATAAGTATTTCAGGATATCATATGCAGGAGGCAGGTGCCACAGCTGATCTGGAAATGGCATATACTCTGGCTAATGGACTTGAATATGTTAGAACTGGAATAAGAGCAGGCTTAAATATTGATGATTTTGCACCAAGGCTCTCTTTTTTCTGGGCTCAAGGTATGAACTATTTTATGGAAATTGCAAAAATGAGGGCAGCACGTTTGATCTGGGCAAAATTAATAAAACAATTCAACCCAAAAAATCCAAAGTCAATGTCATTAAGAGCTCATTCCCAAACTTCTGGATGGAGTTTAACTGCACAGGATCCATTTAATAATATTATAAGAACTTGCATGGAAGCCTCTGCAGCGGTTCTTGGCCATACTCAATCTTTACATACAAATTCTCTTGACGAGGCAATTGCATTACCAACTGATTTTTCAGCAAGAATAGCAAGAAATACTCAATTATATCTTCAGAATGAGACAAATATAACAAGAGTAATTGATCCCTGGGCTGGTTCTTATTATGTGGAAAGTTTGACAAATGAATTATTAAAGAGAGGTTGGAATCATATTCTTGAAGTTGAATCTTATGAAGGTATGACACGAGCAATTGAGGCAGGTATTCCAAAGATGAGAATTGAAGAGGCTTCTGCCAGGCGTCAGGCAAGAATTGATTCAGGAGAAGAAACAATAATTGGTGTCAATAAATATTGCCTTGAAAAGGAAGAACCAATTGAAATTCTTGAGGTTGATAATGCAACTGTTCGTGTATCCCAGATTAAGAGGTTAAAACAGATAAAAGAAAAACGAAATAGTAAGGAAGTTGAAGAGTCTCTTAGAGACATAACATATTGTGTAAAAACAGGTGAAGGTAATTTACTTGATTTGTCAATTAAAGCTGCTCGAAACAGAGCAACTTTAGGTGAAATCTCTCATGCAATTGAAAAAATATCAGGAAGGTATAAGGCTATGACAAAAACAATTTCAGGGATTTACGGGAAAGAATATAAGTGTAAGGATGAAGATATGTATAAAAAAGTCCGTAAAATGACAGATGACTTTGCAAAAAAAGAGGGGCGTCGCCCCAGGATTATGATTGCAAAAATGGGTCAGGATGGCCATGATCGTGGAGCAAAGGTAATTGCTACTGCATATGCTGATATGGGGTTTGATGTGGATATGGGACCCTTATTCCAAACACCTGAAGAAACAGCAAAACAGGCTGTTGAGAATGATGTTCATATTATAGGTATTAGCTCACTTGCAGGAGGTCATAAGACATTATTACCACAGCTTGTAAAAGAACTGAAGAAACTGGGCAGAGAGGATATAATTATTACATGTGGGGGTGTAATTCCTGTTCAGGATTATGATTTTCTCTATAAACATGGAGCATCGGCAATTTTCGGGCCAGGGACAAAGATTCCCTATACTGCAAAAAAGGTTATGGAAGAAATAAATAAAAGGTTTGCTTAATTGTAAATACTCAGAACCAATAAGATGAGCTAAAATAAAATGGGTAAAAACAGATTCTTTGTCCTCTCTATTGATTTAGAATCAGAGGTCAGTGGTATTTTGGATAATAATTATCTAATTATGAAACATACAGAAATAATTGAATCATTATTATCTTTATTAAAAAAAGAAAATGTTAAATTATCTGTATTCGTTGTTGGTGAAGTACTTAAAAAATTTCCTAAAATAGTAGATCTTTTTGAGAAATTTGGGGTTGAATTTCATTGTCACAGTTATTCACATTCAGCAAAAAGACCGGATTCTGAAGAAGAAATCAGTAAATGTAAATTTGAATTTGAAAAAAAATTTGGGAAATCACCGATTGGTTATAGAGCACCACAAGGGAAGATTTCAAAAGAAGGTATTAAATGTTTGGAAAAACTAGGCTTTAAGTTTGACTCGAGTATTTTCCCTTCATACTATCCAAACCCCTTTAAATATTTATTCAAAAATAGGGATATATTTAAGTATAAAAACGCTGATATTATTGAGATACCTTTTACATCTATATCTCCTTTCAGATTTACCTTCTCTCTGTCATTTGTGAAGTTATTGGGAAGATGTTTTTACAAAGCAGCATTCAGGGTTTTTAGAATCCCTGATATAATAGTTTTTGGATTTCATTTACATGATTTGGTTATGCCAGATAATATTTATTCAAAATTACCTTTGTTCTGGAAGGTTATATACTACAGAAATAGATATAATGGGCTTGAGTTAATGAAAGAATTCATAAATTATTTCAAGGAGCGTGATTATAAGTTTGTTTTTATTTCTGATTTGTATAAATTTCATAAAGGAAGGATTAAAAATAATGGTTAAAAAAATTCTATTACTGGTTTACATAATAGTAATATTACAGTTTTTATACAGAATTAATATGTTGATTGGTTTTTATTATATTTAAACATGAAAGTAGCAATATTTGATGCTGAGGCAATAAAAGCTCTGCCAATTATTAGGAGTCTTGGCAGAAAAGGTTTGGACATTATCACTTTTAGCTTTGAAATTCTGTCTCTGGGAGCAAGCAGTAAATTTGTTTCAAAAAACTATTATTTGCATGATCTAAATATTAAGCAGATAAAAAAAATATTTTATAAAGAAAAACCCGATGTTATTTTTCCTCTTGAAGAAAGAACTATCAGGTTCTTTCTTGATAATATAAGTATAACAGATGGTTTTAATTTTATTCTGCCTGAGAAAAATAGCTTTTCCATATTTAATGATAAATCTAAAACAATTGATTTTGTTACTAAACTGGGAGTTAATGTGCCAAAGACTTTTGTACCAGATAGTCTTGAATCAGGAATTAAATATCTTAACTCGAGAAAATATTTTCCTGTTATACTAAAACCTAAACATTCAAGTGGATCGCGAGGTTTGAAACTGGCAAACTCAGCACACGATGCTATTAAGAAATTAAGAGTAAGTATGAGAAAGTATGGTTATCCTTTAATCCAGGAATTCATACCTGCGGGTGGAAAGGCTATAGGTGCGGAGTTTCTTTTTTACAAAGGTGAAGAAATTCTTTCGTTTTCTCATGAGCGAATAAGAGAATTCCCTGTAAACGGTGGACCTAGTACATTTTGTAAAATCTCTCATAATATAAATGCAATAGGAATTGGCAGGAAAATCTTAAAAGCAGCTAATTATACTGGTTTTGCAATGGTTGAATTCAAAGAGCATCCCTTATCAAAGAAATTGTACCTTATGGAGGTTAACCCAAGGCCCTGGGGTTCCATTTCTTTGCCTATTTATGCAGGAGTTAATTTTCCAGTAGAGGCTGTTATGTTATTTTATGATCCAAAAAATTATTTTAAAAAAGAGATTTCATTTGATAAAAATTTATTTATGAGATGGTTCTTCCCAGCAGACCTATTAAGTATTGTTTTTAATAAAAAATATAGCTTTTACAAAAAAATGGTTGAGATTTTTAGAGCATATCCGAACACTGTATATCAAATAGTTGATAAAACTGATATTAAACCCCTTTTTGTTATGATAATAAAGGTGGTATACAATTTATTTAATTTTGAATTTATTAAAAAAAATCTTTTAAGAAAATAGAGATTAAATAGAGTAAACCATGTGAAAATTAGGGGCTCTAAAATGACAATTAAACTCTGTTATATGAAAAAATCCAATATATGTGGAGTCTTACATTTATTTGCAAAATGGATGATAGTAATATATAATTTTATCAGGTAATAAATTCTTTTTTTAAGATTTATTTTTTGCTGGAAAGGATATTGTTATGAAAAAAATAAAAATTTCATGTATTGGGAATTTTCCCCCACGTCAATGTGGAATTGCTACATTTACAAGAGATCTTATAGAATCAATTATTAAAAATAAGAGAGATAAAAATATCAAAGCTGAGGCTTACATTATTGCTATGAACGACCCAAATCAAACATATAATTATCCAGAAGAGGTTAAATTTGAGATAAGGCAGGAGCATCAGAGGGATTATTTAGAAGCAGTAAAATTCATTAATTACAGTGATGCTAATATTTGTATTTTACAGCATGAGTTTGGTATATTCGGTGGTGATAGCGGTATTTATATCCTTCCTTTAACTCACAGATTAAAAATACCATTGATTGTTACTTTTCATACTGTATTGGAAAATCCTTCTTATAATGAAAAAACAATTATTCAGGAAATCAGTAATAAAGCGGAAAAAATAGTAGTTATGAGCAATCTGGCTGTTGACTTTTTAACTAAAATTTATAATGTACCTCAAGAAAAAATTGTACTTATTGAGCATGGTGTTCCTGATTTTAATTTTGTTTTGAGAAAGAAATATAAAAAAAGGTTAAACCTTGAAAATAAAAGAAGTCTCTTAACATTTGGTTTATTGAGTAGAGACAAGGGCATTGAAACTGTGATTAATGCTTTGCCAAAGGTTATTAAGAATCATCCTGATATTATCTATATTATATTAGGAAAGACACATCCAGGTGTAGTAAGAGTTTCAGGTGAGGAATATAGAAATTCTCTAAAACATCTCGTTGAAAAAAATAAACTTAGAAAAAATGTCTATTTTTACAACTCTTATGTAAGTAATGAAAAAATATTTGAATATTTATCTGCTATTGATATTTATGTAACACCTTATCTTAATAAGGCTCAAGTTACAAGCGGTACCCTATCTTATGCTATTGGAGCTGGAGCAGCCGTAGTTTCAACACCTTATTGGCATGCAAAAGAGCTTTTAGCAGATGGAAGAGGAAGGTTGTTTGATTTTGGTGATTCAGATGCTCTTGCTGATATTCTTATTGAATTATTAGATAAGCCTTCAGAGTTATCTGAAATGAGGAAGAGGGCTTATAAATATGGCAGGGAGACAATTTGGTCAAAAGTTGGTTCTAAGTATCTTAAGCTCCTTTCTAAAATATTGAGCTCACGGATTAATTTGAAACTAAAGGAAGAACCAATAATTGATCCTTTAGTTTTACCAAAATTTAGTTTATTACATATAAGAAGTTTGACTGATGATACTGGAATTATCCAACATGCCAAGTTTAACATTCCTAATTTAAAGAGTGGTTATACCCTTGATGACAATTCCAGGGCTCTTTTATTGTGTTTAATGGCTTACAAACAAAAAAAAGACCCAATGGCATTAGAATTATTACCTATATATTTAAGTTATATCTATTATATGCAAAATGATGATGGAACATTTAGAAATTTTCTAAGCTTTAGCAGGGATTTCTTAGATAAAAAGGGTTCAGAAGATTCATTCGGAAGAACAATATGGGCTTTAGGTTTTCTTATTCGGTTCACTAAAAATGATTCATATTTTCAAATATCAAAAGAGATGTTTGCTAAAGCATCTATGAATTTTAAAAAACTGAAATATATAAGGGGTATGGCAAATACAGTAATTGGTATCTGTCATTATCTACACCGCTTTTTAAGTGATGAGGAGATGAATAAAGTACTTAGAGATATTACATACAATATTATTGATATATATAAAAACCAAAGAAGAAAAGATTGGCACTGGTTTGAACCAATAATGACATATGATAATGGAATTATACCGCTATCTCTTTTTCATGCATATGAGTTAATCAATGATGATAAAATATTAAGTGTTGCTAAAGAGTCAACGGAATTTTTGGAAAAAATTATTTTTAAGGAGGGATGTATATCATTGATAGGAAGTAATGGTTGGTATAAAAGGGGAAAGACCCGTTCCAGATATGCTCAGCAGCCAGTTGATACTGCGGCTACAGTTTTGATGTTTTATCAAGCTTTTATAGCTACTAAAGACAAAAAGTATATTGATAAAATTTTCACTTCATTTATGTGGTTTTTGGGAGAGAATGATTTACGAACTCCATTGTATGATTTTGAAACCTATGGTTGCAATGACGGATTAGAGAGTCATGGTGTGAATAGAAATCAAGGAGCGGAGAGTACAATATCGTATCTGATTTCTCATCTAACACTTCTTCAGGCTTTTGAACATATCAATTTAAATGATTTATCGTAATTTTAGAATATTAAAATGTGAAATGCTGTGAATAGTATAAGAAATTTTTAAAAAGGAAATGTAATGGCTATTATAAAGAGATATAAGAATAACCCAATATTAACTAAGGATGATGTCCCATATCCAGTAGCAACTGTTCATAATGCTGCTGTAGTAAAATATAATAATAAATATATAATGATCTTTCGCTCGCACTTAAAAAATGGACGTAGTATTCTTGGTATAGCATATAGTGATGATGGATTTAAATTCGAAGTGGCTAAAAAGCCTTTTATGGTTCCTGCAAAACATGGGATTTTTAAAGAGTATGAAGAATATGGAATTGAAGATCCACGTATTACTTTTATAGATGAAGAGTATTTGATTACTTATAGTGCTTATTCAAGATGTGGAGTTCGTGTAGCTCTTGCAAAAACTAAGGATTTTAAAAAAGTTGAAAGGTTTTCTCTAATAACTGAAGCTGATTATAGAAATGTTGTTATTTTCCCTGAAAAAGTTGAAGGTTTGTATGTTCGTTTGGATAGACCTCACTCTGAAATGATTCCTTGGTCAATATGGATATCTTATTCTCCGGATTTAAAATTTTGGGGGGAGTCTAAATTGATAATGAAACCTGCTCAATATCACTGGGATGAGGTAAAGATTGGTCCGGGTGCTACACCAATAAAAACAAAACATGGATGGTTAAGCATTTATCATGGAGTGTTTCAAACAATGGGTGGTAATATTTATAGGTTAGGTGTTGCATTGCATGATCTGAAAGACCCTTCCAAGATTATTGGTGTAGGTGATAACTGGATATTGCAGCCTGAAGAATTATATGAAGTTACTGGTTATGTTCATAATGTGGTTTTTTCATGTGGAGCTGTACCTGAGGATGATGGCTTTGTTAAGATTTATTGGGGAGGGGCAGATAGTGTGATGTGTGTTGGCACTGCTAAAATTGATGATCTTGTTAATCATTGCTTGAGAAATACAAGGCCAGCATTATAGGATGAGAGTAGCAGTTTTATCAACAGTTGCCTGGAGGACTCCGCCACGCCATTATGGCCCCTGGGAACAGATTGCTTCTAACATTACAGAGGGTTTGGTATCACATGGTATTGATGTAACCCTTTTTGCAACAGGTGATTCAATTACAAAAGGGAAACTGGAATATATTTGTAAACATTCTTATGAGGAAGATAAAAGTCTTGACCCAAAAGTTAGTGAAAGTTTACACATTGCTCATTTAATGGAACAAGCTGATAATTTTGATATAATTCACAATAACTTTGATTTCTTACCATTAACATATTCTCGCCTGATTAACACACCTATGGTAACAACAATACACGGCTTCTCTTCTACAAAAATCATTAAAGTATTCAAAGAGTATAATGATGCTAATTTTTATGTATCAATAAGTAATTCTGACCGCAGCTCAGAGCTGAGATATATATCAACAGTTTATAATGGAGTTAATGTTGATGAATTTATGCTTAATGAAGAAACAGGAGATTATTTATTATATTTTGGTAGAATTCATAATGATAAAGGAACTTACGAGGCTATTCAGATCGCCAAAAAATCAGGTATGAAACTTATTATTTCAGGAATAATCCAGGATCAGAAATATTATGGGGAAAAGGTAAAACCATTTATAAATGATGATGATATTGTTTTTGTTGGACATTCTGGCCCAGAAAAAAGAAATAAACTTCTTGGCGGAGCTTATGCTCTACTTCATCCCATTAATTTTGCAGAACCTTTTGGATTAAGTGTTGTTGAGTCAATGCTTTGTGGCACTCCTGTTGTTGCTTTTAATAAGGGTTCTATGCCAGAGTTAATAGTTGATGGGAAAACAGGTTTTCTTGTTAATAATGTAGATGAAGCAAAGGATATTTTAAATTATGTGAAGAAAATTGATCCTAAGTACTGCAGAAAATGGGCTGAAGATAATTTTAGCCGAGAAAAAATGGTGAATAATTATATAAAAGTTTATAACAGGATTTTAAAAAGGCAGATTAAAACTTATTGATTATTTAATAATTCATCTAAAAGTTCATCCATTGAAATAGTAGCAAAAGTAGAAGCAAAATCAGATATTCCATATGGGATAATCAATTCATTATTGTGAATTATAGAGCCACATGAGTAAACAACATTAGGTACATAGCCTTCTCTCTCTACATCATTCGGTGTAAGGAGAGGGTCTTTTAATTGTGCTATTAATTTGGTTGGGTTTTCCAAATCCAGTAATGCAGCTCCAAGACAATATCTTCTCAATGGTCCAACACCATGCGTAATAACCAACCATCCTTTTTCCGTTTCTATAGGTGAACCAGCATTGCCAATTTGAATAAACTCCCATGGATATAATGGCTCCTGGATTTTTTGAGCTTTCTGCCAAACATTTATATTATCTGAAAACATAATGTGATTGTTAACCCCATCAGAACGTGAGATAAGAGCGTATTGACCATTTATTTTACGGGGGAAGAGAGCAATTCCTTTATTGTGTACATATTCTCCATATATTGGCATAACCTTAAAATGATAAAAATCTTTTGTTTTCAATAATTTTGGCAGGATAGTAAAACCATCATAAGCTGTATATGTTGCATAATATGTTATACTGTTATCATCATCCACAAACTTAACGAATCTTGCATCTTCAATACCATTACTTTCAGAATAGGAAACCGGGAAAAGCACTCGTTCTGAAATTGCTGTATCAAGTGAAAAGGTTATCTCATAATGGGAATTTGCCAACCAATTTATTGCTTGAATTACTTTTTTTTTTGAATAGCTTATCTTAGTTTCTTTTATTGTTTTTTCAATACTTGCCTGAAGCTCACCATAGATAAAAGTATCGCCCAATTTGTCCATAACAATTCCAACAATATCTTTTTTAATATTCATTTCTTCAAGTTTTTTTATGAAGCTTTTTTTGCTATAAACATGACGCTTTACAACTTCTGGCAGATCAACTAATTTACCTGGTGCTTCGAAATCAACTTTATTGTTTTTATCAATTATCCCACATCTGAATACTATCGATGAGATATGCCCTTCACCTGTTGCGCGGAAACTAGCTATTACTCTCTTTTGACCTTCCTCTAAGCCAGACTGATCCGGATGTTCAATGATCGATGGATTAAAAAAAGCAGCAGACTCAATAGAATATTCCATTGTAAAGTAAGATCCGAT
>JAUWQW010000078.1 GCA_030610885.1 Candidatus Aminicenantota bacterium | reverse complement strand
GGACCATTATAGCATATGAATATGACACCTTTAATAAAGATATTAAAATGTCAAATAAAGAATTATATGATTATTTTAAGAAAAACAAAAAAATGTTCCTTACCCCTGAAAAAACAAAAGTTTCTAGAATATTTACAAAATACAATAAACAAAATAGAGAAGAAAAATTAAAATACGCTGAAGAATTAAACGAAAAACTAAACAAAGAAAATTTTTCCATAAAAGCAAAAGAATTCTCTCAGGATGATAAGGCTGGAAATGGAGGAGACTGGGGTTTATGGCAATGGAAAAACTTTACTACACAGGAACTAAGTGTTATTGAACGTCTCAAAGCAAACCAGATATCTTCTCCAATCGACACACTAACAGGATTCTCAATTATTTATATCTCTGAAAAAATCCCAGAGAACCAACAAACATTTGAAACAGCAAAAAAGAGGATAAATGATATAATTGAAAGAGAAAAATTAATCAACCTTGTAAAGGATAAATTGGGGGAAATCTATGCAAAATTAAAAAATAAAACAAATATTAAAGATAAAGCAAAGGAACTCGGCATAAAAATAATTGAAACTGAAGCTTTATCAAATGGACAATCTATTAAAAACTTAGATGAAGTTGGTTATATCTCAAGAAAATTATTTACTTTAAATAAAAACGAAACAACTTTCCCAGTTGAATTTATAAAAGGAATTGCAATTGTGCAATTATCAAAAATAATAGAGCCTGAATTTGAGAAATTTGAAAATATAAAAGAAAAAGTGCAAGAAAAAATAACACACATAAAAAAAATGAATCTATTAATAGAAAATGCTAAAGAAATATCAAATACATTAAACAATCCAAATATGAAAGAAAATTTAAAAGAAAAATTTCTAAAGGAAAATAATTTAAGCTCAAATAACTTCACATATAAAAGGGGAAACAAGTTATCTTTCCTCCCACAAAAAAATAAACTTGATGACTTTATCTTCTCTTTAGATTTAGATAAATACTCAAAACCAATAGGATATCAATCAGAAGTTGTCATTTTAAAGATAAAAAATAAAAAAATAACCAGTAAATATGACTTTGAAAATGATAAGATGGAATTTTACACAAAAAAGAAGAAAGAACTTAAAAACAATTTCTTTACTACCTATATACTAAACAAAAGAGAAGATTATAAAATTTCATTCAATCAAGAATTATACACTGAGGTAAAGGAGCAAGTACTCTCAAAATTTAAATAGAAAAACAACAAATGATAAAGAATAAAAAACATAAAAAGAAAAAAAGACTTAGAATCACAAACAAAGAAAATAAACTTGTTAATTTTGTAAATAAACAATATAATGATAGTTAATGAAGTATATTATATTTAGCGACATTCACAGTAACTTAGAAGCTTTTGGGAAATTTTTAACTCTAAAAAGGGTCGAAACTGGCGATAAATTGTTATTCTTAGGAGATCTTGTAGGATATGGTTCAAATCCAGATGAAGTAATAAATTTATTTAAAAAATTGAAAAATACATATAGTGTTAGAGGCAACCATGATAAAGTTGTTGCTGAGATTGAATCCTCATCTTTTTTTAACCCAGTTGCTGCTTTTTCTGCAGAATGGAATAAGAACCGAATTATAGAGAATAATAAGAAATTTTTAAAAAATTTAAAAAAAGGACCGATAATTGTTGATCATTTTATCACTATTTGTCATGGATCAACTTTTGATGAAGACTATTATGTATTCTCAGTATTTGAAGCTAAGGAATCATTTAAGTTCATGACTACATCAATCGGATTTTTCGGGCACACTCATTTTCCTATTATTTACTTACTCAGAAATGGGAGAATAGACACTGTACCTTTAACTAAAAACATAAAGATAAGACTTGACCCAAACACCAAATACTTAATAAATCCAGGCTCAATTGGTCAACCAAGAGACAAAAATCCAAATTCAAGCTTTATAATCCTAGACTCATCCAAAAAGGAGATAATTTTTCAAAGGTATACATATAATATAAAAAAAACACAAAAAAAAATAAGAGACGCAGGACTTCCAGAAATGCTTGCAAGTCGTCTGGAAACCGGCGTATAAAGAGGGAGGCTTGAAATGCCTGATGAGAAGGTAAAAATTTTTATTGACTCAATACTAAACAAAAAGATGAGTTTAGTCATTTCAAAAATAAACTCATTGAAAAGCGAAATAGAAACCAATTTAAAGAATATAACACAATCAGATGACTTTTTCACATACGAAATACCAAAATATCTAGAAACAAAAGAAGAGAATATTGAAGGAGAAAAAATCAGTCTACTGCATAGATATACATTGAAAATTTCAACTTCTACAAATCAAATAAATTTGATTGACAATTTATTAGAAGGAATAAATCTTTTTTGCAATAGAGCTGCCCTATTTTTATTACGAGATGATAAATTTGTAGGATGGGGTGGCATAGGATTTTCAAATAAGAATGGCGAAATTGGAAATAATGATGTAAAAAAAATATTCCTTTCATTCTCTGCAAACACAATTTTCAGATATATTATAAACAACAAAAAAAAATATTCTGGAAAAGCTTTATCCCAACCAGATGACCATCTTATATATAGCAGATTTGGTGGGGAAAAACCCAACAAAATATTCGTGTCACCTTTTTATGTAAATGGGAAACCTCAAGCAGTAATTTATGCAGATTCTTTTGGAGATAAAGAAATTGAAGAAAAAGCAATTGAGGTTATTTCAACAATTGGAGAGATGAGCCTTAACTTACTCCCTTTCAGACAAAAACTCCTTGCAAGAGTAAAAACTAAAGAATTCTCAGAAGAACCCGAAAAAGAGAAAATCGATCTTAGAGAACCCATATATGAAGATTTCTTCCATTCAACAAAGAAAAACGATCCTGAACGAAAAGCAAGAGTAATAATAAATGATTTGGTATTATATAATGAATTAACTATTGATGAAGCCAGAAAAAGCAAAAATCTATACAAAAGTCTACACGATGCAATATTACAAGCAAAAGAGGAATACTTGAAAAAATTTAATGACATCTCAATATTTGAAAAACAGCTTGTTAAAATACTGGCAAATGGAGACAAAGAAGCATTAAGAGGCTATCCATTTGAATCTCTTTTTTAGAAACAATACTTTAAAAAAATTATTTATAATAGAAATAGTTTTGATATTTTCAATATTTTCTTCTCTTATAACATTAAATATTATACAAATTACGAAAAAAAATAATTATCAAACAATACTTATTAACAAACATCTTTTTAAGAATTACAGAATTTTAAACTCATTTTTGAAAATCAGAAGTTCTTTTGTTTTAAACGAGAATGATGCAAGTAATATAAAAAATCCTCTTATTAATGATGTATTTAAAATTAAAACCGCAGAATCTTTTCTTGAAAAACAAAAATATAGCCAAATACCTGATTTATTTAACAATTTAGATAATAAACACTTTTATATTTCAAAAAGAAAATTTGAGTTACATTTGAAATATCTTTATGCACAGAAAAAGTACAAGCATATAATTAAATTATTAAGCTCAAACTCAATTGACAATTTTGATATTAAAATAATTTTAATTAATAGTTTGATAAAAACAAAAAATGTATCAAAAGCATTTAAGATTTTCAAGGATATGTTCAAATATTACAAATTGAAAGATTTCATAAACATACTACCAAAAAATCATCTAACTTCATTTCTTAGAAAGCTCGATTATGATTATTGGTTTAAAAAATTCACTTATCTTGCAGAGCGCAACCAATTTTCAGAGATATTTAAAGAAATGAGCCATATAAAGTCTCCTCAATTAATAAACCTATTTTATGCTGAATATTATTACAAAAAGAAAAAATACAGCAGAGCAAAAAATAGATTAAAAAAGATAGAATCAAAAAGATTAATTAACCATAGAAAAAAAATAGAAATAAAAATTGATATAAGACTGAATAATCATAAAGATATACTAAAAAAAATAGATGATTTAAAAAATGATAGAGAAGTCTACCCTGAACTCTTATTTAATTCAGCCAGCATATTTCTTATAAAAAATAAACTAAACCTTTCAACAAAATTATTTGATAAATACATTAATCTAAAAAACCCTGAAAACCCAAAGTTTTGGAAAGCTTTATGGCTTTTGGCATGGGTTAATCTCAAGCAGAATAATAAAAATCTATCAATAGAATATTTTGAAAAAGGAACTCATTCGAAAATCACTTCATACTGGATTGCAAATGAATTCTGGTTAGGGGAATTAAAAAAAACAAAATCTAAGAAGCTCGAGAAATATCCATTTTCTTATTATTTTGTGAAAATATTTAATAACAATAATAAAAATAAATTTGAAACTAACAATATTTCCTTACACCACAAGTTAGGTGCTTTTACTAACCTTATAAATGAAGAACAGAGTGATTTTTTCAACAAAATAATAAAAGAGCTAAAAATATTGCTAAGATACAATTTAATTGACGAATCTTTCGATTTGATAGATCTGGCAAGGAAAGAGAAACAATTAAGTTATTCAGACAATAATATGTTAAGTATTATAAAATCATTAATCTATCTAAAACAGGAAAATTTTTACAAATCATTTGTTACATTCAAAAACAATATCGATTGTTACCAATCAATTATTTTACCAAAATTCTTGAAAGAGATTTACTTGCCAATAAAATATAAAACCCTGATCATGAAATACAGCAACATTAACAAAATAGACCCTTATCTTGTTTTAGCACTTATCAGAGAAGAGAGTTTCTTTAAAGCAAATATAAAATCTACTTCCAATGCTTATGGTTTAATGCAATTAATTCCAAGTACAGCTAAAAGCCTTGCATCAAAATACAAAATAAAACTATCCAGAGGAGACCTCATAAACCCTGAAATCAGTATAAGATTTGGAACTGAATATTTGAGGATTTTATCAAACAAATATAAAGGAAAACTGCATTTAGTTTTAGCTGCTTATAATGCGGGTGAACATAGAGTAAATAAGTGGATTGCAGAATTTAAAAATCCTTCTGATAATATATTCATTGAGATGATTCCATTTTCTGAAACAAGAAATTATGTTAAAAATGTTCTAAGAAACTATTTCTATTACAAATACTATTACAAAGGTGAGTTCGCCCAGATTATTAGGGCAGACACGTAGGTCTACCCTAACTAAAAAATCACCATTAATGGTTTATGCTCTCCTATATCGTAAACGGTTTATCAGTTGATACTTGGGTGTTATTTTTTTCAATATAAACCGGATAACTTCCGGGGGGAATAGAAGGGACAACAACCTGAATCATTTGGTCTGCCCATGACACAACAGTGGCCTCAGTCGTACCGAATTTTACCTTCAGTGATCCCTGGGTTGCTCCAAATCCGATACCACCAATCTGGATGGTTGAACCGGGACTACCTGCCATCGGAGAAAGCCCCGTCACATCCATCTTTATAAAAATAGATACAATATTTGATATTCTTACCCCGCTTTGTTTAATATATACATTATGGGTTTGTGCATAGGGGAAAACATGGGGGAGTGCCATAATAATGTGATCGGGCAGCCACTCTTCCACACTGCTTGCATCCAGCGAAATGGGACCCACCTGAACCCTTTTGATTCCAATTGAACTGCCGAATCCAGAACCCCCGATGCCCAGTTCTTCCGTGCCTCCGCCACTGCTCCAAAAATGGATTTGACTGATACCTGAAATCGTTATCCAAAGTTTTTTTGGGGCGGGTTTACATCTTAATGCCCTATGCCCCAACGAATTGTTTGTTTCAACTCGCTCTTTCACATCATTGTGCAGATCAACAACAGCCTTGACCTGAATGGGAGTGGCTCCAACCACGTAGCGTGAAATGTAGGTGGCAACTCCACCAGGTTGCTGCAGATTCCTCTGGGGATCAAATTTCCAAATACTCTGCCCACCCCATCCCTTTCCATTGATGTACACATACACACCTGCACTTTTGGGATGATGTTTGGTGTAAACATAATCGGGCAGAATACCAGGTCCTTTATTCTGCACCACCACAGCCAGATGACATTTTCTGTCAACCGTGATCTTTTTAACGGTTAAATCGGGTAACCGGGCATCCAGACTCCCGGAAAACATTAAAAAACTGACCACAAAGATAAATGTGATCAAAAATGTAACTTTTTTCATTTACTCCTCCTTAATTTTTCTTTTATACTATTATATAAAACTTTTTAAAAAATATCTCATTTGAATTATAACATTTTAAATGAAAACAATTAGGGTCAGGCCTGACCCCTTGCTAAAATGACATAGCAATTTTTATAATTGAAAAAATTTTGGTCTCAATATATAATAGTAAAATGGGAAATATAAAATTTTTATTAGCAAATTTTATTGATGAAATTTTACAAAATATATTAAAATAAATGGAAGATAAAAAAATTAAGGTAGGTATATTATTTGGTGGAAAATCTGCAGAACATGAAATATCACTAATATCTACAAAAACTGTTTATAAGCACATTGATAAAAAAAAATTCAGACCCGTTTTAATATATATAAACAAAAAAGGTGCATGGAGCCATATAAGTAAAGAAGAGTTTGAAAATAATGATTTTATTAATAAAAGTTATGCATCCTTTTTACCATGGGAGAACAATATAACAAATAAATTAGATATTGATATTTATTTTCCAGTTCTTCATGGCCCAAATTGTGAGGATGGCAAATTACAGAGCTTGCTTGAATTGTCAGAAAAACCATATGTAGGAGCCAATAGTCTTTCATCCTCTATTGCAATGGATAAAGTTATATCAAAAATATTATTCAAAAACGCTGGTTTAAACACTCCCGACTTTTTATTCTTTACATATAATGATCATTTAAAAATAAAAGATATGATCTTAAAAAAATTGAATTACCCAGTATTTATTAAACCATGCTCACTTGGCTCTTCTGTGGGAATATCAAAAGTAAATGAAGAAGAGGAGCTAAAATCAGCAATAGACCTGGCTTTCAAATATAATAAAAAAATAATAATTGAAAAAGCCATAAATGCAAGAGAAATTGAAATTGCAGTAATGGGAAATGATAATATAAAAATATCAAAACCAGGGGAATTGATTCCTTTTAATAAATTCTATGATTATGAGGATAAATATGTTCTGGGAAAAACAAAATTTAAAATCCCCACAATATTGAGTGACAAACTTAAAAAAGAAATAAAGAAAATGGCAAAAAAAGCATATGAGTCTTTGTTTTTGAATGGAATGGCAAGAATTGATTTTTTTATTGAAAAAAATACAGAAGAGCTATTTATTAATGAAATCAACACTATTCCTGGGTTTACTGAAATAAGCATGTTTCCAAAATTATGGGAATATGAAGGAATAAGTTTTACTGATTTAATAACAAAACTCATTGAATATGGATTTGATTATCATAGAAAACAGAAATGAAAATTTTAGCAATTGATTTTGGTCAAAGAAGAATGGGGTTTGCAATAGGAGATACATCAATTAAAAGTGCAGTACCCATTGATCAGATAAATAGAAAAGATTTGAAACTGGATATAGATCATATAAAAAATATAATTTATGAATATGATATAAACAAAATCATTCTTGGGTATCCCCTAAATATGGATGGAACTAAAAGCCAAATCACAGAAAAAGTAGAAAACTTCTCTAAACTATTAAGAAAAAAAATTCCTGAAATAGATATTGAATTCACAGATGAGAGATTAACGAGTTTTGAAGCAGAAGAAATACTAAAGCCTCATAAACCAACTTATAAAAAGAGAAAAGGAATCCTTGATTCAATTTCAGCTTTAATTATCTTAAAAACCTTTATGGAGAAAAATGAAAAGCAATAGAAAAAAATCTAATAAAGCATATATTAAAAACCTCTTTTTTATTTTATTTACAGTTTTCATTATTTTTTTATTAATATTTGGAATCAATTTCTATAAAAAAGTCTTGAAACCCTATAAAGGGTATGAAAACACAATAATAGTAGAAATTGAAAGGGGATCTTCTGTATCTTCAATAGCAAAATTACTCCAACAAAAAAAGATAATTACAAGTTATTTTTATTTTAAACTCTATTACAGACTATTTTTCAAAGAGTACAAATTAAAATCTGGTGAATATCAATTTGATCATTCCATGACAATGAAACAGGTGATTGAAAAGCTTAATAAAGGTAAAGCGATTCTTTATAAAATCACAATCAAGGAGGGAATGATAATAGAAGAAATAGCTGAATTTCTTAGTACAAAATTAAGTATTGACCATTACAACTTTATAAGAGAAGCTCAAAATGTAAATTTAATACAAGATATAGATTCAAAAGCACATGATCTTGAAGGTTACCTGTTTCCAGACACATATTTTGTAAGAAAGAACATCACAGCTCAGGAATTTATTAAATTAATAATAACTAAATTTAGAAAAAATTTTTCAAATTCAATGCATTGGAGAGCCAAAGATATCAACTTAACTTCAAGAGAAGTAATTACTCTTGCTTCCTTAATTGAAAAGGAGACTTCATCAAAAGATGAAAGGTTTCTCATATCTTCTGTCTTTCACAATAGGTTGAAACTCGGCATGCCTATGGGGTGCGATCCAACTATTATTTATGCATTAAAAAAGGAAAATAAATATAATGGAAAGTTGGGATGGAAAGAATTAAAATATGATTCTCCATACAACACAAGGTTATACAAAGGGCTTCCACCAGGACCAATATGCAGTCCAGGTCTTTATTCAATAGAAGCAGCTCTTTTCCCGGTAAACACAAAGTATTTATATTTTGTAGCAAAGGATTCAAAAAATCACCACTTTTCAATATCCTTAAAAGAACACAATTGGGCAGTTAAAAAGTTCATAATAAACCGTTCTAAATAACCAGTATTCAAAATAAAATCAGATATAAAGGAAGAAAAATAACATGTTTGCTAGAAAAATTGTGATTATTGTTGAAATTAAATTCAATATTCTATAAGATGTTCTCATAAATCTACAAAATGTTTGAGGAGGAAACATGAAAAGATTATTTTCAGTTTTAACAATTATTAGTTTATTCTTAATCTTGAGTGCTTGTGGTGGAGTTGATACTCCAAAATCAGTAATGAATGATTACTTTAATGTACTGGAAGATTACCTGAATGGTATGGAAAAAGCTAACAGTGCAGATGATATTGTTGGTGTTATTGAGACATTTTCAAACAAAATGAAAGCACTTTCTCCAAGGATGAAAACAATTATGGAGAAACATCCCGAATTGAAAGGCATGAAGGGAGGAAAATTACCAGAAGAATATAAAGAACTTAATGATAGGATGCAGAAGATGATGCCCAGGATGATGGGAATTTTTGGTAAAATGATGAAATACGGTAATGATCCAAAAGTAAAAGAAGCACAGAAAAAATTTCAAGAAGCTATGTCTTCTTTTGAATAAAAATCTTTATTTTTAAAGTAACAAAATGATTTATAAGGGCAGGATTCAGTCCTGCCCTATAATAATAAGGTGAAATTTATGATTAAAAAATCAATATTATTTTTATTAATTCTTGTTATGTCTCTTTTCCTTTTTGCTGATAAAATAGCTGATAAAATAAAAAATGCTGATAACCAATATAAGAAAGGTTATTATGAAAAAGCAGTTAACTCTCTTTCTGAAGCAATTATGATGATAAAAAACAAAGGCTCTCTGAAAATAACAAAAACAATTTTATGCACTTCTATAAAAGGATATGGAGATTACACTAAAATAGATGGATATTCTTTAAAAATAAAACAACCGCTCCTTCTCTATATTGAGGTTGAAGGTTTTAAAGTTTTAAAAGAGAATGAAAAATACTTATTTTCGTTATCTCAAGATGTCAAGATCACAGACGAATCCGGCAAGATTCTATTCCAGAAAAAAGATTGGGTTACTTATAAAAAATCGTTCCCTGTTCCTCTTTTTCCTTTTCATATAACAAACAGAATAACAGATATACCTCAAGGTAAATATAAATATGAAATAACAATAAATGACCATTACAGAAAGACATTTACAACAAAAAGCTTTAATTTCGAGGTTAAATAAAATATTATATTTTAGTCAATCTTTGCACGTTTAGAATCCCAATAAAGATAAAAAAGAAGTAAAAGAAACATAACAAATCCAAGAATTTCAGCTCCAGAAGATTTTGACCATGCTAAAGTACCAATTGCTTTCATTATTGTCCAGTCATCAGCTATAAAAGTCTTCCCAATAAATACTATTGAAGCGGCTAAAACTCCCATAATTGCACCACCTGCAATAAAACCAGAAGCAAGCAAAGTACCGCGTTCTTTTCGTGCAGATTGTAATGACTTATCTTTTGTACTCTTAGAAACTAAATGTGCAATAATACCTCCTGCAAGGATAGGAGTATTTAGATATAAAGGCAGGTACATTCCAAGGGCAAATGCAAGTGGAGGAACCCCGAGTAATTCGAGAACTATTGCCAATATCACACCTGCCATATATAACAACCATGGTGCAGGTTGACCTGTCATTAAAGGTTTTAAAACAGCGGCCATTGCAGATGCCTGAGGTGCTTCAAGCCCACCTGGGCCAAACCCATAAGTCTTATATAGCATTAAAATAACCAACCCAACTGAAGCAGCCGCCAGGAATGTCCCAAGGAATTTATATCTCTCTTGATTTCTTGGAGTAGTGCCAAGCCAATAACCAATTTTCAAATCAGTGATAAATCCCCCTGCCATCGATAACGCAGTACACACAACACCTCCAATCAATAAAGCAGCAAGCATACCTTGATTACCCTTTAAACCTATTGAAACAAGGATAACTGAAGATATTATCAAAGTCATAAGAGTCATACCTGAAACCGGATTTGTTCCAACAATAGCAATGGCACGTGCTGCAACAGTAGTAAAAAGAAATGAAATCACAACAACAATTCCCAACCCAACCAGGGCATGTATAAAATTACCATGCAAAACCAAAATAAGGAAAAATGCAAAAATACCTAAAATAGAAGCAAGTATTAATATTACATTCCACTTCATGCTAATATCTCTCTGCAGCCGATCTTTCTGAACTTTTTGTTCTGTTTTATCTTGTCCCCTTCTAGATAGCTCTTTACCAGCCAGTTTAAAGGCTCCTATAATAATCTTACGAGATTTTATAATTCCAATAATACCTGCAGCTGCAATACCGCCTATGCCAATGTGCCTTACATATTCAGTAAAAATATCTCCAGGGAGCATTTGAGATATAGGTAGAGCTGCATCTAAAATCGGACCTGGGATAAACTTGCCAATATGAAATATAGCAGGAATAAAAACCCACCATGAAAGAAAAGAACCGCATGCTATTATCAATGCATATTTCAAACCAACTATATAACCGAGTCCCATAACAGCTGCACCAATATTTACATTGAATTCAAGCTTTACAGAATTAGCTAATTGTTTTCCCCATGAAAATACCCTTGTTGAAACCACCTCTTTCCATAAGCCCAATCCGGAAACCAGGAAATCATACAAACCACCTACTATTAAAGCATTAACAAGGATCTTAGCCTGTTTACCACCCGATTCCCCGGCAACCAACACTTCAGATGTGGCAGTTGCCTCTGGAAAAGGAAATTCTCCATGCATATCTGATACAAAATATTTTCTAAATGGGATTAAAAAAAGTATACCTAAAAAGCCACCAAATAAAGAAGCTAGAAAAATTTGGAAAAATGATGCTTCAATGCCCAATATGTATAGCCCCGGTATTGTAAATATAGCACCTGCAACCACAACACCTGAACTAGCTCCAATTGATTGAATAATCACATTTTCAGAAAGAGCATTTTTCCTTTTTGTCACATAAGAAAACCCAACTGCAAGAATTGCAATTGGTATTGCAGCTTCAAAAACCTGTCCGATTTTTAAGCCTAAATATGCTGCTGCTGCAGAAAAAACAACTGCATAAAACATTCCCCATAGAACTGAATATTTCGTTATTTCAGGAAGGGGAGAACCTTCAGGAACAACAGGTAGATACTTTTCTCCAGGTTTCAATTTTCTGTATGCATTCTCTGGTAATCCATCTTCTCTCATATAAGGTTTTTCTTGTACTCCATTATCCATATTTATATACCCTCCTTTTTAGAAAATTTGATATAAATAAATTGATTTTTTACATATACTTTTGTAAGCATTTTTTATTTTACTTAATTATAAAAAATAAAACAAGAAAACGAATTGACTCATTAAAAATCTATATGAAACAGGTATCGTTGCCTCATTAGAAAATCTACACGAAATTATACTAAAATGTTGATATATTGTATTCATAATTCTTCCTATTACTATATATTTGTTTTCTCTTCAAGTAAACC
>JAUWQW010000094.1 GCA_030610885.1 Candidatus Aminicenantota bacterium | reverse complement strand
TGGTATTGGCGGTGACAGAGTTACTTCATATATACTTTCAAAAGAACAATTTTTCAGAAAAATAGGTCAAAGAAACCCAAATAAATTGTTGGCTGACCTGGAAATAGGACTTTATAATGATTTGAACAAACTTGGTATTGGCCCTATGGGCTTTGGAGGTAAAACAACTGTTCTTGATGTTTTCGTTAATGCGCAGGCGCGCCATCCTGCATCATTTTTCGTTGCAATTTCATATACATGCTGGGCTTTTAGAAGAAAGAGTATGATAATTAAGAAAGAAGAGGTGATATATGATTAAGCTCAATATACCTATTTCTGAGGAAGATATACGTAAATTAAAGGTCGGAGATGAGGTTTTTCTTTCAGGGATTATTGTAACAGCAAGGGACCAGGCACATAAATTAATGGTTGAACAAAAACCTGATTTTATACGTGATTTTTTAAATGAATCAGTAATATACCACTGTGGTCCAGTTGTAAGAAAAGATAAAGATGGCACATGGAGTTTTGTTTCAGCAGGTCCTACTACATCTATTCGTGAAGAACCTTATCAGGCTGATGTTATTTGTGAATATCATTTAAGAGGAGTAATTGGGAAAGGGGGTATGGGTGAAAAAACTTCACAGGGACTGCAAAAGTGTGGGGCTGTATACTTTCATGCTGTAGGTGGTGCTGGAACACTTATTGCTAATGCTGTAAAAAAGGTGATAAACGTCTTTAAACTGGATGAATTTGGAAGTCCTGAAGCTTTCTGGGTTATTGAAGTAAAAGATTTTCCACTTATTGTAACCATGGATTCTCACGGAGCAAGCATTCATAAGGAAATACTTGAGAAATCAAAAAAAATAGCTCAAGAAATATCCTGACTCCATTTGAATGTACACTTTTGAATATTTAAAAAAAAACGAAGCTTTTCTCTTTATTTCTTTAAGTAAAATTGAAAACCCTTTGAAATGGATACCAAAATCCGGAATTAAAGAAAAAGAGTTCCATATTTCACGTAAAATAAGAGATAAATACAAATTTAAAGATTCTCTATTTCATATGTCAGGCAATATGATATTTCCTGATTTTGTGTCTGTGAAACTTTTCACTGAGCTTATAAACAAAAAACGTAATATTGAAAAATTCCCAGACCAATTGATTAAAGCCGGACAGATAAATGCTATGGGTATGATAGATGAAATCTTACACTATGTTATCGAACTTTACAGAGAAGAAAAAGAACCTGAAATAATGAAAAAAGCACTCAATTGGCTATATAAAAAATTAGGTGTTGAAATCGTTGATAATACTTTGCTTGTTTTTGCAGAAAAATTTCCTCCCTTATCAGTGTATAAAGGAAAATACAGTGCGGAAGAATATATTAATAAAGATTCTAAGGGAGTTCCAAACAAACAGATACTTTTAGAAGAGATGATAATGCTCTGGATTTCAAATGTTAATCCTGCATTTAAACCCTTTAATGAATTCTATGACAATGCTTTATTAAAAAAACAGGCAGCTTTTAATCCCATAATTCAACAATTAAATATATTCTTTGATTCACAACCCTTTTTTGGTCCTGACAATGAAAATCTTATATCTATGTTGCGCAGTCCTGCTATTTTTGTTCCAAATTCTCTTTCAGGTCAACTTATCTACATGAAAAAGAAATGGGGTTTTATAATAAGCAAATACTTATCACGCATTTTATCCGGACTTGACTTGATTAAAGAAGAGGAAAAAAGAGGATTTCATGGTCCTGGGAAAACTTCTGTTTACAATTTTACTGATTATCAAGGAATGAATCAAAAAGAGGGTTTTAGCCCTGACAGAGATTGGATGCCGAATCTGGTTTTGATAGCAAAAAATATATATGTATGGATGGATCAACTATCAATAAAATATAACAAATCTATTTCAAGATTGGATCAGATCCCAGAAGATGAGCTCCAGATATTATCAAATCAGGGATTTACAGGATTGTGGCTGATTGGGATCTGGGAACGAAGCCCTGCATCAAAAAAAATCAAACAAATGTGCGGGAACCCGGAAGCAATGGCATCTGCTTATTCTATTCACAATTACAATATTGCATCGGATCTTGGTGGAGATGAAGCATTATACAATCTGAAAGAAAGGTTACAACACTATGGAATTCGACTTGCATGTGATATGGTCCCAAATCATATGGGGATTGATTCTACCTGGGTTGCAGAACATCCGGATTGGTTTTTGTCTCTTGATAAAAAGCCATTTGAATCTTATAGTTTTAATGGGCCAGACCTCTCTTCAGATAACAGGATTGAAATATTTCTTGAGGATCATTATTACAACAAAAGCGATGCATCTGTAGTATTTAAAAGAAGGGATAAAAAAAATGGAGAAACTCGTTATATCTATCATGGTAATGACGGAACATCAATGCCATGGAATGATACAGCTCAGTTAAATTACCTCAATCCTGAGGTTAGAGAAGCAGTAATTCAACAAATAATATCAGTAGCACGTAAATTTCCAATTATACGCTTTGATGCAGCTATGACTTTAACAAAAAAGCATTACCAAAGGCTCTGGTTCCCTGAACCTGGTTCAGGCGGAGATATACCCACTCGTTCCGAAAAAGGAATGACAAAAAAAGAGTTTGATAAAAAAATGCATGGAGAATTCTGGAGGGAAGTTGTTGATCGTATTGCAAAGGATGTTCCAGACACTCTTTTATTAGCAGAAGCTTTCTGGTTAATGGAAACCTATTTTGTAAGAAATTTAGGAATGCATAGGGTTTATAATAGTGCTTTTATGAATTTTTTAAAAAATGAGGATAATGACAAATTCCGCACATCAATAAAAAATGTATTAAAATTTAATCCTGAAATCCTAAAACGTTTTGTAAATTTTATGAATAACCCGGATGAAGAGACTGCAATTGCTCAATTTGGAAAGAATGATAAATATTTTGGTATTTGTACTCTATTGGTTACTTTACCCGGATTGCCAATGTTTGGCCATGGACAGATTGAAGGATTTGAAGAAAAGTATGGAATGGAATATATGCGAGCTTATATGGATGAAAATCCAGATAAAGAACTGATCCAGCGCCATGAAAGAGAAATTTTTCCTTTAATTAAAAAACGCCACCTCTTTTCAGAAGTATCAAATTTTCTTTTCTATGACTTTTATACTTCAACAGGAACACTTAATGAAAATGTTATTGCATTCTCAAATCGCTTTCATGATGAAAAATCCATTGTAATCTTTCATAATAAATTTGCTTCAACTTCTGGATGGATAAAAAACTCAATATCAAATATAAATCTTGGACAAGGATTAGGCCTTCATACTAATAAAGAATATTTTGTGATTTTTAGAGATCATATAACAAATATGGAATATATAAGAAACTGCAAAGAATTATTAGAAACAGGATTATACATTGAACTTAATGCTTTTAAATTCCAGGTTTTTCTCGATTTTTATGAAATTAAAGACTCAGATAATAGAATTTATTCGAAATTAGATTCAATGTTAAAAGGAAAAGGTGTTTCTAACATTTCTGAAACCCTAAGGAAAAATTTCTTAAATCCATTAATTGAGCCTTTTAAAGATCTTGTTAATATAGATATTTATCATATTCTTGATATGGATCTAAAAGATTCCAAGCACAAAAACAATAAAAAGATTCTAAATTTGATTGAAAAAAAATGCAATATTCTTACAAAAATAGTAAGTGATCTATTAAAAGAGAAAAGAAAACCTGATAAGATTGTTTATTTATATAAAAAAAAGCTGAATAATTTTCTTTATTTTCAAGATCTTGATGATAAACTCGAAAATAAAATTTCAATACAATCTATGAATCTAATAGAACAGATGATATCACATATTAATTCTAATAAGTTAAATATATTCATACTATTCTCATGGATTTTTGTAAATTGCTTAAAAACTGATATATCAGAGAATAGCATATATCAAAACATAGAATTAATTGAATATTGGTCTATTGATGAATATATTTCAGAGATTTTCTTGCAATTAGGAGCATACAAAGAAGATTCTATTAAATACATAAAGCTTATAAAGGTTTTAACTCGTTATCAGCAGAGCTGGGCAAAAGCATTAGACGAAAACAAAGATCTGAATAAGTTAATTGATGTATTCTTTAAAGATAATGATGTTAAGGAGCTTATTGGAGTAAATCAACACCAAAATACACTCTGGTTCAACAAAGAATCCTTTGAAGAAATATTAAACTGGATCTTTTTAATACTCTTATTAGATTACCCAATTTATAAATATCCTCATTCAAAAAATACAAATAAAATGCTATGCAAATACTCAAAAATATTTAAGAATATACAAATTTCAGCTCAAAAATCAGGTTTCAAATTTAACAAATTTATAGAAATAGTAAAAAAGAACTTATTGGTTGAATAGACTAATAGTTAAATGGACTAATAGTTGATTGGACTAATAGTTAAATGGACTAATAGTTGATTGGTTTAATAGTTGAAATGTCGGAAAGTCGAAGAGTTTTTTTTACTTTTTCCTTGTTACTCATCTACCCATCCACTCATTTACCCATCTACCCATCACTTTTTCCTTTTAATTAGGACAAACCAGTGATTTTGCCTTTGGAATTTACATTTATATCAAGGTATGATGGTTTGCTGGGTAAACCGGGCATCCGTAAAACATTCCCGGTTAAAGGAACAATAAAGCCTGCACCAGCTGCAATCTCTATTTTTCTGACACTTACTATAAAATGTTCCGGTCGCCCCAACAATTTAGGATTATCAGATAAAGATCTAGGGGTTTTGGCCATACATACTTTTAATTTATCATACCCCAATCTATACACGGTCTTTAAATCCCGTTTCCCATCTGCAGTATAATCCACATGCTTAGCTCCATAAATCTCTTTGGCAATGGTTTCTATTTTTTTTTCCGGTGCCCATTCCGGTTCATATAGAGGTCTTAAGGGCTCCTGAAAGCCATCGCACATTTTTTCCACCACTTTAGAGGCTAATTCTTTACCCCCCTCCCCTCCTCTAGCAAATATATCAGCTACAGCTACCTTTACTTTTAATGCCTCACATCTGTCCAGCACCACCTTGATTTCCTCAGTAGTATCATCGGCAAATCGATTGATAGCCACAACCACAGGAACTTGAAACTTATGGATATTTTCAATATGCTTCTCCATATTAGCCAGACCTTTTTGGACTGCTTTTGGGTTTTTCTCTTTTAAATCCCTGCGTTTTACATTTCCGTGCATTTTAAGGGCTCTGATGGTAACCACCAGCACGCACAATTCAGGTGCATAATGACCATCCCTGCAAGTAATATCAAAGAATTTCTCAGCTCCCAGATCAAAACCAAAACCCGCTTCAGTCACCACATAATCCGAATAAGCTAAAGCCAGACGGGTGGCTAAAATGGAATTGGATCCATGGGCAATATTAGCAAAGGGTCCGCAGTGAATAAAAGCAGGCACCCCTTCCAGGGTTTGCACCAGATTGGGATGAATGGCATCTTTTAAAATCGCTGTCATTGCCCCTGCCACCTGTAAAGATTCTGCAGTAATGGGTTCCCCCTTGTAGGTTAATCCGACCAGAATACGGGACAATCGTTCCTTCAACTCAGTAAAATTATTAGATAATGCCAGTATGGCCATTACTTCGCTTGCGGAGGTAATATCAAAATAGGTTTCTCTAGGAACTCCCATTTTATTTCCCCCCAGCCCCACAATCACCCGTCTTAGGGATCGATCATTCATATCCATCACACGAGGAAAAATAATCCGTCTGGGATCCAGTTTGGGAATTTTACGAAAGTGAATGGCATTATCCAAAGCTGCAGCCAGTAGGTTATGTGCGGATGAAACAGCATGAAAATCCCCGTTAAAATGTAGATTAATATCCGCCATGGGTATGACCTGGGAATAACCACCTCCTGTGGCCCCTCCCTTAACACCAAAGAGAGGTCCCATGGATGGTTCCCTTAAGGCAACAGATACTTTCTTACCTAACTTTGCCAAACCCTGGGCCAGTCCGATGGACATTGTAGTTTTACCTTCCCCTGCTGGTGTGGGCGTAATGGCAGAGACCAGGATAAGTTGTCCCTCCGGTCGTTTGGAACGCTCTATGGCATCAATATTGACCTTTGCTTTATACTTCCCATATACCATGAGGTCATTAGGATCTATTTTTAATCTTTCTGCGATTTCCTTAATTGGAACCGGTTCCTTGGATTGTGCAATCTCTATATCTTTTTTCATATTACCCCCTGTTTTTCATTTTATAATTTATAAAAAAAAACTGCAAGATTTAGGAGGTAGGAGTTCCTCTTGCCTCTTACCCCTAACCACGCTTTTGGTTTTTATTAAGATCGATGATAGCGGATGACCATAAAAATAAGAGACAGAATGATTAACATTATAGAAATTCTATTAGCCGTTCTTAGCAATGGATTATTCGTTTTTATTATCTCAAAATCGGTTACAAAAATTGTTTCACATGCTCTATTACCATTATCAGTTCTACTGGTACTGGTACCTCGATTGAAACTGGAGCCACTATGTGAATATTTTGACAAGTAACCATAGATATGAATCTGATCACCAATTCTAGTTTTCATTATTTTATCAATTATTGTACGATTTTCAGCAATTAAATGATTGTTTGAAAAATGTCTCATTGAGAATTTTTTGCCAATTTCAGCATTGGGCCATTTGCAAAAGCAAATAAAATCTCGACTATTAAAGGTCATATGCAAATATCCCTCCATAGTAATGTTTTTACCCCATATTACACAAAGATCTTTGACATTAAGATAATCTTTCCATCTTTTATGAGAAATATCAATAAATGAATCACTTTCATGATAACTTACGATTAATCCATATAAATCATAATTATATAATGGCGTAACAGTGTAGGTTATATTTTTTTTTGTCACATTAAAAGGAGCAGGTAATTGTTCCTTATATTGTAACGGTTCTCCTAACAATTCATTCTTGATTTGATTTTTCCCAGGTAATTGGTCCTTAAGAAAAAAAGTAATAGCAAAAGTAATCAATGACAATATAATAACTATTCTTAAAAATGTTTTAATTGGCAGCTTGTCAGGTTTTGATTTTGAAATCTTTTGAGTATAATCAGGAACATTCATAAAAATATAGCCACAGTCACATTTTTTGGTTCCCGGTGGATTATAAATATCACATTTTGGACAATTCATTTTTACTCTCCCTATATAATTATATGTAATGTCAAAAGCTTTTAAAACAATATGATATTGAATTAGATTTTTAATTTCAAGTCTGTGTCTAAAACACTCATTATATGGACTAATAGTTGAATGGTTTATTGGTTTAATAGTTGAAGTGTCTGAAAGTCGAAGAGTTTTTTTTACTTTTTCCTTATTACTCATCCACTCATTTACTCATTCACCCATCCACCCATACACTCATTTACCCATCCACCCATCACTCGTCACTTCTAAAATGTGTCAAGTTTACAAGAATACATGCACTGTCCCCCCATCTTTTATCTTCATGGCACACAATGGTGTCACTTTTAAATCTTCTTATATTTTTCTAATTCGTTGATAATATCTAATTAATATATTATATATACAATATAAAGGAAAATAATTACAAATTGAGGTTAATAAAATTGGAGCAAAAATGAAAATAATAAAAATATTAATATTACTACTTTTTATCCCTTTAATCTCATGTAACCTTAAAAAAGATTCTCCGCTTCCAAATAAAAACCTTAAAAGTATCACATGGAAACTGTATACACCACAAAACTCTGACCTGCATACTCATGCTATATTTGATATTTTAATAGATAGATACGGAAACAAATGGATAACAACCCTGGATAAAGGGCTGGTTAAGTTTTCAGCGGATGGTCAATGGCAGATTTATACAACATCAAACTCCGGATTACCGGATAACCATACCAAGTCTTTGGCAATGGATTATCAGGACAACCTCTGGATTGGCACCCGTAACAGTGGGTTGGTAAAATTTGATGGCATAAACTGGACCGTTTATAATCCGTCAAATTCACCACTTTTATACGATCATGTGTTTAGTATTGATGTGGATACAAAAAATACTGTTTGGTTTACAAGCTGCATTCACCGTTCCGGTGGGCTGATGAGTTATGATGGAATTGAATGGAACTTATACACCCCGGGAAACTCATCTCTACCAACAAACCTGATTGAAAAAATTTTCGTGGATCCCAGAGATAATGTATGGCTAGCCCCGGCATCAGGGGGAGCTGTAAAAATCTCCGAAAGAAAATGGACTGTTTATGAAAATTTTTATGGAAATGGCTCACCAACATATTCTCTTGATGATTTCTGTGCAGATAATAAGGGTAATATATGGGCTTCAAGCTCAGGAAGTGGTAGCAGCTTAGGAATAGCTGGCACTCTGGTAAGGTATAATGGAAAAGAGTGGAAAGAGTTTCTACCATCAGAAACCGGGAGTGATGAACGACAATTAGAATTCCCGTTCAGCGACAATTAGAATTCCCGATTTGTAAAAAGTCTGTTAGACTATTTGGACTTCAAAATAAAAGGAGTTCGAATGAAGACAGATCAACAAGTCAGGAGGTTATTTATGCTGA
>JAUWQW010000045.1 GCA_030610885.1 Candidatus Aminicenantota bacterium | reverse complement strand
GTAATAGACCCTGTGGGTCCCCCTCCTGTCTCGGAAATTGTAAAAGGCGCATCACTGAAATCATTAGGTGCTAACCTTGCCTGTCTTACCTTAATCTTGAAATTAGAACCTGGTGAAGCTGTTCCCCCACCAGCTCAATTTCCCACGGTCCATGGAATAGAATGTACTCCATCAGTACATGGGATACCTGCTTGAATAATTCCTATGCTCGTTGTTCCATCAAATAGCCGAACAGTAAATGTTCCACTAGTAATACCTGAAGAGGTCCAGGTAATATTGTGGGTCGTACCTTTTACCCAATTCTCTCCGCCATTTGGGCTGGTTACTGTTATCGATTGCGAATATGCTACTGAATGTATAAACAAAACAATCAATGCAAATAATAAAATTTTAAAACTTTTCATTTTTACCTCCGTTTTTGTTCAATATTATTATATAAAACTTTTTAAAAAATATCTCACTTTTAATTATATTTTTTGAAATATCTCACTTGAAATTTCTTGCTACATGTGATTTTATCTGGTATTATCTTCATCAATGCAATATGATGTACCAAAGCTTCCGATTGATGATTATCAACATATTATTGAAGATTTAATAGAAAAAAATCCTGTTGTTATTATAACCGCAGAAACAGGAGCTGGGAAATCTACAAGAGTTCCTTTTTGGCTCTGGCAAAAAGGAAAAAAGGTTTTTGTTACCCAACCCAGGCGTATTGCAGTTAGATCTTTATCTTATTACATTTCTAAAATCACATCTAATTTATGGGGCAAAGAGATAGGTTATCAAACTGGTTTTGACAGGAAATTTTCTAAAGAAACTACCCTTCTTTATCTTACTGATGGTGTTCAAATGATTAAAGAAATTAAGGGTAAAAAAGATTACGATGTTTTGATATTAGATGAGATCCATGAATGGAATTTGAATCAGGAAGTATTGATTGGACTTGTAAAAAAGAATCTTGACAGCAATTTTTATTCAAAAGTAAAAAAGAAGGTTGTGATAATGAGTGCAACTCTACAGGCTAAAAAATTGTCGGCTTTTTTAAAAGATGCACCAATAATTTCAGTTTCAGGTAGAGGATTCCCTGTTACAATGCATTGCAATCATCCAGATTTTATTCTTTCGGATACAGTTCAAATGGTAGAGATGAAAAAAAACACTCTTGTGTTTGAGTCAGGGAAAAGAGAGATTGAAGAATTTATATTGAGTTTGGAAGAAACATTGAAACATGATAAATTAAAAGCAAAAATTTTACCCCTTTATTCTGTGCTTTCTATAAATGATCAGCAAAAGGTATTTAAACACTATGATATCCCCAAGGTGATTGTTTCAACTGATATTGCTCAAACTAGTTTAACAATAGATGATATTGATGCTGTGATTGATACTGGAATAAAAAAGGAGATTCGCATTGTAAAAGGTGTTGAAGGATTGTATCCAGTGGATATTTCTAAATCAGAATGTATGCAGAGAGCTGGAAGAGCAGGCAGGGTAAAAAATGGTCAATATATTCTATGTTCAGATTTAGATATTAAAGATCGCATTGATTATCCTGAGCCAGAAATAAGAAGATTAAACCTGGAATCAGTTATTTTACGATTCATAAAATGGGGTATTTCACCTTTGGATTTCCCATATTTTCATCAACCAAAAGAGAGTTTGATTTATAAAGCAATACAAAAATTAAAGGTGTTTGAAGCAATTTCAAATGGTGAACAAATTACTGAAGATGGTGAAAAAATGGCTGAACTTCCTG
This sequence comes from Candidatus Aminicenantota bacterium, assembly GCA_030610885.1. Lineage (GTDB taxonomy): Bacteria > Acidobacteriota > Aminicenantia > UBA2199 > UBA2199 > JAUWNT01. The sequence goes on along the minus strand of JAUWQW010000045.1, from coordinate 21,366 downwards.
TTTCAATCCGGAGTTCAAGGTTTCTTATTGAGGCAACAAAAGGCTCAAAAAATGTTATTGAAGATTCAATGAAATTGATTTCAATTTTGGAAACAAAGGGGATTTTAAACAGAGAATATACTGGAGGAAAGTATTATTCCGGACCTTATAATTCTGACTTGCTGAATCAATTGGCTCTTTGGAATTCAGCAAATAAAAACAAAAAGATCATAAGCTATAAAAAGCTTTCTATGGCAAAAGAAATTTATAGAGAATTAAAAGAAAGAATCAAATTTGATAAATCTGTCAGTATAAGTCATTTAGAAGAACATAAAATATTGTTAAGAGCTATACTTTCTAGTTTTATTGATTGTGTTTATTTAAAAAAAGGAGAAATGTACACAAAAGATAATGAAGATCGTCAACTTGATAGAAACTCAATTCTTTTCAAAATCAGGCCAGATATGGTAATAGGAATACCTTTTGATTTAGTTATAGACTGGGAAAATCAGAGAACTAAAGAAAAAGAGAAAAAATGTCTTAAATTACTTACATTTGCAACTGAATTATCTTTAAAACTGCTTGAAGAGCTCCATCCTTTTACATATAAAAAAGAGCAGGAAGTAAAAATTGAAAATAAAAAGATTAATGTGTTAAATAAAATTTATTTTGGCAACAAAGCTCTCTCTATATATACATCAACACCTGAATGGGAAAATCCCCAAGAAAAAGAGATGGTACTCAGAGCTGTTCTTGATTGGTATGAAAAGAATAAACAAAATTATAAACTTGAAATAAGAAAGTCAAATCTGAAAACACATTTCCAAGAAATAAAAAAAATCATTGGTAAAGAATTAGAACCATTTGAATTCTATTGGGAAAAATTTATTTCTAAAGAATTAAGAGATAATTTAAGATCAGAAAATCTTGACATGTTTTTTAATTTTCACTCTGGCTTTCTAAATATTAATTTTAGCGATATTCTCCCATATAAATTTATAAAGGAGCTAAAGAAAGCCCATTGGCCAAAAAATATTCAATTAAAGAATGAGAATTTGAGAATCTCATATATTAAGAATAAGCCTTTTCTTAAACTTACATTTTCTGAATTTGAAAAAATAGATAAGGAGGATTTGGTTTTACCATTGGGAGAAAAAGTAGCACTTATTTTGAATAATAGAAAATTTTTCCAATGGGATTTTGCTGTTTATCACTTTAATATACTGAAAAAAAGGAAAATTTTCGAGGAGAAGTGGAAAGATACAAAAAAGAGTACTTTTATTAGAGATTTAATTGATGTACCTTTTCCCCAGGTTTTTGTGTCAGGACAGGGTAAAGAGAATGTAGAATTTGAGTTTTATGCAGTTCCAAAAATAGAGGGGAATGAGGTATATTTAATACATTTTTTTAGTAAAGAGAATGCTTTGAAGTATTTTAAATCAGTGGAGAAAGATTGGAAATCGTTTGTAAGAAAATATAAACAGAAACATATAGAAGATATATTCAAAAAAAAGGGTTGGAAGGTAAAAAACTGACTTTTATTCTTTCATAAAAATAAGAAAAAAAATAATTTTAATGGGTAAAATATGTTAATAAAAAATTTTATTTTTTTTAAATAAAATAATATAATTTTGTAGTAAAAATTTTTTTTTTATTATATAATTTTTTTATTGAAAATTAATAATTATTATGTATAAATATTTTATTTATAAGAATAAAAAATTTTTAAAAGGAAGGTGAACTTAATGAAAAATTTTTTTTTCATTACATTAATGTTTTGTTTGATTCTACCTGCAGCAGTCTTTGCCCAGAGTGCAACAACTGGAGTAATAACTGGAATTGTTGTTGATAATGAAGGCGCTCCTTTACCTGGGGCAACGATCACAGCTTTGCACATCCCTACTGGAACACTTTTTACAGCAGTTACAAGATCTAATGGACGCTTTTTTATCGCCTCTGTTAGGGTTGGTGGCCCTTATACAGTTACTGCACTTCTGGAAAGTTTCACAACTGAAGAAAAAAAAGATGTTACAGTAAATCTTGGTGAAAAAAAGGAACTCAAGTTTATGATGTACCTGGAAACTATTCAAGCTAAAGAAATTATTGTTACTGCATCTACCCCAATTATTAATCCTTCTCGAACGGGTGCATCTCAGAATGTAACACAGGATGCAATTGAGTATTTACCCTCAATTTCCCGTGATTTGAGTAGTTTTACCCGTCTTGCTCCCCAATTTTCCAGCGGTGAAGATTCGGGATCTTTTTCTGCTGCCGGCCGGAGCCCCCGTTACAACAATATCCAGATTGACGGTGCACAGAACAATGACCTATTCGGACTGGGAAATAGTGGAGCACCAGGTGGTCAAACCATGGTTACTCCAATCAGTCTTGATGCAATCCAGGAATTCCAGATTGTCTTGGCACCCTATGATGTTCGTCAGGGTATGTTTACCGGTGGCGGTGTAAATGTTATCACTAAATCCGGAACCAATGATTATCACGGCAGTGCGTTTTTCTACGGCAGAAATGAAAGCCTGGTGAGAAAAGGTTCCAATGAAGTGGGTGAGCTCATGGAATTCCCTGAATTCAGCGAAAGTACCTTTGGTTTAACTGTTGGCGGCCCCATTATAAAAAACAAACTTTTCTTTTTTATTAGTGGTGAAATGAAAAAAGAGAAGAGTCAAAAAGACCTGAATTACATTATTGACGGTACAGGCAGTTCAATCGATTACGGGTATAAAGTTGAAGCAGACAGGTTTGTCAGTATCCTCAATAACAAGTATGGATACGATCCAGGTAGTTATGGCCCAGTATCAAATGATTTTGACAGTACACATTTATTTTTCAGGTTAGACTGGAATATCAATAAGAATCATAGATTGACTCTGCGCAATAACTATGTTGATGCAAACAGGGAAATCTTAAGGAGAAACGCCAGTTATGCTTTTGCTTTTGAAGATTGGACTTACCTGATGGAGAGTAAAACTAATTCTACTGTGCTTCAGTTAAACAGTACATTAGGGAATAATCTGTTTAATGAATTGATCCTGAACTATACAACGATCCGTGACGATAGAACTCCCATAGGTGATCCATTCCCAGCTGTTCAAATTATGGGCGATCTTGGCTTTAATGCGGGAAGTGAAACCTATTCACACAAGAACCAATTAGACCAGGATCTGCTTGAAATCACCAACAATCTTACACTTTATGCTGGTGACCATACAATTACCTTTGGAACTCATAATGAGTTCTTCAAATTCTATAATGTTTTTGTTAAGAGAGCTTATGGTCATTACTATTTCCAGAGTCTGGATGATTTTGAAGCAGGAAAAGCATATAGATACAGGCATGTTTATTCAAATACTGATGACCCTTTAGCTCCAGCAGAATTTTCTGTCAGCCAATTAGGCTTTTATGTGGGTGATGAATGGACTGTTTCACCTAAATTTAACCTGGTCTTCGGGATTCGTGCCGATGTGCCGATGTTTCCGGATACACCAAGTGCTAATCCTGCTGTATTAGCTGCATTCGGTATACCAACTGATCATATGCCCACTGGAAATATACTCTTTTCTCCACGTGTAGGTTTTAACCTTGATCTGGGAAATAAGGAAACTCAACTTCGCGGCGGTATTGGCATTTTTTCAGGAAGGACTCCTTATGTATGGATATCGAATCAGTATTCTGTTAACGGAGTAGATCTTACCGAGATTTATTATACTAACTATTCAGGTATTGATTTTGTTGCGGATCCATATAATCAGCCCAAAATGGCTGGCGGATCTACAGCTGAAATCAACATACATGACAAGAATTATAAATTCCCCCAAACCTTAAGAACCAATATAGCTGTAGACAGGGAGCTGCCCTATGGTTTTACAGGCACTGTTGAATTTGTCTATTCCAAAGCTATTAATGAGATTAAATATGAGAATCTCAATCTCCAACAGGTAGGGACCCAGCCTGACGGACGTCCTGTTTACGGACATAATAATTATAAGACCTACTGGGATGTGGATTGGAAATACCCGGAATTCACTAATGTTATATACCTGACCAATACCAATGAGGGATTTAATTACTCCCTCTCTTTTCAATTGCGGAAGGAATTTAAGAGTGGAGGACTGTTTAATATGTCTTATACATATGGTATGTCAAAAGACCTCTTCAGTGGTACCTCCTCACAGGCAGTATCAAACTGGGGATATAACATCACATCCGGTGATCCCAATAACCCGGAACTGACTTATTCCTCTCATGATGTCCGTCACCGTGTTGCTTTAGCTATCTCTAAAAAATTCGATTTCTTTAAAAATGCTCCAACCACATTCTCTCTTTTCTATGAGTCACGGTCAGGAAGACCATATTCTACAATCTATGTGTATGACTTTAATGGTGATGGCAGGAGTAATGACTCTATCTATGTGCCCAGGGATGAGAACGATATTATCCTTGTAAGCGGTACCTGGGCTGAGTTAGATGCTTATATTAAAGGCGATCCTGCCCTGGATTCACATCGCGGACAGATTCTTCCCCGTAATGTCAGTCGTGACCCATGGTTTCATCGTGTGGATATAAAAATCGCCCAGCAGATTCCAATCCCCGGGTTGAAAGGTAATAAACTATTTTTAACCTTTGATATTGAAAATTTCCTTAATTTAGTGAACAAAGAATGGGGATATTATAAGTACATCCAATTTGATGATGCTCCGCTTGAATTCGCTGGCTACAATGGCGATGGTGTTCCTACATTTAAATTTAGAGGGAATTCTGAAACCGATGATGCTCGTTACCAGATCAACCAGGAATTTTCTCGCTGGAAAGGAATGGTTGGATTGCGTTATAAATTCTAATACATTTAGAATAAAGTTTTGTTAGTCAAAAAGCCCCCTGATAAACCAGGGGGCTTTTTTTGATTTTGTAAATTTATTAAAATTCAGGAATTACTTTTTCTAATAGAGCAATAAAATTGTTTTTTACCCTATTTGCTGTTTCTGTAACCTCTTTGTGATTTAGAGGGGATTTTGAAATACCTGCTGCAAGGTTAGTAATGCAGGAAATTCCAGCTACCTTTACACCCATATGCCTTGCAACAATTGCTTCAGGAACTGTTGACATACCAACTACATCAGCACCGAGTATTGACAGCATTTTTATTTCTGAAGGAGTTTCATACGATGGTCCCATTAAAGCTGCATAAACCCCTGTTTTTAATTTTAAACCCAATGAGTTGCCTATACCAAGTATTATCTCAATAAGCTCTTTGTCATAAACATTGCTCATGTCAGGGAACCTGGGTCCCATACGTTCATCATTCTCACCTTTTAGAGGATTGATTCCCATTAAATTTATATGGTCATGAATAACCATTAGATCACCTGGTTTGAATTTTGGATTAATTCCTCCTGCAGCATTGGTTAATATGATTTTTTCTATTCCCATTCCGCATAACACCCTTATTGGGAATACTATATCTTTAATGTCATGTCCTTCATAAAAATGATATCTTCCCTGTAAAATAACAATTGTTTTGTTCTGAATTTTTCCAAATACTAATTTACCAGCATGACCTTTTATACTAACCTTTTTAAAGTGAGGAATATCTGAATAATTAAAAATGTTCTTTTTAGAAACAGTATTTGCAAATTCTCCAAGTCCTGAACCTAAGACAATCCCAATTTCTGGTTTTAAATAATCATTCTTTTTTATAAAACTTATAGATTCATTGATTTGATCATAAATTTTCATTTTAACCTCAAAAAAAACTTTTACCTGGAAATTGATGTTCTATTTCAAATAATTTAAGAATAGAAACACCTAAATCAGAGAAGCTTCTTCGTATCCCCAGGTTTACAGGATGCATTAATTTTGAATATACCAATAAAGGAACATGCTCTCTTGTATGATCTGTTCCATGATGCGTTGGGTCACAACCATGGTCAGCAGTGATTATCAATATATCGTTATGCTCAAGATGTTGTAATAAATCTGGCAATTCATAGTCAAAAGCCTCTAAAGCTTTAGCATATCCTTTTACATCTCTTCTATGACCATACAACATATCAAAATCAATAAGATTAATGAATATTAATCCATGATCAGTAATTGATAATTGATTTATTAAAGTTTTCATACCTTCTGCATTGTTTCTTGTATGTATTGTTTTTGTTATGCCCTGTTCTGCAAAGACATCTCCAATCTTTCCAATTCCAATTACTGGAAGCCCTTTTTTTTTCAATATATCAAGAACTGTATCGTGAGGGGGTTTCATGGAAAAATCTTTTCTTCTAAAAGTCCTTGTAAAATTTCCATGCTCACCTATAAATGGACGTGCAATCACTCTTCCAATATTGTATTTATCACATACTTTTCTTGTAGCTTCACACATTTTATAGAGTTTATCAACAGGTATAATGTGTTCATGAGCTGCAATTTGAAATACACTATCACCAGATGTATAAACAATAGGAAAACCTGTTTTTATATGTTCTTCACCAAGTTCTTGAATAATAACAGTTCCTGAAGCTGGTATATTTCCCAGAATGTTGTATACTCCTGTAGCTTCAAAAAAATCCTCAAGGATTTCTTCTGGGAAACCATCAGGGAAAACAGGAAAGGATTGTTCTGTAATCAAACCCATTATTTCCCAGTGACCTGTCACTGTATCTTTATTTTTTGAAGCTTCCATCATTTTGCCATATGATGCTAATGGGTCGGAATTTGAAGCTACTCCTTTTATATGTAAAATATTCCCAAGTCCCATTTCTTGAAGGTTAGGAAGATTTAAACCGCCTGTAGATTCAGCTATATTGCCAATAGTATTTGCTCCCTTATCCCCGAATTCGTCAGAATCAGGCATCTCTCCTACACCAACACTATCCAGTATGATTAAAATCACTCGTTTATTATTTGACATAATGTTCAAAAAATTAAATTAACACAGCACGTGAAAAAAGTCAAAATTTAATTGTATTGACATATTCTTTCTTATAAATTAGAATTTGATAAAAGAATAAAGGTTTTAAAATGGATTATAAAATAAAAAGATTATTGGAAAAGGCAAAACAAGCAAAAGAGAATTCATATGCTCCTTATTCTAATTTTCATGTTGGTGCAGCAGTTATTGGGAAGAATGATAAAATTTATTCTGGAAGCAATGTTGAGAATGCATCTTATGGTCTGACTATTTGTGCTGAAAGAAATGCTATTTTTAAAATGGTTAATGATGGGGAAAGGGAAATTTCAGCAATTCTCGTAATTGGCGACACTGAAGAATTTCTTCCACCATGTGGAGCTTGCCGTCAGGTTATTTCTGAATTTTCAACAGAAAGAACAATAGTTTATATGTGCAACAAACATGGAAAATATAAAAAAACAACAGTTGAGGAACTTATTCCTTTCAAATTTTCTATAGATTTTTTATAAAGAGGTGACAGGTGACAATAAATAGCCCAAAGGAATTATCAAAACACATTGATCATACAATATTAAAACCAGATGCTACTGAATTGGAAATTGAAAAATTTTGTAATGAAGCCTTGAAATATGAATTTGCATCAGTGTGTATAAACCCGTGTTTTGTTTCTTATGCGTTTAATATTTTAAAAGGTAGTGATGTTAAGGTCTGTTCAGTAGTAGATTTTCCTCTTGGTTCTGGTACAAGAGAGATTAAAGCAGTTGAGGCAATTAAGGCTGTTGCAGATGGAGCAGATGAATTGGATATGGTGATGAATATCTCTTATTTAAAATCGAGAAAGTATAATGAAATTGAGAAAGATATAAGCTATGTAGCTAACTCAGTTCCGGAGCATATTGTTCTAAAGGTAATTTTAGAAATTTGTTTTCTTACAGATGAGGAAATAAGGAAAGCCTGTTCAATTGCCATTAAAGCAGGAGCAGATTTTGTTAAAACATCTACTGGTTTTGGAAAAGGAGGCGCAACAGTTGAGGCAGTAAAAATAATGAAAGAGGTTGTTGGAAATAGAGCGGAAGTGAAAGCAGCTGGGGGTATAAAAGATTTTGATACAGCTAAAGCCATGATAGAGAGTGGAGCAACTAGAATTGGTGCAAGTTCAAGTCTGAAAATTATTTGCGTTGAATAATCTTGTGTGAATATGAGTTTTAGTATATATGAAATCATCTCAAAAAAAAGAGATGGAAAAGAGATAAGTAAAGCAGAGATTGAATTTATTATAAATGGTTATGTAAGGGATGAAATTCCTGATTATCAGATGTCTGCTATTCTTATGGCAATCTATATTCAGGGATTGAATGAAAGGGAATCATCTGATTTGACTGAAATTATGATGAATTCAGGAGATTATATCTCTTTTGATGGAATAACGGGGAAAAAAATAGATAAACATAGCACTGGCGGTGTTGGTGACAAGATAAGCTTTATTGTTTGTCCGCTTGTAGCATCATGTGGAGTAAAAGTGCCAATGCTTTCTGGAAGGGCTTTAGGCCATACAGGGGGGACACTTGACAAACTGGAATCTATTCCTGGTATGAATGTGTTTTTAGATATTAATAGATTTAAGCAGGTGTTAAATGATGTGGGCATGGTTGTTTCAGGTCAAACTGAGAATATAGTCCCTGCAGACAGAAAATTGTATGCTTTGAGAGATTCAACAGCAACAGTTGGTTGTATTCCATTAATAACCAGCAGTATTATGAGTAAAAAGTTGGCTTTAGGTACTGATGGAATAGTTCTGGATGTTAAAACCGGAAAAGGTGCTTTTATTCAAAATAAAAAAGACTCCATTCTTTTATGCAAGACAATGGTAAATATTGGAGAGAAAGCCAATAGAAAAACAATTGGAGTTATTACAAATATGAACCAACCTTTGGGAAAATCAGTTGGTAATTCACTTGAAATAATTGAATCAATTGAATCATTAAAGGGTAATGGACCTGATGATGTTATGGATGTAACATATGCTCTTGGAGCATCTATGATGATTGCTGCAGGCATTGAAAATGATTATTCTAAAGCTATTAAGAGGTTAAAACAGAGATTAAACTCAGGTGCGGCTCTTGAAATATTTAGAAATTTTATAAAAGCACAGGGAGGAAATGATAAAATATGTGATAATTACGATCTTCTCCCGAAAAGTAGATATAAAGTAGAATTAAGATCCGGAAAAAATGGGTATGTCTCTAAGATAGATGCATTTAAAATAGGTCTGGCTGCTGTTTATGTTGGAGCAGGAAGAATAAAAAAAGAGGATTCAATTGAATATGGTACAGGCTTTGTTTTTAACAAGAAAAAAGGAGATAGTGTAAAAAAGGATGAAATCCTTGTTTATATACATACGAATAATAAAAAAAATATAGAAGAAATAAAAGAGAGGGTAGAATCTGCTATTAAGATAAGTTCTAATAAAATTTTACCTCCTCAGACAATTCTTTATGTTGTTGATAAAAAGGGTGTTTGTTCCTGGGGCCAAATAAAAGCTGGTTTTTAAATTTATTAAGATTTAAATAAATATAGGGAAAATAAAACGGACCAAAACTGCTAAAATAATAGCAATAAGAAATGTCAAACCTGTGATTAGACCAGCTTTTTTCCAATTTAATTCTCTTGCTAATGCAGCAATTGTAGCTATACATGGGATATAAAATGTGGCAAATATTGTAAAACTGTAAATTTGAGCGGGAGTCATAACAGTTAATACGTCCTTTGTTTTTAAAGCTGAAAACAAGAGAATAAGAGCTAACTCTTTGCGCATTATTCCAAATATTAAGGTAACACCCACAACTGCAGGGAGGCCTAAAATACCTGAAGTAAAAGGGGATAGAAATGAGTTAATAGAATTTGTTAAATTAAAGTGTTCAATCAATTCCAGTATGATACTTCCTATAATTAAGAGTGGCCACGCAATATAAATAAATTCCTTTAATCTGAACCAGGTTTTATTAAATAGTGCTTTAACACCAGGGAGGTGGTATTTTGGTATTTCTAAAATTAAACCAGGGCTTACTTCTGGCATAGCTTTGGACATTAATTTGCCAGTAAAACCAAGAATAATAATATTGATAATATATATTAAAATTGCAGCCTTTATGGATATAAAAAATCCTACAAGGCCAAATATTATTGTCATTCTTGCTGAGCATGGAATCATTGTTGTTAATGTGGCTGTAATAAATTTATCTCTTGGGGATTTTAAAATTCTTGTGGCCAAAATTCCAGGAACAGTGCATCCATATCCAAGAATCATTGGAACAACAGACATACCATGTAAACCAATTTTATGCATTAAATTATCAATAAGGTAAGCAACCCTTGCAAGATAACCTGTATCTTCAAGAAGTGATAGCATTATAAAGAATGGTAAAAGGAAGGGAATAACTATTCCAATTCCACCGCCAATTCCCTGGACAAATCCCCTTAGAAAAGAAAGTAGAAATGGAATGTCTGCAAATTTTGTGGATAATAGATTTGATAATTTCTCAAAGTTGTCTAGAAATAATGGTTCACAAATCCCTCCAATTGTGAATATCAACCAGAAAGTCATATACAAGATGGAAATCAGGAAAACATAACCTAAGAATGGATGCATAAATAAATTGTCAAGCTTGTCTCTTATATCCTTTTTTATACTACGTTCAACCTTTGCAACATTTTCAAAGATCTGGAAAGCCATATTATGCCTGATTGATGATACTATAAATTCAGAATTTCTCTGTGGTATATTTTCAATCTTTTTAACTTTTTCATTTATAAATTCCCAATCCCTCTTTTTAAAATAATCATCTAAAAATATAATAATAGATTCGTCTTTTTCAAGTAATTTTAATGTCATAAAACGATAATTCCAGCGTTCAGGAACCCTTTTTTCTTTCATTATTTTTAACATGGATTCAGAAAAATTTTCAATATTAGCTGGACCTTTTATAATTGATGGCTTTGTCTTTTCTTTGCCTGCCAAAAGAGCCTGTTTGAAGAGCTGAAAGATTCCTTTTCCTTTTCTGCCATTCGTTTTTATAACAGGAACGCCAATAATTTTAGACAATTTTTCAGAATCGATCTTTATTCCTTTTCTATCTGCTTCATCTATCATATTTAAAGCAACAACCATTGGTTTTTGAAGTTCCATTAATTGTAGTGTAAGTTCAAGGCTTCTTGAAAGAACAGATGCATCAAGAATATTTATAATTACTGCATCTTCTGGAACATTTAAGATATATTTTGTGGCTGCTAGTTCAGCTTCATCAGATGTTTGAAGTGAATATGTGCCCGGGATATCTATAACACTGATCTTTTGATTTTCAAGTTCAATATGACTTTTTGTATATTTAACAGTTATGCCCGGGAAATTCGAAGCAACTGATTTATATCCAACAACTTCATTGAATATCGTGCTTTTCCCGCAGTTAGGTTGCCCTACGAGAATAAACTCCATTGTTATGTGATTTCAGCTATAATTTTTGTAGCTAAACCATATCCAATTGCAACTTCTGTACCCTGATAGCTCACAATAACAGGTCCTTTCATGTTTGATTTTCTTCCAATTTCAACAATATTTCCAATATTCAATCCTAAGTTTATTAAATTAATTAAGGCTCCATGTCCAGCATCAATTTTTGTGATTTTAACTCTATCTCCATCTTTATATGAAGTTAATCTTTTTCCCATTTTATTTCTACAGAATTCATTTAAATTGAATGAAAACAGTCTATTATAAGATAAATGTTTACAATTGTAAATAGATAAAAATATTTAAATTTATATATTTTCAGAATAAAAAATTAATTAATGTTTCTTTTTATTTTATCATAAATGGCTTCACAGTATATTCCATATTCTTTTTGCAATTCTTTACCTGAAGCTGATGCACCAAAATGTTGAATATCAATAAGCATCATATTTTTGTCGTAAAATAGATCAACACCCCTGTGTGAACCTGCTTCAATAAAAACAAAAAATGTTTCTTTATTGAATAATAGATGATCTTTGTAAGTTTTATCTGATTTACTAAATAGTTCCAAACAGGGAATGCTTATAACCCTGACTTTTAAATTATCCTTTTCTTCAATAAGTTTTGCAGTTCTATATGATACTCCCAATTCAGAACCTGAAGCTCCAATTATTACATCTGGTTTTTTTAGCCCTCTTGTTTCATAAAAAATATAAGCTCCCTTTTTGAAATTTTCATACAGCTCAGGTCTTTTAAAAGAATTGTTATATGCTTCTTCCATTACAGATTGTCTTGTAGTTATAATAGCTATGGGTCCATTCAGATTTTCAAGAAAATAAAGAAAAGAAAAAGCAGCTTCAATATCATTTGCTGGTCTAAAAACATTTATGTCAGGAATCAATCTGAGAGAGTTAATATGTTCAATTGGTTGGTGTGTTGGACCATCTTCTCCAACGTAAAATGAGTCGTGAGAAAAGATAAACATATGATTTAATTTCATCAATGCAGCAAGTCTTATGCCAGGCTTCATATAATCAAAAAAGGTAAGAAATGTAGATGAAAATGGGAGCATTGTCTGGTTTAGAGCAAGTCCATTATTTATAGAACACATTGCATGTTCTCTTATACCATAAGCAATATTTCTTCCTGAAAAATCTTTTTTTTCTATATATTTTGATAATATTAGATTTGCTTTTGTGGAGGATGCAAGGTCAGCTGATCCTCCTATAATTTGAGGAATTTGTTCAGCACATAAGTTAAGAACTCTACCAGCAACATTTCGTGTTGAATCTGGTTTGTCTTCAATATAGTTTAAAAGCTTCTCTTTTATTGAGTTATTTATTGAAAGATTCAAGAATTGTTTTAATTTTATGTATTCTTTTGGAAAAGATTTTTTGTATTTTAAATTTAATTCTTTCCATTTATTATAAATGAATTCATTATTTTCAATGCATTGTTTCATAAATAATACTACTTCGTTGTTTTGTAATAAGCTCTCCTTATTTTTAACTCTGGCTTGCATTATTTCTTTTAGTTTTTCTATATTTTTAACTGATTCTTTTCCATATTTTTTTTCAAATATATTTTTTATTCCTGAATTTTGAATAAAATAGGCAATCTCATCAATTCCTGCAGGTGAGCCATGAATTTTATTTGTGTTTTCTTTTTTATTAAGACCTTTGCCAATAATTGTTTTAGTTATCAAGATCTTTGGTCTCCCCTTAATTTTTTTCAGATTATTTAATTTTTCATCAAATGTCTCAACACCATTGGTTGCATCAAAAAAGTCAACTTCCCATCCAAAAGCTTCATATCTTTTAGCAACATTTTCTGTAAATGTAATATTTGTGTTACCATCAATAGATATGTTGTTTGAATCATAGATTGCGATTAAATTATCAAGTCCAAGGTGTCCTGCAAGAGAAGCTGACTCATAACTGAGACCTTCCATATTACACCCGTCTCCCATCAAAGTATAAATTGTATAATCAAAAAGAGGGAACCCTTTTTTGTTGAATTTTTCAGCCAATATTTTACCTTCAATAGCCAAGCCTACTGAATTTGAAAAACCTTGTGCTAAAGGACCTGTTGTGGTTTCAACTCCATTTTTTATATTATATTCAGGGTGGCCCGGAGTTTTACTTCCCATTTGCCGGAACTTATCTATATCTTCAAGGCTTATATTATAACCTGATAAATAAAGGAGAGAGTAAAGCAACATTGAGCCATGTCCTGCTGAAAGTACAAATCTGTCCCTGTTAGTCCATTCAGGATTTTCAGGATAATGTTTCAGAATATATCTATATAAAACAACTCCAATATCTGAGCAACCAAGAGGAAGACCTGGATGTCCAGATTGTGCTTTTTCAATGCTTTCTAAGGATAAATAGCGAATGTAATCTGCTGCTTCTTTAACCTTTTGAATGTCAATTCTTTTTATTTTCTTATCCTTTATGTTTTATTTTATGAATCAATAGGTATTATCTAAATTAGTTCCAGAATTGTCAAGGTTTCTCTTTTTTTCTGCGTATTCCAATGCTCTATTAACTATCCATTCAGAAACCCTTTTGTCAGGTAATAGACCCTTATTTGAAAAAACTATATTTTTCCCTTTGAATATTTCCTGGTATCTTTTTGACATACTTTTAACACCCATTGAAAGATATAATCCCTGTACAATTGTTTTTTCATACTTCTCATTAGCCTTTAAAATCTTGGGTACTCCATTAACAGTAAAAGATTGTCCAATACCAACAAAAGCATAGTTAAAATATTTTATGCCTGTTTCCCCGCAAATATAAGAACCTATTTCTATGCATAGGTCTAGCCATATTTTTTCATAATTTTTATCGCCATGTGCAAGTATAATCATGCTTTCATTGTTTATGTTTGTGGAGAGTTCTTTAACTCTGTCTAACATTATCTCTTTTAACAGATTTCCATAATTTAGGGTTGGGCCTAAAAGGATTTTTATGTTTGTATGAACAACCTTGATCTCCTCTTTTTTGAGCTGATTTAGAAATTTTTTATCTTCATATAAACCTAAAATGGTTGGGATATCATATACAGAATGTCCAGAGGGTGCTATAAAGATTGGAAGAGCATAGATTTTTTCAACACCATGTTTTTCAAACTCTTTAACTGTTGTATAAATAGAGGGCTCATTAAATTCCATTAAAGCAACTTTGATTTCTAAAAAAGGGTTCCCCCCATTTTTTGAAATTAGTTGTTTTACATCTTTTTCAAGATTAAGAACTGGTCTATTCCATTCTTTTTGGGGTGCTCCATGTGCAATTATCAATAACCCGAGTTTTTCTTTTCCATAAGAATTTATTGTAAAAAAAGATATAAAAAATATCATTATAAATACACACTTTTTTTTCATATTTAATGTCTCCTTAAATTTAAAGATTATATATGAAACAAAAATATATGATATAGAAAACATTAATTTTTTTTAATTTGTTTGTCAAGCACAATTATACATTCCTAATAATCAACTAAAATATCATAAATAGTTGACAATAAGAAAAGTTTATATTATATTACCGTTTCGAAAATGAAAACTATTTCCATTTAGAATGATAATTTAAAAGGAGTACATAATGGAAAAATATAGAAAATTAAAAAAAGTAATTCTGTTATTAATAACAATATTAGTAACATATAATTATGTTATATCTGTAACCCAGGAGATAGTCAAAATTGACAGAAAAAAGTATAAAAAGATAATTGAAGGATTTGTGTTTGATGAACATGGAGATGGTATTTATAATGCTGATGTAATAATACCGGAGAAAAATATATCTACAAAGACAAGTAAAACCGGGCGTTTTATTATTGAATTTTTCAGTGGTGGTGCAATGCATATTGAGGTTTTTAAGATCGGATTTTTACCTGCTTCGACTGATTATTTCAAAATGGCAAAAAAAATTAGCATTAAGCTCCCTGATATTATTCTTTTTAAATCTCCAATAGAAGAAATTGTTGTTACAGGCACATCTACTCCTAAACTGTATAATGAAGCTCCTGTAAAGACATTTGTCACTTCAAGAAAAGCAATAGAAAAAAAAGGGGCTGTCTCTCTTGCAGATTTATTAGAAATGGTAACTGGGCTCAGAGTTGAGAATAATTGTCAAAACTGCAATTTTACACAGGTTAGAATCAATGGTATGGAGGGTAAATATTCCCAGATTTTGATTAATGGGCAACCCGTTATTTCAGCTCTTGCCGGTGTATATGCACTTGAGCAAATCACATCAAATATGATAGAAAGACTTGAAGTAGTAAAAGGCGGAGGTTCTGCACTTTATGGTGGAAATGCTATGGCTGGAGTTATAAATGTATTGCTAAAAGAGCCTATAAAATCAGAAAGCAGGTTTTCTTTTACACAGGAATTTATAAAGGATAAGCCCAATAGTATTGTAAATTTTAACAATGAATATGTCTCTAAAAATATGACCACTAAAATAAGCTCTTTTACAAATTTTCAGAGAAGGGAGCAAATGGATTATAATGATGATGGGTTTTCAGATCTTGGGGAACTGACAAATATCAGTTTTGGTTCAAATTTCAGCCATTTTTTTAGTAAAATTGATGGGAAATTAAAATTAAATTTTGTCTCCATATTCGAGGATCGTAGAGGAGGTAATAAGTTTGATCAACCTGAACATTTTGCAGATATTGCTGAATCAATAAAAACTTATCGTGTTGATTTTGGTTTAGGCTGGGAACAGATTTTATACTCCAAATCAATTTTAAAATTTGACACTTCATATTCTTATACAAAGAGAAAATCTTATTATGGAGCAGAACAGGATCCAAATGCATATGGACAGACAAAAAATCCCGTGTTTTTTTGTAACTTAAACTATAGTAATTTTTCATTAAAAAACCATTTTATTGTTATAGGCTTAAATTTTAGATCTGATAAAATAGATGACATAGCTCCTGCTTATAATCGTGAAATAAACGAAATATACACTGATTTTGGTTTCTATATTCAGGATGAGATCGAATTTATGGATGATATTACATTGTTGGTTGGAGCAAGGGCTGATAAGCATTCAGAGATTGAAAATTTAATTTTAAGTCCAAGAGCAAGCTTACTTTATAAAGGAGTTAAAAACTTTGCAATAAGGGGAACATATTCAACAGGGTTTAGAGCACCTCAGGTTTTTGATGAAGATCTACATATCACACAGGTTGGAGGTGAAGGCCAGATAATTGTTAATAAACACGATTTAAAGGAAGAAAAATCCAGAGGTTTTACATTTGGAATAGATTTTGGGAAACAGAAGAAAAATAAACTTTATCAATTTAGTATAAGTGGTTTTTATAACTGTTTATATGATGTTTTTACTTTGAGAAAAATTGACCCAATAGAGAGTGCGCAAGTTTTTGAACGATTCAATAGTAAAGGCGCAAAAGTTTATGGCATTGAAATTGAGGCTGGTTTTAAAATAGCAGGGAAATTTGAGATTTTTTCAGGATGGACATTCCAGAAAAGTGAATATGATGAACCAGAACCAGATTTTAACAGTAAAAAGTTGTTTAGGTCCCCTGATATTTATGGTAATTTAAGAATAGAGTGGGATATTCAAAAATTTGTAGATGTTCTAGCAGAATTTATTTACACAGGTTCCATGAAAGTCCCGCATTTTGCTGGATATGTAAAAGAGGATATTCTTGAAGAGAGTGATCCATTTGTTGTTATTAATCTTAGTTTAAACAGAAAATTTGGTTTGATAAAAGGACAGGATATAATTATACATGCTTCTGTTCTAAATATTTTAGATAATTATCAAAAAGATCTTGATAGGGGAGCTTATCGTGATGCTGGATATACATATGGACCCAGAGTCCCACGTACATTTAGAATAGGAATCAGATATCTTTTTTAATTAATTATTTTTTCTTTTTTTCTGGTATTCTGTAAAATTCAATATCTTTAACCCCGATTTGAAGGGAAGTAGATACACTATTAATGTTTCCTTTTATATCTGTATGAAAGGAAACTTTGAATTTTTGTTCTCCAAAGGTTTCAGTAGAAAGCTCGAAGATATCGTAATGAAAGTGTTGGCATTTAAACTTCAGGTCATTAAAGATTGCTTTCAGTTGATCTCCGTCTTTTTTAATGGTAAAAATGCCGTACCCGGGGTTTTTATAGTCTCCAGTATAATCTTCCAGGTTATGAGAGGGTTTTGTGTTAAGTTTTCTGTGTTTATCCTTTTTTTTCTTGGCTTGCTCAGCATCTTTTTTGGCCTTATCTGCTTGTTCCTTGATGCGCTTTGCCCATGGAATTTGTGGAAGCTTTAGGATACGGTCAAAGAGATTATAGGTAATAATAGAACATAATGCACTGCCTCCCTTATCGCTGTTAGTTAATACGACAATTCCTGTATTATCGAGAGGTAAGAAAGAGACTCTGGATATAAATCCGTCAATACCTCCCCCATGTGATATTAAAAGATGTCTCCTGTAAGCATTTATTCCCCAACCCATTCCATAAGAAGCGTAAAAGAGTTCTTTGAATTTGCTGAGAGAAGAACTCATTACTATCTGGGGAGTATGAATTTTCTGGAGATTCGCCTCTGAGATGATCTGTTTGTCTCCGTGTTTTCCCTTATTGAGGTTAAGAAAAATCCATTTTGCCATTTCATTCGCATTAGAATTTATGGATCCAGCAGGACCAATGAGACTTATGTCCCTGAATGGAATTTCAACTATTTTTTTATCCCGTTTTGAATAAGGAAGGGAAAAATTTGAAGATTTCTGAGAATTCTTGACTGAAAAATTACTCTCTTTCATTCCAATAGGATCAAATATATTTTTTTGGACAAGTTCTTCCCAGGATGTTCCTGTGATTTTGCCAGCAAGATAACCTGCTGTTAGAAACATCAGGTTATTGTATTGAAAAGTAGAGCGAAAACCTTTGTTGGGTTCTAAGAATGCAAGCCTCTTGACCAGTTCTTCTCGTATTGCTGATGAATTGTACCAGACCAGATCGTGTCTGGGGAGGCCTGATCTGTGAGTTACAAGGTCTACTGAAGTCATTTGCTGCGAGGCAATTTTATCTTTCAATTTAAATGAAGGAAGATATTTATGGATTGGTTGATCCCATTCTAATTTTCCTTCATCCACCAGTATTCCCAGTATTGTGGCTGTAAAAGCTTTGGTACAGGATCCAATAGCAAATAGAGTATCAGGGGTTACTTTCAGTTTTTTCTTCATATCCCTGTAACCATAACCTCTGACAAAAACCACTTTACCATCCTTTACAATAGCTATAGCTGCTCCCGGAACTTCCCACTCCTTCATCATTTTTTCAACAAGTTTTGAAAAACCTTTTAAGTTGACTTTACTTGCTTTTTTTCCGTAAAGGAAAGGGTTAATAAGTATTGAAATAATAACTAAAATAAAAGCGATTTTTATAATTCCTTTTTTCATGTATTTTCTCCTCTTTTATAACAATTTTTATACGAAAATATCCCTAATTTGTTTGTAATTTTACTAAAAAGTAATAAACTCCTAAATTATTTTAATTGCTTCTTTATTTAAATAAGTTTATATAATTAAATTAATCATCAATCTGAATTAAAAATCACTCTCCTGTGCACGAAGCCATGTTTGAGTTCTCCCTATCTTAAAGATGATTCTTATATAGCCAAAAACCTTTAGTTTTTTTCCTCCATCTACTACTCTCAATGCACAATTATAAACTTTACCGTTTTCAGGATCAAGTATCTTTCCTCCTTCCCATTTATTATTAGCAGGAGTAAATCCCCACAAAAAAACCATTCCAAGAATAGGTTTATCCTTTCTATTGCCTTTACATTTATCACATTTTGGATTTGGGTCCTCTTCTGGTTTGGGAAAGACTTTTTTTATTTTACCTATTAATTTCCCATGTTCAAGCCATATTTTAACAATTGACTTCAACTCACCTGTACTGTCATCTATGGTTTTCCAGAAACCTACAGGTGACGTGTTGTCTGCATTTGATTTTATACTGAATAAAAATAAAAGAATTACAAAACATATTATGATTATTAATTTTTTCATTTCAACTCCTTATTACTGAATCGTTAATTCTAATAAATAAAATAATTAATTTCAATAAAAAGGGGGTCAGGTTTGAATGTCACTAAGTTAAGGATTTTTTATATTTTTCTCTATGAGGTATCTCCATAAATATGTTTCTTGGTTTAGTTAATAATTGATAACTATTTCTTCTTCTTTTTACAGCTCTTGGTTGTAATCGATTTGGTCGGTAGGGTACAATATCCATTGCTAATATTTTTATCATATTATTTATGACGTTTTTTTTTTCATGTTCATTTTTTAGAGATGCCATTAACGGCGTCCATTGCCTTATTGTAGATATAGTGCCTTTAAAGCTTATTCTATATGGATCTATTTTTTTCTTTAAAGCAGCCTCCAGAATGAGAGCTCGAATAAGGTTGTATGCAATCATATAAATAGTCATTTCTTTATATATAAGTTGAGGACTTTTGCATCTCAAGACATCCATATGCATTGATGTTTTCAAGTCTCGCAGAAAGAGTTCCGCCAGCCAGCGTCTACGATAGAGTTCAGCAATTTCATATTTCGGATATTTTTTATTATCTATAAGTGTGGTGGCCACGGTAATTTTTTTTGTTCTGTATCCAGCAATCGCGATATTTATTTGCACATGCCGAACAAGAAGAGAAGGTGGAAATTTTTTCCATTTTTTCTTAGTAGTCCATTTTGGATTAGCTTTTACTTTGGTCCATTCCACCAGCCAATCATTTTTTCCTAGTTTTTCAATTATTTTCACACCTTTTGAGCGTCGTTGATGAAGTCGCATAACAGAGTCAATATTCAATTTTAAGAGTTGATAATAACCAGCAAAAGAGCAATAAGCCCGATCAGCCAAGATCACGTCGCCTGGATCAAGTTGTTTTAGCATCTTCTGCCATATCATTAACTCGTGTACTTTAAGGGAGGCATATCCAGTATTGAGCCATGCACCAGTATGCAATGAGAACAAAGCGACAATCTTCATGACTGGGAACCCACACCCTTTCTTTTGCCCAGATGGTTGAGGGTAGAGCTTTTGATTTTCTTCTGTATCGGGCATAGAGACTGAAGAGCCGTCAACCACTTTCACTCGCCTTCCTAACCACAGGTGATTTTTTTTTAAATCTTTATCAAAGCTTTCTATTACCTTTTTGTTTATTTTTTTGAGATATGCATGCTTCAGCCTTAATCTAGCCTGACAATAGGCTGATGTATTTGATGATATGATTTTTCTATGTTCAATACAAGCCCATGCTTGAGCTTTCCGAAGAGCCTCTCGACAGGTCTGAGTAACACTGAGAACTTGTGCTAGAAAGAGCCAAAAGGTCCTCCATTGATTAAAGGTACGATTTCTTAGTGATTGATCTTTGTTGGGTGATGGAACCCTATCACCAACTAAATCAGATAGTTCACATAAAGATGAACTGGCTAAACGGTTGAAGACTATTGAATTACAAATCATGTTCTTACCTCCTTTTATGTGTTGACAATAATTGTTCAAGTATGTATACTTGAACCTATAATTATACTATAATATAAGGAGGATGTCCAATGAATGAAGAAAATTCCGTACAAAATATGATAAAAAAATATCAAAAATTAAAAGACGCATTGATGGAAATTGGACCTATCCAGCAAGGCACCATTTTACCAAGAACAATACAAAAAAAAACTACAAAAGAACAGGGGAAAATGAAAACCTATGGTCCTTACCATCAATGGACACGAAAGATAAAAGGAAAAACAGTTACAAACAACCTTACCCCTTTTCAGGCAGAAACTTATAATAAGGCTATTGACGAATATAAAAAATTGAAAAATATCTTAAAAGAAATGATGGAACTCTCATCAAAAATACTGGATAATACTACTAAAGACGTAATTAATAAAAATAATT
>JAUWQW010000114.1 GCA_030610885.1 Candidatus Aminicenantota bacterium | reverse complement strand
AAAAGTTAAAAAGTTGAAACGTCAAAGTAAATAAACATCAAATTTCCACATTTCAACTCTTCGACACCTCAACATTTCGACCTCTTCATTTTTTTTTCAACTCAAAACGTAACACTTAAAACTCAAAATTATTTAATTTTGCCTTTTTCCTTTGGGTTTGATAAATCAAATCCCTTATTCATCATTCCTTGTTCATTATTCGATATTCGATATTCCCTTTCTCACGTTTACCATTTAACTATTAGTCTAATTAACTATTTAACTTCTCTTAAATTTACTCTTCCCCCCTCGCCTCTAACCTCTAACCACTAACCACGATTTTGTTTTTTTTACTTTTATCTTTAAAAGTGTATAATTAGACGATGAAATCCTGGGTGTCTTATCTCAAAAATGCTCTTAAACGCAAACTTCCTGAGGATCCAATATCTAAAGAAAAAGAGCATTCAAACATAAAGAAGAACCTTAAAAATCTTAAACCTTATATTCTTAAATACTGGCGTAAAGGATTGCTTGGAGCACTTCTTGTGCTTTTTACCTCTCTACTTGGATTTCCCATACCACTAATAACCAGATTCTTAATTGACCATGTTATACTGGAGAAAAAATTGGCATTCCTGGTTGGAACTGTATTGCTTATGGTTGCAATTAAGATGGTTGCAAAACTAACAGGATCTTTTCAACATTTTTACTTCACTCGCTTTGAACAGGTTGTAATCCTGAATATACAGAAGGATCTGATTAATAGAACCTTAAGACTCCCTAAGACCTTTTTTGATTCTAAAGAAACAGGGTATCTTATGTCCAGGCTACTTTCTGATGTTCATGGATTGCGATGGTTCTTCTCCAGCACATTGGTTTATATAATTAGTTCTTTAATCCGATTCATTGGTGGTGTTGCTTTGCTATTTTATCTTAAATGGCAACTTGCAATCGTGGTTCTTTTCATTCTTCCAGCAATAGTGATTATTGTCCGCTTTTTTGCACGCAAAACCCGTATTTTAAGCCTTCATAGTATGGAACAAAGCGCAAAAGTAACAAGTTCTATGCAGGAATCTCTTTCTACAACTTCTCTGATTAAGGCATTTTCAACTGAAAAAAAGACATTAAACAACATAATGAAGCAATTAAGATCTTCTATACAAATCGGACTTGAGCACTCTATAATTAATTCCGTTGCCAACTTTTCAATTGGATTGTTACCTGAAATATCCAGGCTTATTGTACTCCTTGCAGGTGCATACTGGGTTATTCTTGGAGAATGGAGCCTGGGGTCACTCCTCGCATTTCAATCATATGTAGGATATGTTTATGGGCCTGCTCAATTCCTTGCATCTGCAAATATTAATCTCCAAAATGCATTAGCATCACTTGAGAGGGTTTCTGCTTTATTTGATGTTATACCTGAAGATAACTTAGAAAAAGGGAAAAAAATTAAAAAACTCAATGGATATGTTGAGTTTAAAAATGTTTGTTTTTCATATAATAGAAAAGAAAAGGTCTTAGAAAATTTATCTTTTAAAGTAAAACCCGGAGAATGGATTGCAATTGTTGGACCAAGCGGAGTTGGCAAAACAACTTTACTCAGCCTTATTCTGAGTTTTTACAAACCCTCAAAAGGAGAGATTCTCTTTGATAACCTGCCAGTATCAGAGTACTGTTTAACAAACCTGCGTAAACGAATTGGATATGTTTCACAGAATCCCTCATTACTCTCAGGAACAATTATGGATAACCTGATGTATGGAAATAAAGATGCAAGCAAAGACCAGGTTATAAAGGCAGCAAAAATAGCTGGAATTCACAATTTCATAAAGAATCTTCCAAAGGGTTATTTAGAAACTCTGGGAGAACAGGGAATGAATCTATCTGAGGGGCAAAGGCAACGCTTAGCACTTGTTAGAGCTTTAATTAAGGAACCAGATATAATGATCCTTGACGAACCAACCTCTGCTCTGGACAGCATTGTTGAGCGTTCAATTTTTGGCGCACTTCCTGAGCTAATACAAAGCAAAACACTCTTTATTGTTACACACAAATTATCAACAGTTAAAAAGGTTAATAGAATCCTTTTGCTTAATGAAAACAAATTAATTGCAACAGGCACTCATACTGAGTTAATGAAAAACAACCATTATTACAGAACCTTAATTCCTATGCAGAATGATATTGAAAAAAAATAAAAAAACCAAAATATATAAGGAAAAAGCAAGTACAATTATTGACATAGATATGAAAGTGATTTTATGGGTTATCAAGATCAATAATAGCGACGATAATTCAAATAACCCGATCTTCAAATACCCTTTAAACTGGGAAAAAATTCTTCTAAAAGCACGTAACCATGGAGTAATATTACTCTTATATAAAAAACTCAAAAATTTAAAACAACAGGTGGTTCCACCTGAAATTATGACGTCTCTTAAAGCTTCTTATAATAATAATGCAATACGGAACTTGAGAATGGGGCAAAAACTTATAAAACTTATAAACATTTTATCCACAGAAAAAATCGATGCAATAACTTTTAAAGGTCCTTGTTTGGCAATTCGAGCCTATAAAGATCTTTCTATGCGAACATTTTGCGATCTGGATATCTATATTAGAAAAGAGGATTTTGCAAGGGTTTACGATTTGCTAGAGCTTTACGGGTATAAGTCTCACTTTCCACACATTAAAAAAACAAAAAAACTCTGGAAAAGAACTGGAAGGGATTTTCTTTTTCTCGACAAAACCATATTTTATGATTTTCATCAACGTATCACTCAGGGATCTAAACAATTCCAGATTACAGAAGATATCTGGAAAAATACTTCTTACACAACAATTAATTCTTGTAAGGTTAAAGTTTTATCTTCTGAAAATACTGTACTTGCATTATGCATACACGGGGCTAAACATAACTGGTTACACCTAAAGTTTATTACAGATATTGCTTTTTTTATTTCATCCAACAGAAACTTGAATTGGTCTTTAATTATATCAAAAGCTAAAAATATGGGGTGTTTAAATATAACACTTGCTGGTATACTCCTTTCAAATGAGCTCTGTGATCTTCCCCTTCCTTATATGATCAACAAAGAGATCAATGAGAATAAAAGGGTTAAAAAGCTTACAAATAACATAAAAAACCGTATTTTAAGAGAGAAAACAAGTTCCGGGAGGTTATCTGAGTTTCTTTGCATTCCCAGAACTATGGATTCTATATCACATGGATTAAGATATATATTTTATTATATATTTACACCAAGTCAATTTGATCTTTTAGTTATTAATTTACCAGAATTTTTATACCCTCTTTACTATATAATAAGACCTATTCGTCAATTTTATAAATATTTTACAAAAATTTTAGATCTACTCTTTAATGGATTTAAAAGATCAAAGTCTGAATCCCAGAGTTAAACCAACCATAACATTTTTGAAGAGATTATCAAAAGGAGTTGTTATAAAAGCAGTTAACCTGAAATCCTTATCAATCCCGGCGTTTAGTTTAAGCCTCCAATCAGTAGAAGCTGCATTACCAGAAATCTTGACCCACTTAGAAACCCCGATTCCAGCAAAAAGAGAATTAGACTGAAAATTAAATAATACCCCGGGAGCTAAATATAATGGATTAAAGATGAATTTATATGATACAAGGTACAATTCAGGGCTTATCATAAAATAATCTGTAAATACAATGTCTAAAGCAAATCCATATTCTGCATAGTATGGCTTAAAAGAAAATGAATCATCAGTTATAATTCCCCAATTAAATGTAAATTGTTTACCTATATAATTAGATCCTTTTGATCCATCTGAGTACAAACTCAATGTGGAAACTATTATAAGCAAAAAAATGATAAAAAATATTTTTTTCATTGTCCCTCCATTCGGATTATAATTGATTTAAAAAAGATTTTCAATGAAAAAATTATAAATTATTTAAAATTTCTAAAAACTCATTCTTATTTTTAAACCCGGAAAATCGTTTAATTTCCCTACCCTGTATATTAAAGAATAAAATAGTTGGCATTCCAATAATATTTAACTTTTTCCTTAGCTCTCTATTTTTTTCACTCTTTTTAGTAAAATCCAGTTTAACAAGCACATAATTCTTCAAAATCTTAGAAACATCCTGATCAGAAAAAGTATATTTATCAAGCTCTTTACATGCAACACACCATTCTGCATAAGCATCCACCATAAGAATCTTGTTCTCCTTCTCTGCTTTTAATTTCCCATGTTCAAGGTCTCCTATCCAGGTAAGATCATTTTCATAACTCTTTATTGACCCAACAGTATAGGGAAAATACTTTATTTCAATTGATTTGAAAAATAAAAATGCTCCGCATAAAAAGATCAGTACAACAATAATCTTATAAAATTTTTCTTTATGATCATGTTTATCAATAACCTTAAAAAGTCCTATAAAAATACTTATTGATATCAAAAATATTCCCCACATAAGAAGAGTAACCCATTTAGAGGAAATTGAACTCAAAAAATAGATTCCTCCTACAATAAGTAAAATAGAAAAAAGATACTTCATATAATCCATCCACTTTCCTCCTTTGGGCAGAGAGGAAATAATGCCGGTGAATGTCCCCACCAGTATAAAAATCACACCCATACCCAGAGAGAAAACAAACATAATCAAGAAACCCATCAATAGATCCCGGGTCTGGCTGATCCAGGATAAGATGGCAATTAAAACCGGTCCGGCACATGGTGCTGCAATAATCCCCGCCACACCGCCGATAATCAAGGAGCCGATAACCTGGCTTTTGTAGCCACCGGCCTGGACCTTTGATGAAATAGATGTCGGAACCGGAATTTCAAAAAGCCCTGCTAGACTCAATCCCATTAAGATAAAAATACCTGCGATTATCACAACCACTACAGGATTTTGAAACGAAGCTCCGATCATTGAACCGGATGCAGCAGCCAACACCCCCAGCATAGAGTAGACAAGCCCCAGTCCCAGAACAAAAAAAACGGATAGATAAAATCCCTTGAGTTTACTCCCCTTGGCCTGGGAACCGATATATCCCATTATGATGGGAATAACGGGATATACACAGGGAGTTAAACTGGTTAGAAATCCAAGGGCAAATACCAGCAAAAAGAGAAGTACGGATTGTTTCTCCAACTCCTCTGTCAATAATCTTTCAATTTTTTTGAAAAATGACTCTTTCTCAGGCTTTTTTCCTTGAGTCGTCGAGGTTCTCTCTATTGAGGGAATCCAATCGGTATTACTGTTTACCTCATTGTTCGTCTGGACAAAGGACTTTTCGATCGGAACAATGATATCCTGAGAATCCGGTGCAAAACACATTTCCCGGGGTTTTTCCTGGCAAATTTGATAACCAACAGTGAATTTCAAATTGATCGGGGAAGTGATATCCCGACTCGAAATGATCTTGACCTTTACCTCAACTTTATCTTTGAATACCATTTCATCAGCATAGGCCACACCTGTTGGAAAGTTTACCTTTTTTACTTTTACATAATCATTTTTTTCAACTTTAATTTTGAAAAAATTATTTTTCAAATCAGTAATATGATGATCGACAGGTACCTCTATGGTAAAAACAATCATTCCTTTTTCATACAAAATCCGGGTGCTAATTTCCGGTTCAGCTACAAATTGATCTCCTAAGAAATCATCTTGTGCTTTAACAAATAAAAATAAACTCAGAATAAACAATATAATAAAGAATTTTTTTCTATTCATAATTGTTATATTTTAACAAACAATATTTTAAAGTCAATAACTCGAATTGACTCATTAAAAATCTATATGAAACAGGTATCGTTGCCTCATTAGAAAATCTACACGAAATTATACTAAAATGTTGATATATT
>JAUWQW010000122.1 GCA_030610885.1 Candidatus Aminicenantota bacterium | reverse complement strand
AATAGACTTTTTAAATTTTACAAAAACCGGAAAAGAATTTTTTCAACTTCGAGAGTTTTTGTTTTCAAAGAAATTTATAAAAGATTTTTTCCAAAGCCAGAGTTTTGAATTTTCAGAAAAATAAAAAAAGATTTTCAGAGAAAAATAAGTTTTGAGTTTTTCCAAAAAGTAAAAAAGAATTTTCCGAAAAATGCAAAGTTTTATTTTTGCAAAAAAGTTTTAGAAAATATTTCAAAAATCAAAAGTTTCAGTTTTGAGAAAAAAGTAAAAAGATTTTTTTCAGTTTTGAAAGTTTCAAGTTTGAGAAAAAAAGTTTTTTGATTTTGTTGAAAATTAAAAACCTTGAACTTGAACAAAAAAGTTTGATAAAAACGAAAACAGAGGCTCTGAAACGCCCTGTTTATAGGGGTTTTAAAATCGAGTTTTCAAAAAACTTGAAACTTCGGGTATTTTTGACATAAATCGTAAGTTCGCGTAAACAACGATAGTTCTATAATGCCATATTCGAGAAGTTGGGATTTATAAGTAATTTTCATCATTTAATCATCCTTTTTGATTTGTTCCTCATTCTTGTATTTTTTGACAAGATCAACAAGTGTAGGTGATATCCCGTGTGTAATCTCTTGTTTCTCACTCCAGCCCTCAAATATTTGCACCCACAATTTTTGACTTGAAGAGCTTCCGGCTTTTGCAGAACTCGCTATTGATAATAAAACATCATCTGTTAATATCCTTAAAGGGTGTCGCAAAGGATCAAATTTCAACGACTTTAAATGCTTATCTATCGTAGTCATTGAAAGCTTGCAATCTTCAGATACCTGTTTAATCGTAGGTTTTTTCTGATTGAGTTTTATCAAATTCATGTATGAATCCCTGATTATTTGATGATTCAACTCCCATGTAATATTCTTATCACTTTTACTTAACTCTTTTTCTGACATTTTAAATACCTCTCTTTACTATATCAATGAATTTTTTGAAAGCCCTTCCAGGCGTTCTAAAGCCCTTTTTATATGCTTCCGTCAACAAATCTTCTATTTCATTGAATTCTTCTTTTTCAACTAAATAATTAATAACATTATTATCACTTAATTTATCTATTATCTGAACAAGACTATCTCTTGTTTCTTCTAATAAACATATATTAACATAACAATATTCTGGTACATTATATTTTATTTCATTCGTGAATATAGATTTTTCCGTGAATTTCACCAATTCAATATCCGTATCTAATAGCTTTTTTTCTAATAATTTTACGGTATCTAAATCTGGCTCTCCATGAATATCATTGTGAGTTAATTGTAATCTTATTCTATCATTTTCAGGAATTTTATTTACTATTATTGCGGGCACTTTTTTAATACCTGCCTTCCTCGCTGCTTTAATTCTGTGATGACCAGATATACACATGTAATCATTCCCATCTATCATTAATAATACAGCACTTGTTAATGTTTTGTCCTTCTTCAAGGATTTAACTAATCTGTTGAAATCCGAATCACTCATAATCTGTGGATTAATTGGTGATTCTTTTATTTTTATTATCTCAATTATTTCCTGTTTAATATCCATGTTTTTGTACAAATAATGATTTTGCTTCTCTTAATGTATATTTCCCGGTTTTGAACAAATATCCTATCTTATAAACGTTTCCATCCTTTTCCCTTTTGGTCATTTGACCGTGCTTTCTATATCTATTGATGTCTTTATGTTTACTAAAAGCTAAACTGTAAACGGTATTTATTTCCCTATTAAACTTCCTTTTAAGGTAATATTTTACTTCTTTTGTTAGTAAAATATATAACAATAAATCAGTTGAATACTCTAAATCTGGAGGTGTAGTATCTGCTTTCAATAATAAATCGTAATTTCCATAATCAGGATTAGCAAAACCCAATATGCCAATTAACAAATTACTATATGATAATCCAATATAATAGTTGCATCCTTCCGGTTTAATAAATCCCTTTAAGTATTTTTTTCTAAATTTATTTGCTTCTTTATGTGGAAAATCCGGCAATATATGGAGCGGGTTCCTGGAGTTAAACCAATCCTCTATACTGGTTGTATAGCATGCTACCGTTACACTAAACCCGCTTTTTTTCAAAATAATTCCTCTTTTTTTTCCATTTTTCCAAGCTCTTTTACTTCTATTCCTAACTCTTTTTTGAGCCATTTTGCCACTAATATTCTGTGACAAAAAACACCTTCTTTTTCATAACACAAAAGAACAATATCATTGCCATTTGACAATATCTTAAGCTCATTATATACATTTTTTGCATTCAATTTATCCAATTTTTTTTCATAAATTGGAATGTATTGACATTCTGGATATTTAATATAATAAGCATCTGGTGCCAGTTTTTTAAATTCAATTCCGTTGAAATAACGGTTGAATCTTGCTATACTAATACAAGTGTAGCCTGCATTAGTGTATTTTTTCTGATTTGCAAAATTTCCTGTTGTAATTCTCATGGTTTTTATTTGTAAGTTAACATTTCTTAGTTAATCTTCCAAATTAATTACTTCCTTTTTTTCTTAATACAGGCACTCCTTTATAGGGCCCGTCTGTTTTTTTCGTAGAAATAACTTTCCCTTTATTCCGATTAATTTTTACATATTTACCAGTTCTGGGATTCTTTGTTTGCACTACTCCTTTTTTTGCCATGACTTAATATATTATTGTTTCGTTATTTGATGACATTTTTAATAATTCTTCCATCCATGATTTGTGAAAGTAAAACATTTCTTTAGACTGTTCAAATAAATATTGCTCTATTTTTGCATTATCTGTCATATTACCGGAGCCCTCTACAATATAATATTTATCATCATTTGTTTTAACTCCCATTATTTTAGTGTGATTCCAACAAAAAACAATCTTTATATTCTCCTTGCCTTTTGCAAATTCAATTAACATTTGTGCAGATCGTTCCGGTTTTTTTGTTTGAATGAAAAATGATGACAGAATAATGGTAATCTGTTTAATGTTCATTGATTCATATAATTCTTTTATTCCTATAACTGAATTTTTATCTATTCTGAATACTCCTAAAATCAACTCTTCTATATTGACTTTCTCTGCAATGTATAACAAAATAGCAAACGCGTTGAATGATTTTTGTGTAATTATTCTTATTTGTTCATTCTTTCCCGGTAATTTTCCAAGTAATTCATCAATACTTGAAACCCTGTTGTATTGCTTATCCAAGAAACGCCTATACACTTTCTTATCCATTAAAAGCTTTCTTTTTTCATTCTCTAGCTTCGATGTTTCTCTGAATAATTCTGTTTCTTCAAATAATTCCATTGTATTTTATCTTAATGAGTAATATTCCAGTATTTTATAAATTAACACAATAATTCAAATATATTACCTGTACTAATGAGATGCTGTAAATAAATAAGGAGAAACTCTGATTTTTCATGATATATCCTGTCATTTACTTTTTTTTGAAAACTGAATTTTAAAACGCCCTGTTTATAGGGGTTACAGAGCCTCTGTTTTCGTTTTTTCCAAACTTTTTTGTTCAAGTTCAAGGTTTTTAATTTTCAACAAAATCAAAAAACTTTTTTTCTCAAACTCAGAACTTTGAAAACTGAAAAAATCTTTTTACTTTTTTTCCAAAACTGAAACTTTTCACTTTTCGGAAAATTCTTTTTTACTTTTTGAAAAAACTCAAAACTTATTTTTCTCTCAAAATCTTTTTTTATTTTTTTCAATTCTGCAAACTTCAAAAACCAAAAAAAATCTTTTCCATTTTTTGCAAAATTCAAAAAGTCTGTTGACCAAGAAAAAAGTTTGCTATTTTTTGAAAACCTGATTTCTGAAACCCCTATAAATAG
>JAUWQW010000121.1 GCA_030610885.1 Candidatus Aminicenantota bacterium | reverse complement strand
AAATATAAAAAATTATTAAAAATCTATTATATAAGACTTTGAAGGTAGTTATAGAATTAGTTAATCAATAACAGATTTTATTATATCTTCTAATTTGTTTTCTAAAGATTTTATATTATTTTGTATTATCTCATAGAAGTTTACAATTCTTTCAATGTCATTAAATTCTTTTATCCAAAGCCAATAATCTTGTAATTTTATATTATCGTGATGGTAATCAATCCATTTATCAACAAAAGCAATTTTCGTTTCAATTTCTTTTTGCTTGATTTCCCCTTTGAAAAAATTTTCTAATTGGTTTTGAAAATTTTGAAGAATAAAATTACGATATTCTAAAGGATCCAATTTCATAAAAACAGGGTTTTTTTTATGCTTGTAATTTGGGATTTTACTTTCAGAGTTCTTAGTAACTAAAATACTTCTTTCAATATATGCTGCGCCATAAACATATTGCCAGATGTAAGCTGTAAAGCTATCTGGATCGATACCAAATATAGTTCCATTTTCATAAGCGGTTTGAATTAGCTCTTGAATGATTTCCAAGGGTTTCCCTGGTTCATATGCTTCTTCAATTGGACCTCTTTGACTTGATTTCGGCGGTTCAGAGAGAAACAAGATGTTAAATCCTTCTTTGTTTTCACTCGCCCATTCCATGAATTTTTGAGCAATTTTTAGGATAATATTTTTTAAGCTATTTTTATTTTTCGAAATAATTTCGGAGATTAAATTTTCAATTGATTTAAGGAATTTAACTCTCATAGCAATAAAAATCTCACGTTTACTTAGAATATAATTATAAACATTTTTCGGGCTCATTTCTGTCTTTCTTGCAATCTCTCGTATGGAAAGCCCATCCATTCCTGAATTTGCATACAATTCTATTGCTGCGTTAATGATGTCTAAAGTATGCTGCTCTCGTTTATTTAATTTAGAATTTTTAAAAGGGGCTGACATGATATTTATAATGATTTTAATTTTTAATCTATTTGTTTTTTTTAGTCAACATTGTTGACATACTTATTATTTGTTACAAACAATTTAAAGCGTAAATTTAAAAACTTAGTCCACAAAGTTTATATAAAATATTTATTTTTTTAGTATTGTTGAATGAATTATCAATCATTAT
Source organism: Candidatus Aminicenantota bacterium (assembly GCA_030610885.1). Lineage (GTDB taxonomy): Bacteria > Acidobacteriota > Aminicenantia > UBA2199 > UBA2199 > JAUWNT01. The sequence continues at coordinate 3,020 of JAUWQW010000121.1, read as the reverse complement.
TCAACAATGTTTACTTTTTGTTGGTAAATTATGTCAAATAAAAAAAATTTGATTTCTTTAGAAGGAACATACTATGAAGCAGGGTTTCAACAAGGAAAGGCAAATAAAGAAAATCTTTGGGAAATGAATAATTTACTTCCACAATTTGAAGATTTTATCAGTCAGAAACCTGAAGATATGTCATTGTCAGACTTTATTGAATTTGCAAAAATGAAAGCTACTAATAGATTAAAATCCCTTTATCAAAAATATACTCCGAATTGCTGGGAATATAATCTTGGCATAGCAAAGGGAGCAGAGCTACCGATAGAAAACTTATTATTACTTCAAAATATTGAAATTTCAATTCCTCAAGTTGAATATATAATTTATGAAAATGAAGAATTTCCAACCTTACATACGACTGGCTTAGAAGGTGCGTGTACTACCTCATTGACAATTCCTGAATGTTCTGAAACAGGAGGGATTTTGATGACAAAGAATTTTGGTTATCCTTTTATCACACTTTTCATTCATTTTGGAAAGCGGTTAAGCATAGAAGGAAAACATAAAATGCTTAGTTTTTCATTATCACCGCTTATAGGAACGCCTCATGGAATAAATGAAGAAGGATTAGCAATTTCTTATAATTATGCATACCCTCAAGATGGACCCCTTGAAGGCCTTCCAATATCCACGCTAGTTCAAGAGGCATTATTAAATTTTACTACCGTAAAACAAACTATAGATTATTTTAAAAAAATGCCTATCGGTAATGGAGCACTAGTGACTGTGGGAGATGCTGAAGGTCACAGCATTTGCATGGAAGTTTGTTTCAAGGCTATTGGAACAAGAACAGCTGAAGATGGAAGAATTATTGTTGCCAATGATCTTTTAAGTCCTGAAGGAAAACTAATTGATAAGCCTTATAATGCGCGTTTTACAAATAAAGCACATCCTGGTCTCAGGGACAAACTCATGAATGAATCCTCTAAACATCGTCATGATAGAATGGATTATCTATATTGTCGGGCATTGAATAAAGGTAAGATTACATTAAATGATTTGCATGGATTTATTACAGATCATGGCCCCACGGGATATGGATCAAATAATACTATTTGTCGTCATGGACCGGCCGCTAATACAACCACGGCAATTATATTCGATATTAAAAATAGGTGTTTATATGGGACTATAGATAGTCCTTGTAAAAATCCTCTTAAGAAATACAAATTTTGAAAAAATCTTAAAAAAAAGGGTTTTATATGACAAATGATATTGAAAAATCACCACAAACGTTTAGGAAAAGAAACTGGAAAACTAGTATTCTAGTTTCAGTAGGGAGTTTTTACCTTTTCCAAGGTTTGTATGCTACAGCGTTAAATCTTTACAAGGATAATTTTTTGGTAAATATTGCCATGGTAGATGTCCAGTTTTTTGGAGTTTTTACCTTTTTATATGCAATTCCACTCTATTTAAAGATGATTCCTGGTTTATTAAGCGATCGAGTACCTTTCGGAAAATATGGGCGAAGAAAACCATACCTTTTGATTGGAACACTTCTTTACATCCCTTGTTTCTTATTTTTAATGTTTTCAGATCAAGTTAATGTTACTTGGCCTTGGTTTTTATGCCTTTTTGGGATTCAATGGGTTTGGGTATTGGTTGATGGTACTCTAGATGCATTAACAGTCGATGTTACTCCAGAAAATAAGAAAGGTATACTGCAAGGTGTGGCTTGGGGTTCAAGAGGAATAGGAGGTGTAATTGCGAGTATCTTGCTAATGATATTAGCTGGAATACTAGGGTGGCAAGTTTCAATCGCATTAATTGGTTTATTTGCAATTTTACAAGCTGTGACAGGTTTATCTTTAAAAGAACCAAATATTGTCCGTAAGGATCTCCCACCTCTCAAAAAAGTTTTCAAGGAAACATTTTTTAATAAACAAATTCAAATTGGTTTAGTATTTTCCTTGATTGCAAGTGTCACAACTGCATCTTTTTTGTTTTTTGTGCCCGTATTTTCAGGTATAGCGGGGGTTGTAGGATTGAATTTAGGTTTGGTCTATGCGGTAGGAATGTTAGGTTCTTTTGTGGGTGCTTTGATGATTGGCAAAATCAGTGATAAGGTAGGAGCAAAAAAAACTTTTATTATTACTGGAATAACTTTTTGGATAGGAGTAGCATTATGGATACCACTTCAACCAGGTATATCAATGATTTACATATTTATAATCGCTCTCATTTACGGTATTAATATAGGAGGATTTATGGCTTCAACTAATCGAATTGCTATGGAACTCTCTGATACTGCTTTCACAAAAAGTGGGGAACCAGGAATAGAAGGATTTATGTTCTCAAGTTTTTCTGCAATTCAAAACTTTGGTACACAAGGGCTCGGACCATTAATCGTTGGATTTCTTTCCATTTTTATAGGTTTACCTTATGCTTTCTTTGCATTAATCCCCTTTACTCTTGTTGCTGCTTTATTATTAAAATTTGTTAAACCTTGGGATCCCAAAAAATAATTTTTTTTTTTTTTACTTTTTTTTATATTTTCAATAAAATGATTTTATCAATTTGTTATTCAATATACATAACCTTTTTTTATATTGATTATATTACCGAAAGAGATGCAATTACTAATTATTATAGAAATTTAAGGTTCTATTATTCTTAAGTAAGAGTCATAAGCCTTTTCCCACTTATTTTTATCTTTGGGAAGATATTCTATTATTGGAAATGAGGATCTTACGATTGTTCTTAGTTCAGAAACACTGTAAATTTTATCAAGTGCTAAAGCTTGAACTAAAATATTACTTATAGCTGTTGCTTCAATTGGTCCCGCATTTACTATAAGATTTAATGCATTGGAAGTATATTGATTTAACAACGAAATTTGACTTCCTCCACCTATAATATATAGGATATTAACTTCTTTTTGTATAGTATCTTCTATGATATTTAATACATGCTTATAACTCAAAGCTAGACTTTCATAAATAGCTCGAGAAATCTCGCCAACAGTATTTGGAAAC
>JAUWQW010000098.1 GCA_030610885.1 Candidatus Aminicenantota bacterium | reverse complement strand
GGTCAGGTCTTCATTCTTGATACAAGTATATTGAATTATGCATTCCCCTTGCATTGTTGACATTCAAATTATAAATAGTTATATTTATTCATTGAGGTTTACAAATGGATGATCCAAATATTTTAATTGCTATAGATTTAAAAAAGTAATGTGAATTTCTATAAAAAATGCTTGAAAATCAATTTTACTTTGTTTTATTATGATAAGGAAAGGAGGAGATAAAGGAGAAAATTTACATATTTACATATCTTGAATAAAAATTTATGAGTAAAAATAGCATTAAATTAGATATTAATCCAAGCTTTCATCAAACCCAGCTCAGCAGAGATCTGAGTCTTTTTCAGGTTACAATGATAGGTGTAGGAGCAATGATAGGAGCTGGTATATTTGTTCTTACTGGAATAGCTGCTGCAATTTCTGAAGCATATAAAAGCAATATTAATGTAACAATGATAGTACCACCTGGTATTTCTTTTGAAGAGAGAAATATTTATCAGCAAAGAGTTGATGATAGTATTGCTTTAATAAAGGGTAAAGTTAAAAATGTCGAGGGGGAATTAGTTAAAGCTAAAAGTATTTCTTCTGGAATACTTAAAATGACTGAAACATATGATGTATGTATTCTTGGTGCAGCAAGAGAAGGTTTGATGCAGCAATTAATATTTGGTAGTATTCCTGAAATAGTTGCAAAAAAATGCCGTCATACTGTGATTATGGTTAAAAAGTATCAGGGTGCAAAATTAAAAAATATTATAAATTTACTATTTAGAAAAGCAAAAGAGAGGGTAGGCAAAAGATAAGTTGAAAGGTAAGACCTACATTATGGCATGAGTTTAAGAATGTAAAATGTGTAGGCCTGATTAATATCTCCTAAAATGGGTGAAAAAATAAATATAAATATCAAACGATTGGTTCATGGAGATAAACGAGAGTGGGGTGTATTTGTTGAGCATTTTTCTGCTGTTATATATTCATCGGTTTTTAAAACATTTTCTCTTCATATTAAACAGATTGATGAATGGGATATAAAAGAGGCTGTGCAGGAAGTGTTTATACGTCTTATAAAGAAAGATTATTACTTATTAAGATCTTATAAATCTTACAAAGCTTCTTTGGTTACCTGGTTAACTATTGTTGCAAGAAGTACTGCAATTGACTTTTTAAGAAAAAGCAAGCCTGAAACAGTATCAATTGAACATGAAGTTGTAAATTCAATTGTATATGAAGATTCAAAAGTTCCTTTAATTGATATTCCTTATGTTTTGTTATCTTCTCGTCAAAAGCTTGTATTACATCTTCTTTTTGATAAAGGTATGGATACTTCAGAAATTTCTGAACTATTGGGCATTGATGTTCAGACTGTTCGAAGTACAAAACATAAAGCATTGAAAAAGTTACGTAAATTTTTCAATGCTCAAAGTTGAAAAAAATATTTTTTTTTTTTATAATATTTTATTCGAGTTTGTGTGTAAAAGTGTTTCTAAAAAAAATTATAAATAAATAAGGAGTAGTTAATATGGAATGGTTAGCCCAAGCTATTGCAGTTGATGGTGGTTTTAAGCTTGGTGTTACCCTGGTACTGTTAATAAAGTATTGTGAGACTAAAGAAAAAGCGATTTTATGGTGGTCAATTGGTTGGTTCTTTTTCTTTTCACATAATATTCTGGAACTAATTATTGTTAAAACCAATGGTGATATTTTCCATTTTTTCGGACATTGTGTTTATGCATTTACAGCAGTTGCATTTTTAATTAGTATTGAGAAGTTGCAAAAAAAAACTCACCCTTTGTTTTCAATCTTTTATTTGCGTTTTTCTATCTGGTCTTTAATGGCTATTTTACTTTCTCTCATGGCGATCGTCACAGCCTTTTTGGGAGTTTATATAATTAGAGAATGGTTCTGGGGAGCATTCCCCTCTTCCTTAATAAATGGGGGAGGCTTTCTTATTAGTGCTTACTTTATTTATAGATTGGAAAAACATAAAAAGAGTGTTTCTACTTTATTGATATTCTATGGTTTTCTTTTAAATGGCATACATAACCTTGACTATCCTTTCCTCCGCCCGGTAACATGGTTTGCACCCATAGGTTTTGGCTTAGGGGTTGTTTTATCGTTAATTTTTGCAGCTGGTTTTATTGTTAAGAGTACAGAGGAGTTAAAAAGGCAGAGAGAGGAAAGTAAAAAGATTGCACAGGATCTTTCTGTTCTTAATTCTGTGAGTTCAGTTGTTTTACAGTCTCTTGATTTAGATAGAATTTTAAACGAAACTTTGGATGAAACTTTAAAAGTTCTTGGAACTGACAAAGGAGGGATATATCTGTTGGATGAGCAGAAAAGAGAATTAGTTTTCTCACCATATCGTGGTTTCTCATCCGGATTTGTCCGGGAAGTAGAAAGGTTGAAGTTGGGAGAAGGGTTTGCTGGATATGTTGTTAAGTCAAATGAGCCTTACTTTGTAGAGGATGTATCAAAAGAAAAAAGATCAACTACTTCTCTGATTGAGAAGGAAGGATTCCGATCTTTTGCAAGTGTTCCCCTGAAGTCTGAAGACAAAATTCTCGGAGTTTTAAATATTGTTTATCATGGTCACCACAAGTTTAATATAAGAGAGAAAAATTTGCTATTAGCAATTGCAAATCAGATTGGGATTGCTATTAAAAATGCTCAACTATTCAAACAATCAAAGCAGCGTGAAGAAGATCTTTCCTATGTTTATGAAGCAAGCAGGATCTTCTCTTCAACCTTAGAGTTCAAAAAAGTGCTTCATAATATTGTCCGTAGAAGTGTGGAAGCATTTAAGGTTGATTCATGTTTATTGAGATTGATTGAGTTGGATAAACTGGTGGTAAAGGCAAGTTTTAATCGCAATCCAGAGGATAAAAAAGAATTAGATCGCTTACTTATTGAAAATCCAATCCAAATAGGTAAGGGAATAGCAGGTAAAGTAGCAAAAACAGGTCAACCATCTATTTCAGATGGAACTCCAGTGGGGAAATTAACCCTTCCAGAATATATTAAGTATTTAAAAAAAAGGCATTGGTTGGTTGTGCCAATGAAGGTAAAAGATGAAACTATTGGAGTGCTGACTTTAATAACCCATGACCTTAATCGTCCGTTTTCAAAGAGAGATCTATCATTAGCTCAGGGAATTGCAAATCAGGCAGCTATTGCCATTGAGAATGCCCGTTTATATGAAGAGATCAAAGAGGCGTATAAACATTTACAAGACTTTCAAGACCAGGTCATCCAATCTGAGAAAATAAGAGCATTGGGTGAGATGGCAGGAGGAGTTGCCCATGATTTTAATAACCTTTTAGCAGCTATTCTTGGCAGAACACAGCTCCTTCTTGAGAACACCTCTGAAGGAGAGTCAAAAAAATGGTTGAAAATAATTGAGCAAGCAGCTTTAGATGGTGCAGAAATTGTTGGAAAGATATTGGAATTTTCAAGAACCTATAGAGATGAGACATTTGTTAATTTGCAATTGAACAAACTTGTTGAAGATGCAATTGAAATCACAAGGACTTATTGGAAAGATAAATCTGAGGTTAATGGAATTAAAATAAATATAAATTCAGAACCTGGTAAGATTCCTCCTGTAGAAGGTAATGCAGCAGAGTTAAGAGAAGTAATAACAAATTTAATAATAAATGCTGTTGACGCTATGCCAGAAGGAGGAACACTCAACCTTAAAACAGAAGTAAAGGAAGGTTTTGTATTTCTCTCAGTAAAAGATACAGGATTAGGAATGAAAGAGGAGAAGAGTATAAATATATTTGAACCCTTTTTTACAACAAAAGGTGTAGGACATACAGGGTTGGGGTTGAGTACTTGTTGTGGGATAATTAAAAGGCATCAGGGAGATATTATAGTTAATACAAGGGAAGGAGAAGGAACAGAAATTACTGTTAAGATTCCTGTAAGTATGAGATCTGAAAAGAAGAAAGAGTTTTTTGAGATTAAAATTCCTTTTAAGCCAGCCAAGATTTTAATAATCGATGATGATAATGAAGTAAGAGGTGTGCTTGGGGATATGTTAAGTATTGCCGGATATGATGTTAACACTTTTCCAACAGGGAAAGAAGGCCTGCTGGCGTTTAGTGAAACTGATTATGACCTGGTGTTTACTGACTTAGGTATGCCTGATATAACCGGTTGGGAAATTGCCGGTTCAATAAAGAAAATAAATTTAAAAACACCTGTAATTTTAATTACTGGCTGGGGTGATCAATTCGAAAAAGAACAGCTAAAAGAAAGAGGAATAGATATAATAATATCCAAGCCATTTGACAGAAAAGATTTATTGAAAACCGTAAAACAATTATTGAAATCAAGAAAATAAAAATTTTTAAAACTTTAGGATAAAAAAATTAAAATTCTCTGAGGGGATGAATTGTAAATGTCTCTCGTATAATACAATGGAGGCTAAAATATGAATACTCAAAAAAATATAAATGAAAAAGATAAAAATCTATGGCAGAGGTTTAGATTATCTGTTTTTAAAAAGAAAAAATCCATATGTCCTGACAACAATGTTCTGGCAGCATATTTAGAAAATAAGGCTTCTAAAAGAGAGGTCCAAGAGGTTGAGGAACATTTGGCTTCCTGTTCAGAATGTTTTAATGCATTAAAAGAATTACGTATATTAAGGAAAGAAAAGATTTTAGAGCCCCCTGTTGGAGTTAAAGAAAGAGCTAAAGTTCTGGTAAATACACCAATTGCTAAAAAGAAACAATTGTTTATAGGGCTTCCTTTATGGATGAAAAATCCATTTTTATATGCTAAATATTCTTTTAGCTTAATTGCTGTTTTAGCTCTTTTTTCAATTGCATGTATAATTGGCATAAATTTTGGAAAGAATACATTCTATAATCATAGCCGGATTTCAACAAAATACATATCCGAAATATCATTCGGATTAGGTGATGATTCCGGTTCCGGGTTTGATTATATGGATTCACGCATTAATAGGAGGTAATTTATGGAAAAAAAATACAAAATATTATTATTAATATTTTTAGCAATTTCAGTTGGTTTTAATATATTTTTCATTGGTAGTTATATGCATACACGCAAAGTATTGAAAAAATGGTTTACACCTGCAGGTCGAATGCAAGTAATAACAGAGCGATTGGATTTAACAAAAGCTCAACAGAAGAAATTTATTCAAATGAAAAGGGAACTTAAATTTAAAGGTTCTAAAATTGGTCTGAAACACATTGTAGATGTGAATGTATTCTGGAGAGAGGTTGTTAAAGATAATCCTGATTCTCAAAAGATCAAGACCTTGCTTGAACGTTCATTTCAAGGTCTTAAAGATTATAAAATATTGTCAATTGAATGTATGTTGAAATTTTTAAAATCACTTACACCTGAGCAGCGTGAAATTTATGTGAATATGGCAAAAAAGGCTAAATTTTCTGGCAGATAAATGACTGTATGTAATGAAAAGACAAAATTTACCTGTGATTGGATATTTAACAGACTTGTTGTATTGAGTGATGGAAAAGTAGTTTGCGGTTGTGCAGATCCATATGGTGAAAGGCCACTTGGAAACTTAAAAGAGAATAAAATTTATGAAATCTGGAACTCTAAAAAGGTAAAAGAGATAAGAAAAGAGTTGAATGAAGGGCACTGCTGTTTTTGTGATAATTGTGGGCTAAAAAGATTGTTAAAGGAAGACGAAGAGATTCCACAACAACCTGTTGATGTCAAAATCTTACCCAGAATTTTCTTTGAACCAACAGTTTTATGCAATTTGTCATGTTTTAAGGCTGTTTGTAATCAAGAATCCGGAATATTAAATACAAGAGAAAGGAAACAATTTCCAATCAATGAATTAAAATCTCTTATGGAGGAGATGGGTGAAAACCTGATTCGACTTGATTTTTTTAATTATGGTGACCCTTTTGTCCATCCTCAAGCAGTTGAAATGATTGAGTATATAAAAGAAAAATTTCCTCATATTTATCTTTATACAAGTACAAATGGATTAATGTTAAATAATGAAAAGATAAAAAGGTTAGTAACCTCCGGAATAGATGAGATTACTTTTTCAGTAGATGGGCCTGACCAGAGGACTTATGTACGCTATAGAAAAGGAGGAGATTTTAATAAAGTTTTAAGGATTATGTCCAAATTTGTTGAAGAAAGGAACAAACTTGGCAGGGAAGTCCCGTTTATAAACTGGAGATACATTATATTTAAATGGAATGATTCTAAAAACAAGATGAACAAAACTAAAAGATTGGCAAAAAGAATCGGAGTTGATCGCTTAACATGGGAAATTACAGATCACCCCTCAGAGGCTGCTTCTGAAAAATACCAAATTGGAACTCGTTCTTGGGAAAAAATATACAATGAAATATGGGATTCCAGTCAAATAGGAAATGCAATAAAAAACAAAAGGTTTTATGCAAAAATAAAAATTCATATAAAAGATATAATTACAAAAATTAACAATCAAACATCTATTGATGTTTTTGTAAAGAATACTGGTGGAGCTTTGTGGCGGAAGAAAACTTTTTCCGGCAAGAGAATGATCAGACTTGGAGCTCAGTTGTTTGATAGAAATAAGAACTTGATTGAACTTAATTATGCTAGGGCTTTTCTCAATAAAGCATTAAAAAAAGGAGAGAAAGATATTATAAAAATTGTTCTTCCGCCTTTATCTGATTCTGGAAAATATTTTATAAAATTTGATATGGTCTCTGAAGGTGTTGACTGGTTTGAATCAGGTGGATCTCCAGTTGTATGGAAAAACCTAAGTGTTATTTCTTAGTTATTTTTATTAAAAATTCTACTCTTCTGTTTTTTTGTCTACCCTCTGGGTTATCTGAGCCATCCTTTTTTTTGTTTGAAGCAATTGGTTTTTTTTCACCATAACCGAATGTTTTTAATAATGAAGAAGGTAATGAAGAATTTTTTAAAAACCATTCCTTTACAGAGTTTGCCCTTTTTAATGAGAGTTTAAGGTTGTATTCATCGCTTCCTTTTGAATCAGTATGTCCGGAAATGATAATTTCTGTGCTTTTATATGCTTTAATAATAGAAAGTACCTTTTGTAATTCAATATTTGCATCTTCTCTAATGTTACATTTGTCAAAATCAAATAACACATCACCGGAGAGGTCAATTTTTATTTGAGTATCTGTTACTTTAGCTTTTAGGTTATTTAAATTTTCCTTGATTTTTTTCATATCAAATTTTATTTCCGAAACAACACCTATGATATTAACGACTTTAAATGAAATTGGTGATGCACCTCTTTTTGCACCCAGGCGTTTAAGTGCTTCGATTGCTTTTTGATGTGCATCAGAAGGGATTAAAGCTTCTGAATTATCTTCACAAAAAGTAGCCGATACATAAGCAAGAGAAACAATCATTATAAATAAACATTTGAAACAAGACTTTTTTTTCATTTTTTATCAGATGAGATTTTTACTCCATCAAAAGGTAAAAATCCTGGAAGAGTTATTGAGATTGTTTCTGGATTATCTGTTGGGAGAGGCAACTTTACCCATAAACTCTTAACCTTTTGTGGAGAGATCCAGTATTCAAACCTGCCACCATCGCTGTAGGAGCTGCAAGGACCTCCAATATATTTACCTTCAGAATCTTTAAGAATGTAGTATTTTTTTTGATTTTTTTCATCAATTATAAAACAGTCTTTATAATAGAAGTTGATCTTACCAGCTTTTGTTGATTTGTTCCTGATTTTAAATTTTAAAGTAATAATATTGTTGCTTATTCTTAAATTGATAAGTTCTGCAACAATTTCTTCATTCTGATTTGATTCTTGACTTTGAATAATATCAGCTGTAAGAGAAAATGAGAAAATGACAAATAGAAACATACTTAATAAAAAACTTTTTTTTAAAATATTTAACATTTTTCCTCCTAATATTTGTATTCGTAATGTCAAAAGTTTTTAAGGTAAAACTTTCAAAACCCTTTATATTAAAGGTTTTCACCTTTATTTAGCTTTTCTCCCTCTTTTTTGTTAAAATCTGCATTTCAGGGAGATTAAAA
>JAUWQW010000089.1 GCA_030610885.1 Candidatus Aminicenantota bacterium | reverse complement strand
TGGCAACCTCTGGTCTGGAGAAAAAAAGATTAAACCCTCATTTTCTTTTGGCACTGAAATAAATTTGATAACCTGTTTTAGAAAGTATAATCTAATTTTTTCAGGAGGTATTGCTTTTGGGAAACGTCCTGATCATAACGCCATTTTCTACTTTAGGATAGGAAAATCATTTTAATAAATGAGTTTTAACATTTACAAATTTATTTGAAATTTAACTATTATCAGATAAAATATACTCTTTTTTATAAAATATTATAATTGATAAGCTTAAAAATAATATTGAAAGAAAAAGTAATGTAATAACTGATTCAGCAGTTGATGAGGCTTTTAGCTGGAACATCAAAAATCCACCTTTCTGAGTTAAACCAGTAGGGAGTAATGATTTAACAAAATGGATTATAGTTAACTTTTGGGTTGTTCCCGGTAAAAACTGAACCATGCTCTCCCATCCAAATATAAAAACAATTCCAATTAAAACTGACTTTTTTAAAAAGCTCCCGATAAGAGTAAACAAAGAAAAATAAGCTAATATAGCAAGCAAACCAATACTACAAAAAATAAAAATTTCTTTTAAGCTTCTTAATTCAAAAAAATGGCTAAAATTTGAAATCAAATAGGAAAAAAAAAGCCCAACTAAAATTATAATAGATGATATAACAAAATTGGCCATAAATTTACCAATTAATATCGATGATTTTGAAACAGGTGATGTTGTAAGGTAAACAAGTGTATTATTTTCAATTTCATCATTAATCACTGAAGAGCCATAAAAAAGTGAAAGCAATTGAATAAACAATTGGAAATAAAATGTAAGCCCAATATCAGAAAATAGATTTAATGTGGAAACTTTATTTTCCGGGTGTAAAATCTCATATATTTTGATAATAATTAAAATAATTACTGGTATAAAAGAAAAGAAGAAAAATAATTTTGTTCTCTTTGATCTTAACCCAGTTTTAAAAAAAAAGGAAAAGATATTAAAAATATCTTTGTTGAAAATCATATATTATCTCCCTATTAAATAATCAAAGACTGCTTGAAGATTGTCATCAGGAGAGGTTATCTCCTGAACATCAACATTATTATCAACAACAATTTCCATCAATGAAACAAAGAAATTTTCTCTATTATCTGTATTGATAATAACTTCATTTTCTTTATCTTTAAATTGAATATTCAATACAAAATCATAGTTAATCATTTTATTTGCAATTAATCTGTGCTTATTACACTTAACTGAAATCTTATGAGGGTGACTATCTATAAGATCTCTTATTTCCTGAATATCTCCCTGAGCAAAGATTTTTCCCTGATGAATTAAAATAACATTATTTGTCATAGCCTCAACTTCAGGTAATATATGTGATGATACAATTATTGTCTTGCCCCGGCTTTCAAATTCCTTTATCATTTCTATAATTTTTACCCTCCATATAGGGTCAATCCCCTTTAATGGCTCATCTAATATTAAAAACTCCGGATCATGAATTATACTCAAAGCTAACTTTAATTTTTGTCTCATACCAAGGCTATAAGCGCTTATAAGTTTGGATTTATCTTCTACTAATCCTACTTTATTTAGAGCAAATTCAGCAGCTTGTTCTGCCTCTTTACCTTTAAAACCATGACATTTTACTGAAAATAACATAAATTCCCAACCACTTACTTCTTTATAGTAACTATCATGTTCAGCACAGAATCCAACTTTTGAAAAAAGTTTATAATTATTAAAAACATCTTCCCCAAATATTTTTATACTTCCAAGATTTTGTTTCAATTGACCTGAAGCTATTTTCAGGAAAGTCGATTTCCCAGCTCCATTAGGCCCAAGAAGCCCATAAACTCCCGGAGTAATTTCAATTGATATCTCACTGATTCCAAGTATATTTCCATACCATTTTGATAATTTTTCTGCTTTTAAAATAAAGCTCAAGTCAATCCTCCGCTCTCTTAATTCGTACTATTAATATTGTAATAAAAAAGAATGTCATAAAAGAAAGTATAATTGCAGAAATCCACGTGGGAGCATCAAAATTAGGTTTTATATTAAAAACTAACGAACCAAATTGTTTTATGTTTTTTTCAATTGAAAAAAAGAGAAAATAGTCACTTTTAAATACTCCCTGAAAAATTCCAGCAATAGAATTTGATAGTACATATAAAACGAAGAATAGGATAATAACAAATTTTCTATTAGAGCTTAAAGAAGATACCATCAATATAAATGAGGAAAGGAATAAAGAAATTATGATTGGGAAAATTAAAGCTGATAAAAAAACGTATAAAGGTACTGAAAATTCTCCTGAAAAAATTATTTTAGCGATTATTAAAAGAATTCCCGGAATAAGGCTAAAAAGAAGTAGATAAAAGAGTACTATTGAGAATTTTCCCTTTATATAATCGAAGCTGGTTAATGGTCTTGAAATATAGAGTGTAAAAGAGTTAAATTTTAAATCTACAGAGATTAAATCTGCACCTGCAAATAAACTAAGTAAAATCATAAAAAAAATAAGAGGACCAAACGTATAAAATGAATAAAACAACATAGCATCAGATTGAATTTGCTTTACTAAATCTTTCATCATCCTTAATTCAGGTTTTGTTGAAACATATATTGCAATAAGAAACACAAAAAAAGGGAAAGCAGCAAAAGAGAACAATAATTTTGATTTCTTCTTTTTAAACACACTTTTTATTCCATTTATAAATATAGGAAGCCACTTTACATAGGACTTTTTAAACTCTCCATCCCATTTATAATATCCCTTCTCTCTAATTGGCATTAGCCTCTCCTATTGCTGTAACAAAAGCATCTTCAAGAGTTACCTTGCTCTGTCTAAAGTACCTGATTTGAACATTTGCTTCATATGCTTTTTTAAAAATAGAATATATTGGGAAATCATTTGGAAGTTGAATTCTAAATACTCCCTTATCTCCTCGCTCTATTCTACAATCCGGAAGCTTTTCTCTAAATATCTTAACATCCCCTTTTAATTTTATTTCATAAATATTAAAGTGTTTTATGTTTAAATCTGAAATCTGCTGTTCCGAAATAATTTTCCCCTTATTCATTATTAAAACATTTTTACACGTATTCTCAATATCTGGAAGAATGTGTGATGACATAATTACATTCATTGCGCCTTTTGAAGAAATATCATTTATCAATTCAAGCATCTCATTTCTCGCTTGCGGATCCATCCCTGATGTAGGTTCATCAAGAAAGAGTAATTCAGGGTCATGAACAAGTGCTGTTGCAAGCTTTATTCTTTGTTTCATTCCTGATGAATATGTATCTACTTTTCTATATCTTGATTCTTCTAACCCTACATAATATAGAACTTCATGAGCTCTCTTTATTGCTTCCTGCTTTGACATTCCACTTAATTCTCCAAGGTATGATGTTAAAGCCACACCATCCATCCCGGGAATCAAGCAATCAATTTCTGGCACGTAACCAATCTTCTTCTTCATTGTAATGCTATTTTCTCTTATATTAAATCCAAGAATTTCCCCATCTCCGGATGAAGGTTTCAAAAATCCTAAAATAATTTTCATTAATGTTGTTTTTCCAGCTCCATTTGGCCCTAAAAGACCATAAACCCCATTTCCAATTTTCATATTAACATTATCAATTGCTTTGAAATTTCCATAACTAAAATTAATGTTTTTTAACTCAATAATTCTTTCCATTATTATCTAATTACGAAATTTACTGCTTTTTGTTCAATTTACATAAAAAAAATCTTGAAGTTATTATTCTTAATAATAATTCCTATATAAAATATGATACAATAGAATCAAGATAAAATATATTGAGGAATAATATCATGAGCAAGATTAATATAACTCCTGAGATTCTTATTGATGAAAAAGAGATTGAAGAAGAGTTTATACATGCTTCTGGACCCGGGGGACAAAATATTAATAAAGTCTCAACAGCTGTACAAATTAGATTTGATATTGCTAATTCATCTTCTCTTACTGAAGAAATTAAAAAACGCCTCATTATGATTGGAGGGAAAAGTATAACCAAAAATGGTGTTTTAATAATCAAAGCAAGGAGATTCCGAAAACAGGAACTAAATCGTCAAGATGCAATGAAGCGTCTGAAGATCCTGATACGTAAAGCAGCAAAAAAACCTTTAAAAAGAATTAAAACAAAACCAACACAAGCATCAAAAATTCGCAGATTAGAAACCAAACGTCGCCATAGCATTTTAAAACGTTCAAGAAAATTTAATAATAAATCTGAAGACTATTAAATAAAAAGTAATCTTTATTATTCAATCACTTTTTTACCAAAAAAAAGAAGCACAATTAAGGCTAATAAAACTGATATTAACATAGACAATAAGTATGGGAATCCTAACGAAACAGGAATAATTCCAAAGAATAAAGCTATTATAGCAACTGTTAAAGAGTACGGGAATTGAGTTTTAACATGATCAATATGATCACATGAAGAAGCTAGAGAACTCATAATAGTAGTATCTGAAATTGGTGAGCAGTGATCACCAAACACTGAACCTGCCAGCACAGATGAAATTGATAAAATCAAAAAATGCCTGAATTCAGGTGAGCCCTTTAACATAACTATTACCATTGGAATAACAAGAGGAAACATTATTGCAATAGTTCCCCATGAAGTCCCTGTTGAAAAAGCAATAAAAGCAGAGAAAATGAAAACTATTGCAGGGAAAAGGCGAAAATCAAGGTTTGAATGCAGGAGTGATACAAGGAAATCCGCAGTTCCCAATTGTACCAGTACAATTCCCAAAGACCACGCAAGAACAAGTATTACTATTGCCATTATCATAGATTTCATTCCCTGTATAAAAGATGAGATCAAATCCCTTATTTTTAAAATTTTCTGAAAATAAGATAAGAAAAAAGCTGTGACAGCCCCCATCATTGATGCCCACAGTAAGACCTTGAATGAATCTGCGGACGAGACTATTTTGCCAACATTTCTTACAAAATCACCAACAAAAATGATCTCAAAGAATGAATAACTTGCTATTGGGTTTCCTATTGATAAAAGATAATTTTTCCCGGAAATATACAATCCTCCAAAAGTAAAAACAATAACAACTACTATTGGAATCAAACCATTATACCACCTGGCTTCAATATATCTTGAGGGATTCAATCCAGATGATTCAAAGTCTGAGATAGGTACTGCTTTATCTCCCAAAACCTTGCCATATGCTGCTCTTCTTTCAGCTTTTAACATTGGTCCAAAGTCTCTTCTCATAAAAAAGATGAGAAAAACAAATATCAAAGCAAGTATTGAATAAAATCTGTATGGAAGTGATGAAAGTAAAAGTTCATATGCATCTGCATTGATATTATAAGCTTTCAAAGATTGATCGATCAATGAAATTTCAAAACCAATCCAGGTTGAAATAACAGCAATCGAAGCAACTGGTGCAGCTGTGGAATCCACTATGTAGGAGAGTTTCTCCCTGGATACTTTCCATTTATCAGTCAAAGGCCTCATAGTATTACCTACAACAAGAGTATTTGTATAATCATCAAAAAAAATAAGAATACCCATTAGCCAAGTATATAGTTGAGTGCTTCTTGACGACCTTACTCTATTAGATAAGCTTTCAACTATGCCCTTTACACCTCCTGATTTCGTTATTATTCCCACCATTCCGCCCAACAGAAGAGTAAAAATTATTATTGAAGCTCTTTCTTTATTGGCAATTGCTTCAATTATATACTTATCAACAACATTAAAAAATGCTCCTATAAAATCAAATTTACCTATAATGAAAGCACCAGTTAAAACTCCAATAAATAATGCAATTATTGTTTCCTTAAAAATCAAAGCCAGAAGAATTGCAATTAATGGGGGTAAAATCGTTAAAATGCCATATATTGAAAAAACCTTGAATATAAATTCTTTTTTGTCTTTTATTATCTTTATTTCAAAATTACCAGTTCTATTAAAAATTATTTTATTAGATGTTACTTCTTTGTCATTTAAAAATATCTTATTAAATTTCCCGATTTGAGACAAATCTAATATCTTCCCCTTGAATACAATTTTGGGGATTTTTAAACCATTATCTTCAGAATGAAGATTTATAGAAGATATTATAAATATTAGTAAAAAAAAAATTACAATTTTCCTCATCTTTTATTAAATAATATAATTTTAAAAAAAAATTTTCAAGAAATTTTTCGAAAGAATTATATACTTGTAATATTTGTTCATTTTATCTATAATTTATTTTATGTCAATAAGAAGGAATATTCGCATTTCTATATTTTTGTTATGTGCTATCTTTATTTCAGGTTTTTTGTTTTTTAACAAAGATATCTTTTCAACAAAAGGTACAAGTTTTTTAAATAGAAAAAAAATTATTCAAATTGTTAAAACTCCAAGAGATATTTTTAAGACACATCCAATATTCTTTACAGAAAATAAAAATGTTATTGATTTTACTGAGAATAACAACCAATTCATTTGGGATTTAGACGAAAACATAAATGGAAGTTTAAAATTTAAATTAGTAATTCTAAAAAACAAAAATAACTCAAAGACTGTTCTACCTAAATTTTGTCAATTCTACTTGTTTCTGAAAAATGGTAAACACAAAAAATTCTTAATTCAAAAAAAATTCACATTTAATCAATTCGAAGAAAGGAGAAAATATTTTATACTGGTAAAGAGATTTAAAATTCTGCATAATTTTAAAAAGGGAAATTCTCTTGTATTTAAGATAGAATTTCCTAAGTCATCAAATAGTAAAGGTGTTTTATTCGGAGTAACTATACCAAAAATTCAAAAATTATCTCTTATCAATAATCAAAATGTTTATCATCCAAATTTAATTATCATTTCAATAGACACATTACGCTCTGATTATTTGGGTTTATATAAAAAGTTAGAGAATGAAGTTTTTGATTTTAGCTTTTCCCCAAATTTAGATGAATTTTCAAATAAAGCTGTTGTTTTCAAAAACACTTATACTCCGCTATCAGCAACCTGGCCGGCTTTAGTTTCTCTATTTACATCAAAGTATCCATGTGAGCATGGAGTAATGTACAATCGTAACCAATTGCAATTTTATTTTGATTCCATTGCCACTCATATGCTAAATTTGGGATATATAACCCTTTCTTTGCATGGAAATGCATATGGAATCAAATTCCCCGGAATTGAAGAAAAATATAATTTTTTTAATAATGACATAGATTTGATAAAATATGCAGTGAAAATATTACAAAGAGATTGTGATTTTCCCTTTTTTCACTGGTACCATCTTATGGGTGTTCATGCTGCTTATGTTCCACCTAAATGGGTAATGTCTATAATAGAGAAAGACAAACCGTACCGCCTTTATAAGCTTGGAAATATCATGAGGGGAAAGGTTGAAGTAAAGCCGGCTGAAATAGAATATATAAGAAAATTATATGCTGGAGAGTTATACAATCTTGATTTTGAATTAAATAAGATTTTTAATTTTTTAAAAATTAATAACTTGTGGGAAAAAACAATGGTCATTGTAACCTCTGATCATGGTGAAGATCTTTACCAACATAACAAGAATTTCTTTCACTACCCATCTTTATACAATTCCTCTTTAAAAATTCCGCTTATGATCAAGTTTCCTTTTCAGGACCATCAAATTATTGTTGAAGAACAAGTTTCATTATTAGATCTATTTCCAACCATTGTTGATTATTTTAGAGACAACAAAAAAAAAGATACAGACAGAATTGATTTTTCTGGAATTTCTCTATTGACTCTTTTAAATGGAGAGAAAGATCAGTTTCAAAAACGAATTATCTTTGCTGGAGCTAAAAGGTTTGAAATTATTTCAGCATTATATAAAGGATGGAAGTTAATCTATAATCCGAAAGGTTTAATCATAAACAATCATGTTGGCTTGCCTTATCCATATAAGAAAATAGAGCTATATAAATCAAATGAGGATTTTTTTGAAGAAAACAATGTATATAAGCAGAACTTTAAATTAGTAAAAGAATTAATTAAGCAAATTAATAACTTTAAGGTTCAGTATAATAATTTAAAAAGTAACAAAACTAAATATCATATTAAGACATCAAAAGAGTTTTCTAGAAAAGCCCTCGAGAATTTAAAAACGTTAGGATATATTAAATAGTATTTTATTTTATAAAATTGTAGAAAAATTTAGGATTATTTATCTTTTTTTAGGTTCAGCAGATACCTTGTAAATGATTTACCTCCAACTTTTGCATACTTTGCATTTATCTCCCTATCAAACTCTGCTCCTTTAAATTCTACTGGTTCCGAAAATTTTGTATATTTAAAATTTACATCACCTTTGAACTTTACTTTTTTAAATTTTACACCCTTTTTAAATTCTGTATACTTGAAATTGGAAATTTCATTAAATACAGATCCTGAAAAATCAACTAATCTTTTAAATTTAGTATATTTGAAATTCGCCCCACCCTTAAATTGAACCCCAACAAAGAGTGTATTCTTGTAAAACTTTGTATACTTAAAATTTGTTTCTGAAATAAAATCACACTTATAGAAATTAGCACCTTCATAGAACTTTGTATACTTGAAATTTGTTTCTTTATGGAAAATAGAATTCGAAAAATCCTCATACCTGTTGAATTCCGAATACTTAAAAAGCGCTTCATCACGATATTTTGTTTCCTTAAAATCTGATTCTTTTAAGAATTTTACATATTTAAATGCGGATTTACCTTTAAATTCGCACCCTGTAAATACTGCATCATCATAGAACACAACATTATGTACAGTTTTTTTTTCTTCATCATTAATATAAGCAAGAAAATCATTTGCAAAAGAACAGTTAACAAATGATACAGGAACACGTACATGCACAATGTATTCTTTATGACTCAAACTTGATTTCTTTAATGTAATATCTTTTACAGACCTGAAATCAACATTTCCCATAATCTCAACATTTTTGTAAGAAACTGCTTCTCCATTGTTAATCTTTTTAATAATATCATTTGCCTTTACCTGAGCGCTTGAATAACAAAGCACTGAGACAAAAAAGATAATAAGAATAAAAATAATAATTTTTTTCATAGTTTTTTTCCTCCTTTTTTAAAAAAAACATAATTCTAACATCGTTCTAATATAACGATACAATAGTGCAAAATGTTCCTGAAAAATTCTATATGGATAAAAAGGCTAAAAATGCAATTCAAAATCTTGACAATTTAATGGAATTTAATTACAATTTTTTTGAATTTGGTAATGACAAAAGTTTTATGAAAGATTATGAAAGTAAAATTTGAGATTAAGATGTTAAAAGTAATCGCAATTGAAATGACAAGCATGAGGAGAATCGGAGATTTTCCACATGCTTTTGGAAAAGTCATTCAAACTTTTCCACATTCCAACAGCGTTTTTACTACAAAATATACATAAATATTTAGTTCTTTGACTTTTTTATAAGCCTTGTTAAGCAGCTAAAGAGAGTATCTTCAGCCATTTTTCCTGAATTGTATTATATTCATGCAATTCAGGTATATGGACAGGGACTTTATATTTCAACGCCATATGAGGTCTTAAGAAGTTATAGTGAGTTACAAATAGAGTTGTAAGTGTAATAGCTCCATCCAGAGTGTTAAATCCTGCAGATGGTCTGTGATGTTGTTTGAATGTTCTATTCAATCTTTCAATTATTTGTTTGAAAGAGCGATATTCAGTAGAGTCTTCATCCAAATTTTCCAATCCGATAACTTTGATGTGCTTTAATTTGTTTTCTATATCACTCTCATATTCATTGTTTATAAAGTGCATTCCAGCCGGATATGATGGATTTGCATCTGTAATAAAGATTAGTTGTTGTTTTTCATCAGCAGTTCTTCTTGCTTCAAGCATAGCAACAACAGCCGGTTGAGTACCTCTGTTATCAGAGATATGATAAGCTGTTATAGTTCTTTTTTCAACTGAGACAAAAAACCATACATAATGATGTTTTGCTTTGATCTTGATATAAGTTTCATCCCCTGCAGAGATATCATCAATGGGTCCTTTGTTTTTAAGGTTGAACTGATGGCAATAATGAGCAGCAGCCTGTGCGTAATTAAGTACAGTTTGTCCGGAAATGTGTACGTTGAAGACCATTCTTAGAAATAAAGCTGTTTTTCTTGCACTCATGGCAAATGATATGTGTAACGTTAAAATGAGCCCGAGAAGATTATCTGAACTGTATATTCTGAAGAGATTTACTTTTGAGTTTTTCGGTTTTGAGTGTTCTAACTGTTCCTGGGTGAAGTGGTATTCACGATACTGATAAGTTAACTTGAAATGA
>JAUWQW010000044.1 GCA_030610885.1 Candidatus Aminicenantota bacterium | reverse complement strand
TAAATACTTGATTGGTTGAATAGACTAATTGTTTATTGGTTGAAGAGTTGACTGGTTGAATAGTTGAATGGTTTATTGGGTTAGTAGTTCTTTTTTCTTTCATCACTATTTACTTGTTACTTTGGGTTTGATAAATCAAACCCCTTCACCCATTCACCCATTTACTCATCTACTCATCTACTCATTCACCCATTTACTCGTCTACTCATCTACTCATTCACCCATTTACTCATCCACTTACACTGACACTTGCACATGAATAGTTGACAGTTTACAGTTGACAGTTGAAAGCTGAACGCTGATAGCTGAATGCTGAACGCTGATAGCTGAAAGCTGATTGCCTTCTTAATCCTTAATAATTGCTTCAACAATTTTCTCCTGGTCTTCTAATTTTAAATATGGATAAAAAGGAAGACTAAAAATAGTTTCAGATACATGTTCACTTACAGGGAAATCACCCTTTTTATATCCCAAATTTGAAAAAGCTTCCTGCAAATGAAGGGGTTTTGAATAATAAATAGCAGAAGGTATCTCTTTCTCCTTTAATTTTTTCAAGAGCTTATCTCTCTCAGGATGCAATACTGAGTACTGTGCCCAGGCAGAAACATTAAAATCCTTCACATATGGAACATTTACAAAATCTTTTAGTTTTTCAGAATATCTTTTTGCAACCCCTTGTCTTAAGTTTATCTCTTCATCAAAAATCTCAAATTTAGCTAAAAGAATTGCTGCTTGCATAGTATCAATTCTCCCATTAACTCCAATCCTTACATTTTCATATTTATTTGATCCCTGACCATGAGTCCGTACTGAAACCAACTTTTTATATATATCTATATTATCTGTAAAGATCATACCTGCATCACCATAAGCACCTAAAGGTTTTGCCGGGAAAAAGCTGGTACATGAAACATCTGCCAAAGAGCAGGCTTTTTTTGATTTATAAGATGCACCAAAACTCTGAGCTCCATCCTCTAAAACAAAAAGATCATATTTTTGAGCTATGTGTTTGATTTCATCATAATCTGCAGGTTGACCAAATAGATCTACAGGTATAATACCCTTTGGGGTTAAGTCCGTGCTCTGAGTTTCTATTATTTTATCCTCAAGTTTTTCAGAATTTATATTAAATGTATCAGCATCAATATCTACAAAAACAGGGGTACCACCCAGAAGCTGAATCACCTCTGCTGTTGCAATGAATGTAAAGGGAGTTGTAAACACTGCATCACCGGGGCCAACTCCATAAGACATAAGAATCATCAATAAAGCATCTGTTCCACTTGCAACTCCTATAGAATACTTTGTTCCAACATAATCAGCTAATCTCTCTTCAAGTTCTTTAACCTCAGGTCCTAAAACATATCTACCATGATCTAAAACCTTTTTTACATTGTTTTCAATCTTTCCTCTAATTCTCTTTTGCTGTACATTTAGATCAATAAATTGCATATAACAACTCCTTATTTTTATCTACAAAATTTCCTTAACTTTAATTCCAAGTTTTTTGTATTTTCTTCCACATTTTTTACAAGTATCCTGCTCCTCTGATACAGGATCAGTACTTAAATTTAGTTTTGTTCCACATTTACACATCCAACCCTTTATTCTTGCTGGACTTCCAACAACCAAAGCATAATCAGGTATATCTTTTGTTACTACAGATCCTGCTGCTACAAATGCATATTCTCCAATCACATGACCACAAATTATTGTTGAATTAGCTCCCAAAGAGGCACTCTTTTTTACAAGAGTCTTTATATAAAATTCAGAACCGCGTTGAGGAAATTCAGAGCGAGGGTTTAAAATATTAGTAAAAACCATTGATGGACCACAGAACACATAATCTTCAAGCTCTACTCCTTCGTATACTGAAACATTATTCTGAATTTTTACACTATTGCCAATAACTACGTTATTTCCAACATTAACATTCTGCCCAATGGAACAGTTTCTCCCAATTTTTGTGCCCCCTTGAATATGAGAAAAATGCCAGATCTTTGTTCCCTCACCAATATCAACATTTTCATCCACATAACTACTCTCATGAACAAAAAACTTTTTTTCTTTCATTACATACTCCTTCTTTACCTCTTATACGCTATACTACCTTTTTCGAACTTTTTCTTTAATTCTCTTTATATGACCTCTGCCCAGACCTTTAACCTCACAGCCCAGTTCAATATATCTTCGAATTTTCTCATCATCAAGAATACCAAAACAATCTATAACAGCCACTGGTTTACCTATTTTCCCAAGGATATAATCCGGATTTAGATCAAGATATTCTTTATGTCTTACAGCAAATACAAGAACATCAATATCATACATAGCTTTTTCTAAATCTTTTTCAACATTCAAGTTCTTAAGTTTCTTCTGATTTCTAAAAAATAGATGTTTGCTATGATTTGGATAAACTTCCTGATTTTTAAATTCCCACCATATATCCACATAAGGATCATGGACTCTGATCTCTGCCCCCATTTCGGACAGCTTTCTTATCAATATTTCAGAACCACTATATCTTGTATCACCCACATCCTCTCTATAAGATGCACCTAAAATCAAAACCTCAGCACTTGCAATTGGGAGACCCATATTACGCAATGCATCACGAACCAATTGAGCTGCATGAAGCGAGCGAGTATCATTTATATCAATAGCAGCAGGCGTTACCTTAAATATATTATCTTCAAAACCAAGTATGTGCTTATATGCCCATATACCAAGCCCACCATCTTTAGGAAGACAATAACCTCCTATTCCAGGTCCAGGAAAAATCATATTACTGTGAGTCGGGCGAACTTTAATTGCTTTAATTACCTTCATAATATCAACACCGTTTCTTTCAGCAAATAAACTCCATTCATCCATAAAGGCTAATATTGTTGCTCTATAACTATTCTCAATAATTTTTGCTGTTTCAGATTCAATAGGCCTATCAAGAACAGTTAATGGAAATTCATCTGTGTTCAGAACCTCATTCAAAAATTTAACCACTCTGGCTTTTGCTTTTTCATTAACTGCACTGCATACACGCCAGAAATCGCGTATAGATGCTATGTAATTTCTTCCAGGCATTACCCTTTCATAACTGTGTGCAAGAAGAGGGTCAGCTTTAATCCCCCTCTTTTTAAATATTCTTCTCATTAATGGTAACGCTACCTGTTCAGTAGTTCCAGGAGCCACTGTTGTTTCAATTAAAACCAAAGCCTCAGGAGAAATGTATTCTGCAATAATTCCAAGAGATACTTCAAGTGCTTCCATATCAACATTTCCTGTAAACACATTGCCCAAATCTTTTTTCACATAATCAAGCTGTACATCCACAACAACAACATCTGCAAGAGATAGAACATCATTTGTATAAGTTGCAATCAAAGTTTTCTTTTTTTTTACACAACGATCAAACATTGGTGCAACTTCTGGGTCTTCTGCTTTTACTGGAGATAAACCCTTGTTTATTGTTGGAATTTTCCAAAAACTTCTTGAACTCGGGCGTTGCACACCAATAACAAATTTAGATGGTTTACCATTTTCATCTGTTGTATCTGCAACAATAGCAGCCATAACAGAGCCAACAAACCCCACACCCATAACTACTACAATTTCCTGACCCAGTTCCCTTGCTTTATCTACTAATTTTTGAATCTTCTCAAATTCTTCTTTATAATCCTCTTTTTCAGGCAAAGTATATTCAATGCCTTCAGGGCTCTTTGATACTAAATCATTCATTTTTACCTCCTTTAAGTTATTAATTTATTTATATTTATTAGTTTATTGGACTAATGGTTGAATGGTTTATTAGTTGAATAGTTGATTGGACTAATAGTTTATTGGTTGACTGGACTAATGGTTGATTGGTTGAATAGTTAAATGGTTTAATAGTGCTTTTTTCTTTCATCACTTTTTACTTTTTCCTTTGGGTTTGATAAATCAAACCCCTACTCATCTACCCATCTACACATCTACCCATTCACTCATTCACCCATTTACTCATCTACCCATTCACTGTCACAGACACTTGTACATGAACTTTTTTTTGCTGAACGCTGATAGCTGAATGCTGAACGCTTCTTCCACTCACACTAAACCCAGAAGGTATTGACCATAATCACTACCTTCTAATGGTATAGCCAATTTTTTTAACTGAAATTTATCAATATATCCCATTCTATAAGCAACCTCTTCTACACAGGAAATCTTAAGTCCCTGTCTATCTTGAATAGTCTTAACAAATTGTGCAGCTTCCATCAAAGAATCATTCGTACCTGCATCCAACCAGGCATATCCTCTTCCCATTAATTGTGCCTTTAAATTATTTCTCCTGAGGTATTCATTGTTCACATCAGTTATTTCAATTTCACCCCTATGTGAGGGTTTAATATCTTTTGCAATTTTAACAACATCATTATCATAAAAGTATAAGCCTACAGCTGCATAATTTGATTTTGGCTTTTCTGGTTTTTCCTCTATACCTAAAACTTTTCTATTATCATCAAATTCAATCACTCCATATCTTTCAGGGTTTTTTACATAATATCCAAAAATAATTGCTCCCTCTTTCAATTTAGAAGATTCCTGAAGCATAGAAACTAAATTTAAACCATAAAAAATATTATCACCTAAAATCAAACATACATTTTCTTTTGAAATAAACTCTTCACCTATAATAAATGCATCTGCCAGACCTTTTGGATAAGGTTGCTCACCATATTTCAATGAAATTCCCCATTTTGAACCATCCTGCAATAATTTTTTAAATTTTGGTAAATCTTCAGGCGTTGAAATAATTAAAATCTCTCGAATACCAGTCAGCATTAAGGTTGAAAGAGGATAATATATCATTGGTTTATCGTAAATGGGAAGTAATTGTTTTGATATTGGAATTGTAATTGGGTATAGCCTTGTTCCAGACCCACCCGCTAAAATTATTCCTTTCATATAAAAACCTCCAATACTTAGCATTCAGCGTTCAGCATTCAGCGTTCAGCGTTCAGCATTCAGCGTTCAGCGTTCAGCGTTCAGCATTCAGCTTTCAGCGTTCAGCATTCAGCGTTCAGCGTTCAGCATTCAGCTTTTTTGGAATCGGCTTTCGGCTTTTTTAAATTATTTTTTTCATTCTTTTTTTTTAAGATACTGTATAACATTTTTCTTATCTCTCTAACTTCATCTTTTAACTCAATATACTCTGCTTTAGATATATAATCTAAATCTTTAACTAGTAAAATCTGATAATCAAGTTCTTCACAACTACCGTATGCTATCTGTACATACCTGAAAAACTCTAACTCTGATCCACCTCCTCCCTCTTTTAAATTCATCGGAATAGAGTAAGAGGATCTTCTCATCTGTGATATTAAACCATAAATTTCTTCTTTGGGGAATCTGTTGGTGATTTTATAGATCTTTAACACCAAATTATGAGCTTTTGTAAAAACCTTATAATTATTTATATCTCTCATAATAAATCGTTCATTTTGCTTTTAACTTCAGGCAAGACAGTATTTGCTTACTATCTTTCTGCTGATTGCTGAAAGCCGAATGCTGAATGCTAGCATTCTTCATACATCCTCTCATAGTATTTTTCATATTCACCTGTTGTTACATGTTTCACCCAGTCTCTGTTTTTCAAATACCATCCAATTGTATCTTTTAACTTTTCTTCAAAAACACTATGTGGAGCCCATCCTAGATCTCTCTTTATCTTTATTGCATCAATTGCATATCTTCTGTCATGACCTAATCTATCCTTTACATATGTTATCAAATCTTTGTAACTGACTGATTTTAAATTTTGAATTTTGAATTTTAAATTATTCTTAATTGGATAAAGTTCATCTAATATTTCACAAATTTTATTCACAATATAGATATTTTCCAATTCATTATTTCCGCCAATGTTGTAAACTTCTCCTGGTTTGCCTTTTCTCAACACAGTGTATATTGCATCACAATGATCTTCTACATAAAGCCAATCACGGATATTCTTCCCATCTCCATAAACGGGCAACATTTTATTATTCAATGCATTATTTATAATTAAAGGTATTAATTTTTCAGGAAATTGATATGCACCATAATTATTTGAACACCTGGTAATCATGGTTGGAAGTCCGTATGTATAAAAATAGGATTTAACCAAATGATCAGCTGAGGCTTTAGATGCAGAATAGGGACTGCGAGGCTTCAACGAGGTCCTTTCTGTAAATTTATCAGATTTTTTATCCTCTCTAAGACTTCCATAAACCTCATCTGTTGAAATTTGCAAAAACCGTTTTTCATGCCACTCAGATTCCTCCCATTTTTTTTTTGCTGAATATAAAAGACTTGCTGTTCCCACAACATTGGTTTCAATAAAAATATTTGGTTCTAAAATAGAACGATCAACATGAGACTCAGCAGCAAAATGTACAACAAAATCAAAGTCATACTCTTCAAAGATACGATCAAGTAATTCTCTGTCGCATATATCACCCTTTAAAAATTTATAATTTTTACGATTTTCAATATCCTTCAGATTTTCCAAATTCCCAGCATAAGTCAGTTTATCTAAATTAACAATAAAAATATCTTTTTCCTGTTTTAACATATAATGAATGAAATTTGAGCCAATAAAACCTGCTCCACCCGTTACAAGCATTGTTTTAACCTCAGATTTAACACCTGTTAATTCAGATACAGTTTTAATCATTTATTCTCCTTTTTAAGCTTGAAATTTTGATTACCATTTTATATTAGTAACATAAATAATTTAAGATAAGCTGCCGCCGTTAAGATATTGCGTGCTCAAAAAACAAAATATTTCATTTCTATAAATACAGGTCACCCCATATTTAAATTTTATATAATTATAGCCTGTTTTAATACAAAAATAAACCCTGCCTATACCCAAATCAAAAATATTCATTTTTTATTAATTCCTGAATTTTTCTGCATTTTTTTTATTTCATCAATATTCTGGAAAAAAATCTTTAATTCAACCCCTCTTTTTTCAAAAAAAGGATAATGAGAAATATTCATGTTTTTCCCCAATTTCAACTTCTTTATCTCTCTTTGCCATTTCCTCTCTTTCTCTGTGTAAACAGGATAACGAAATTTAAATATTTCCTCCACAATTTTCTTCTGTGGCTTTTCCAAATTTAAATATTTATAAATTTGCAGTTTCTCCCAAATCTCTTTGATTGAAGACTTATCCTTGAAAAGAATTTCTTCAAGCATCTCTAAGATTTTAATTTGATAGGAATATGTAAATGAAACTCTGTTAAAAAGTGCTACTATATCTTTTCTATCTTCTTTTTTAAAATCACAAAGCCTTATAAGAGTTTTAAAGGTGATTTTATTATTTATTAAAACATCTTTAAACTCATCTGATATAATCAAATTCAATTTTCCCAGTAATTCTTTATTAATATTTAAATCAATATTTGTTCTTCTTAATATTTCCTCTTTTTCTGAATAATTTAATATTTTCTTTAAAAAAATAAATCTCTCAAATGGATTTATTCCATAAAATCTCTCCTTTAGATTGTAATTTAAAAATAGAGCATCCTTTTTTGATAAATCCATTTGTAGAGCAGTTATTTCTTTAAAATCATTAGATTTAAAAAAACAATATGAATCAATTCCATATATTACTGAATTTTCTTTATTAATAATAATAAAAGGTAAATAGGGAAATTTAATTTTTAATTCATTATAAATTTCAGGTCTTATTGGAAAAGAAAGAATATAAAGGTCATCAACCTTCAAATCCTTTAATTTAATCTCTTTTATTTCCATTTTTCAACACCTTCACCTCTACTCCCTTTCCAATATTTATTAAATGTGCTCTACCTCCAGCACTCTTAATAGCTTCAGCAACCTGTTCCTGTTTCCCGGGACAAAATGCAAACATACAGCCTCCCTCTCCCGAACCATTTATCTTTGCACACAATGCACCTGCATTTAAAGACTTTTCAATCATTTTCTCAATTTTTGGAGTTGAGATTTTCAAATCATCCCTTAAAGTTTTGTGGTGTTTATTCATCAGATCACAAATTTTTTCTATTTCTGGAGATTTCTCCAAAAATTCATCCCTTGCCTTATCTGTTATTTCATGATTCATCAAAGCTGCTTTCAAATAAGGTCTTATATCAGAACATATATTATTTAAATAGGGCTTAGTTTCCTCATACTTAACATGAAAATTATCCTTAAATTTTATTAATTTTGAAAGCTCCACAAATCCCTGTTCTTGTCCTTGCCTTATCCTTTTGAGAGTTTTTATGGTTGGTTTAGGTTGTAAAGAATCTCCAAGAACAAATTCTTTCATACTCACAGGAAGCTTAAATGGTTTTACCCCTCTATAAAAATCAATATATACAATCCCTCCAAGAGCTGAGACATAATGATCCATTCTACCACCTTTTTCTTCAAACTCTTCAACCTCTGCAAGATATGAGAGTTCTGCAATTTGATTAAGATCATTTAAATGGTTTCTGAAACATGGTGAGGCTCCGAGTAAAAACCCTATCCATGCTACAACAAGAGCTGATGAGGATGATGTACCTGCCTGAATCGGGATATTCCCTTCTATAAACACATTAATACTTTTATGTCTGAATAGATTTTTTTTTTTTAAAACCTTAACAGAGCTCTTTAAATAATCTCTTTTAATTGTATACTCAATCTTTTTTGAACTAAATTCAATCTTTTTATTAAAATCTAACAAATTAATCTTGATTGCATCACCTTCAGACACATTGCCTTCAATATTAATTTTCATATCTATTGCACCAGCAATAACAGGGAAACCCATATAATCCTGATGCTCACCAAACAAACAAATTCTTCCTGGAGCAGAACTTTTAATTCTCATATTTTAAATATTTCAGATCTTCAAACTCTAACCTTCTCTCTTTTCAAATGACACTCTTTCATTATCTTTTATTTCAACATTTTTCAAATACACAAATGGACCTATCTTACAATCTTTACCAATTTTTGTACCTGATGCAATGTAAGTTAAAGGGTATATAATGGTATCTCTTCCTATAGTTACATCATATTCAATAGTAACTGTTTCAGGTTGGAGAATTGTCACACCATTTTTAATTGAAAATCTTTTTAAATTTTCTCTATTAAACCTCTCCTGAGCCTGTTGAAGTTCTATACGATTATTTATCCCAATGGAAACAAAATGATCATCAGCAATAACTGCATCTATTGAATATTTTCTCATCTTCAATATTTTTATTATATCTGTAAGGTAATATTCTTTTTTTTCATTTTTGTTATCAATTTCGTAAAGTAATGGAAAAACAATTCTATTATTAAATATATAAATGGATGAATTCACCTCTCTTATCTTTAATTGTTCTTCTGTAGCATCTATCTCTTCAACAACATCAATTACCATATTTTTTTCATTCCTTATAACTCTTCCATATGGAGGAGGAACTTCAGGGAAAATTGCAGAAATAAAAGTGCATTCAGAACACTTTTTTTTATGATTAGAGATTAACTTTTTCAATTCATAAGAATTTATATAAGGATTGTCACCAACTGTAACAAGCAAATCTCCTTTGAAATCCTCAATAAATTCTTTTGCACTTAAAAGGGCATCACATGTGCCAAGCTGCTCTTTTTGAATAGCATAATTAACCTCTCTTTTTACTGAAGATCTAATTTCTTCTGCATTTTCCCCGCAAACAATTATTATATTATGTTCATCCACACCAGCTTCAACAAGATTATCCAATAAAAAATTAACAATCTTTTTCCCAAGTATTTCATGAACTACCTTAGAATGATTGGATTTCATACGTTTTGATTTACCTGCTGCTAATACAACTGCTTTTATTTCTTTATTCATCATATAATCAATTCTATATTTTAAATAACATTATTGTCAAGAATTAATCTTTTTTTATTACATTATATATGATATTATAAATCTTTAGATATTTATTTTAAACATTTTTAAATATTTATCGTAAATTCTATAATGGAGGTTTAACAATGAAAAAATTAATAACAAAATTTTCTATCTTATTTATTTTAATCTTTTTGTTTATTTTAACAGGATGCGGAAAGAAAAGTGAAACCATATCAAAAGGGAAAATAAATCTTCTCTCTCTAATACCAGCAGATGCTTCGGGAGTTTTTTCCATAAATTTTGAAAAAATCACGAAACTTGAAAATTTTAATAAAATTGTAAATGGAATTAATAAAAAAGAAAAGAAGTCATCCTTAAAAACTTTCAAAAATTATCAGGATTTCATTGACAAGACCGGAATTGACCCAAAAAGGGACTTATATTCGATTGCTCTTGGATTGTATGGTGAGATTGGGAAAGAGAATAGTGATATTGCTTTAGTAATAAACCTGAATTACAACAGGGGCAAAATCTTAGATCTTTTTAAAAAAGAAAACAAAAATTACTATGAAGAAAAATTTAATAAAATTGTTATTTACAAATTTTCAGATAAGAAAAACAGAGAGAGATGCTTCTCCTTTATTGATGACAAAATTATAGGTTTTGGATCAGTTGCAAGAGTTAAGCAAATAATCGATCTTTTTAATGACAATGGTAAGAGTATACTTACAGATGAAAAAAAGAAACCATATTTAAGTAATTTTAATCCTCAATCAGTTATCTCGTTTGTTTTTGACTTTCCTGAAAAAGCAAAAAAGAGTGAAGCACAGCAAGACTCTCCTTTTAAAATGGATTTTAGTAAAGCTGAAATCCTCTGGGGTGAAGCCAATTTTGAAAACAACATATGGTCTGGGAAAATCAAATTAATTTCTCATGATGAAGAAGCAAACAAACAAATAGTAAACATTTTAAATGGAATAAAAGGAATGGGAGCTATGGCAGGACCTGAAATTGCTGAAATCCTTAACAAAATAAATTTAACTTCATCTACTGACAATATAGAATTGACATTCTCAATCCCAAATGAATTACTAAAAAAGGTCCAGAAAAAAGCAGAAGAAAAAGCAAAAACATTTACTACTCCTGATAAATCATTTTCAAATGAAAACAAGGAAGTAGAAAAATCAGAAAAAAACAGTAATTTATAAAAATAAACTAAAAGATTTTTCTATAATTATTGAAAACTATTTTATAGTATGCTATATAATACTAAAAATAATGTAAAAGGAGGATTAATATGAAAATTGGAAAAAGAAAAAAGGGTGATGTAACAATTCTTGATTTAAAAGGAAAAATACTTGTTGGAGAAGGTATTGATGAATTAAGAAGCTCAATAGATGGTTCAGTAAAAGAAAAAGAATCAAAAATATTATTGAATTTTGAAAATGTACCATATCTTGATTCAACAGGCCTTGGAGAAGTTGTTAGGTCTTATACTTCAGTAAGAAAAATGGGCGGTACTATAAAAATAGTAAACCTAACAAATAAAGTAAAAGACCTTTTATCAGTAACAAAATTAATCACTGTTTTTGAAACATTTGAGGATGAAGATAAAGCTTTGAATAGTTTCAAATAAAGATAAGTAAGCTAATTTGTGGAAAAAAGTATTAAGTATTTCTTTATTATATTTTTACTTTTTATAATTTTTTTTTCCCTCTCAACTAACCTTCCAAGAAGACATAGAGGAGGGTTCTTATCAGATGAATCAACTTACTTTTCAATAACTCAGAGTTTAGCATATGATTATGATTTAAAATATACAAGAAAAGATATTGTAAGAATAAAAGAGAGATTCTGGGTAGGACCAACAGGGCTCTTTCTTAAAAAGGGGAAAAATGGAAATCTTTTTTATGCAAAATCTTTTGCATACCCTATTTTTGCAGCTCCCTTCTTCAGAATCTTTGATGTGAATGGTCTACTTTTATTCAATGGCTTAATGCTTTTTTTTTCCTTTTTTATGGCATATCTTCTATTAAAACAATTATATTCAAAAAAGAAAAGTTTCCTGTTTTCAGCAGTCTTTATATTTGCGAGCATTACCCCGATTTACATATCATGGCTTACAGCTGATTTATTTAACTTTTTCACAATGTTTGCAGGTCTGTTTTTTTTCTTCTATAAATTTAAAAAACCCAATTGGTTTTATTTAGCAGCCTTGTTTTTCAGCTCAGCTGTATTTTCAAAACCATCATGTATAATTCCTGTTGGAATAATCTTTTTAATATTGATCATTAAAAAGCAATATAAGGAATTTATACTAATTTCATTAATTTCAATAATATTATGTTTGAGTTTTGTATTTTTCTTATATTTACAAACAGGTGAAATAAACTTTATGGGTGGAGAAAGAAAAACATTTCATGGGAAATACCCGTTTGAAAAGCCCCAATACACTTTTGAAGATGGATATAAAATGAGCGCAGATAACTACTGGCAAAGGTTCTATATTTCCCCTAAAGTTGCTATTTTAAATTTATTCTATTATTTTTTTGGTAGATTTACCGGGATGTTCATCTACTTTTCCTCAGCATTCTTCTTATTTATCATCTTCTTCTTTCAAAAAAAAATACCTGAAGATTGGTTAATGTTGTTTGCAATAACAATCTCAATTTTAGTTTTTACATTGATTACTCCTGAAAATTATTTTGGCGGTTGTGGCTCTATAGGGAATAGATATTTTTTAACAATATTCCCATTATTCTTCTTTCTTGGTTATAAAAACAGGGTTTTTAAATTTTCATTGCTTCCTATTTTCATATCAGTTTTATTTCTTTCAGGAGTTTACATTGACAGTTTTTCTCACTCAATATATACAAGACAAGCAGGCTTATCATTTCCCATAAAATTGTTCCCCCCAGAAAAAACCCAATATCAGACTCTTCAAACTAATGAAAATCCGAGAGCTTTTGGTAAACTGCTCAGGCATGGAAAAAAGAAATATTGGATACACTTCCTGAATGATAATTTTTACTCAATTGAAGAAAATTTTTTCTGGACAAATTCGAATAAAGAATTAGAACTCTTCTTAGCAACTCCCAAGAAGGTTAAACAATTCGAAATAGAATTAACAAATTCTCCTGTAAAAAACAGAGTCTTTTTTCAAATAGAATCTCAAAAGAAAAAAGTTAATTTAAAGCCTCATCAAATGAGTATAATAACATTCAAAAAAATAGATGGATTAAAAATAAAAGAAAGATATGTATATCACATAAAAATAAAAAGCAGTGAATCTTTTTGCGCATACTTTAACAACCCCACAAGCAATGACAAAAGAATCTTAGGTATAAAAACACATATTGGATTTGATTATTAAATGTGTGGTATCTGTGGTTTCTATCAATCTGCTCTAAAAGCCGATAAAGCAGATTTAAAATCAATGAACAACCAGATCATCCATAGGGGTCCAGATGATGATGGATATTATTTTAACGGTAGAGTTGGTCTTGCTGCAAGAAGGCTCAGTATAATTGATTTAAATACAGGGCATCAACCTTTAACATCTCATTCAAAAATGAACTGGATCACATATAATGGTGAAGTATACAATTTTAAAGAGTTAAGAGAAGAACTAAAAGCAAGAGGTTACAAATTTAGAACTTTAACAGATACAGAAGTAATCGTAAATCTATACGAAGAATTTGGACTTGATTTTGTAAAAAAGCTCAGAGGAATGTTTGCCATTGGAATTTATGATATAAAAAGAAACAAACTGATCCTTATAAGAGATCGTATAGGAATAAAACCTCTTTATTATTCTTTTCAACCTGAAAACAAGAACCTTATTTTTGCCTCTGAGATAAAGTCAATATTAAAATATCCTGGAATAAAAAAGGAACTAAATAATAATGCTCTTGACCTATTTTTAACACTTGAATATATTCCTGCCCCTTTTTCTATTTTTAAGAACATAAATAAATTACCAGCAGGACATATCCTGATTTATGAAAATGGTAATATTCAAATAAAAAAATACTGGGAAATTAAAAAAGGCAAGTTAAAGGGTAATTTTAATGAATTAAAAGAGCAATTTCTTGAGCTCTTAAATGAATCTGTTAAGATGAGAATGATATCTGATGTTCCTCTTGGAGCATTTCTTTCAGGAGGAATAGATTCAAGCGCAATCACATCTGTTATGTCATCAATTTCAGAAAATAGAATAAAGACTTTTTCAATTGGGTTTGAAGAAAAATCTTATAGTGAATTAAAATATTCAAAAATGGTATCTGAAAAATTTAATACAGACCATTATACTAAAAGTCTCTCTCCCGATATAAATGAACTTGTTTTACTTCTCTCAAATTTTTTTGATGAACCATTGGGAGATTTTTCAAACTTTCCTACATACCTTGTTTCAAAAACAGCAAGAGAAAAGGTTACTGTTGTCCTTTCAGGGGATGGAGGAGATGAAATATTTGGGGGATATGAACATTATATTGCTCAAAAAATCGCAAGGTTTGTTGATTTTCCAATATTCAGACCATTTCATAAATTATTCTCTAAAACAACGAATCTATTCCCACCTTCTGAATTAAAAAAGGGTTTCACAAATAGAATAAAGAGATTTAGTGAAGGATTGTCAAACTCATATAAGAACAGACATTTCAGGTGGATGCTTTTTCTCTCAAATTTTCAAAAGATAAAACTCTATTCTCCTGATTTTTTAGATCCCAGATTTTTAAATATATTGCCAAAAAGGCAACCTTTTGAACAATATTTTGAACTTAGCAAAGAGTTTGATGATTTGAATCAGGATCTATGTCTTGATCTTAAAACTTATCTTGTTGACAATATTTTAGTAAAAGTAGATAGAATGAGTATGGCAACTTCCCTGGAAGTAAGAGTACCTCTACTTGACCACAAAATTGTTGAATTTGCATTTTCAATGCCCGAAGATTTTAAACTAAGAGGTTATACAACAAAATGGTTCTTTAAGAAATCAATGGAAGGAATTCTGCCAGATGAAATAATTTACAGACAAAAAGAGGGATTTTCAATCCCAATAAAAAATTGGCTGAAAAATGAATTGAAAGACTTAATGTTTGAATATCTATCTGAAAAAAGAATTAAAGAAACTGGGATATTTAATCATAATTATATAAAAAAAATGATTGATGAGCATACAAATAATAGAGAAAACCATTCACACAGACTATGGACTCTGATTCTATTTAACATGTGGAAGGAAAGATTCCTTTGTTAGTTTTTTTGCTTTGATGTTTCAATACTCATATGTGTTGGTAAAGAAACTATTTTTATCCCACCTTTTTGTGCAGTTGAGATTAATTTGACATTTTTATCCTTATAATTTTTTATGACATTGTTATGTGGAAAACTGAATCTATTGTTAAATGCATAAGAAAAAACAGCAATATTTGGCATAACACAATCTAAAAAATCCTTAGTTGATGAAGTTTTTGAACCATGATGAGGAACTTTCAAAACATCGGATTTCAGCCTTTTACAATCATTATTTTTCAAATACTCTTCTACCTCTTTTTCAATATCACCAGTAAATAGAAATGAATGATTTTTATCCGATATTTTTATGACCTGAGAGTGATTGTTTTGTGTAAAATTAGATTTAATAAATCTTTTAGGAAATATAAATTCAATTTTACAATTTCCAATCATTTTCACAAATGGAGAATTAACCCTTTTTATTTTTGTTGATTTGTTTAAAGATTTATTAAATTTTATATAATTCAAATCTTTTTTCGCCTCAGATGATATCCATAACTCTTCTGGTTTTATTATATTTATAATCTCAATTATTCCCTTAAAATGATCCGGGTGATAATGTGAAATAGCAACCCATTTTACTCTTATTCTTTTTTGAAGTAAAAATGGAAGAACAAGATTTTTACCAACCTCAAAATTTGAATAATACGAGCCTCCGCCATCTATCAATAATGAATCCCCTGTGGGGAAAACAATTAATTCAGAATCTCCCTGACCAACATCAAGAAAATAAGTTTCTAAATGTGCAGGTTTATAATATGAAATATTTAATGAAATAAATACACTTACAAATAAAAATATAAATGTAAAAATTATCTTTTGAAATTTAAACCTGTTTTTTATTGAAAGAAAAACAAAACTAATCAGAATTATCACTACAAAAAAAATTGAAGGAGAGCCTCTAAAAATATTTAGATCTACAACTTTTGAAAAAAGATCTACAATTAAGAAAAAGAGATTAAGCAGCACATTGTTTAGTATTAATAATATGTTTGAAATAGAACTTGATACAGGTGCAAAAAAATCAAAAATATTCCAATTGCAATGATAGCTCCTGTTAAAGGCAACAATATAAGCCCGGCAAAAAAACCAGCAAAGGAATACCTCTTAAAGAAAAAAAGGGATAAAGGAAAAGAGATTAAAGAAGCTGAAAGATTTGCACTTAATAACTCTCTAAAATATTTATGGAATTTTGAAAAAAATTTTAAAAAAATATCCCTCCCAATAACAATAGAAGCAGTTAACACATAGGTTAAAATATATCCTGGATCAAGAAATTCAGCTGGATTTAAAAATAAAATCACTAAACCTGAAAAAGATATAATATTAAAAATATTTAAATTAAAATAAGATATATTTGCAATAAAAATCAATATAGCCATAAATACAGCTCTCTGAGCGGATATCTTAAATCCAGAAAGAACTAAAAAAAGGACTAAAAAAATAGCTGTAATTATATATCTCTTTTTATATCTAAATCCTAAGAATCTCAAGAAGATCAAACAAAATATTGCAATAACGCCTATATGAGCACCTGATATTGCAAACAAATGATATACACCTGAGCTAAGCAATCTTTCCTTTTGTAAATTATCAAGCTTTCCCCTGTCTCCAATTAATATTGCTTCCAGAAAAACTCCTTTTCTATTAAGCTCCCCATTCTTCTCTAAATATTTTTTTTCAATAGCTTCTCTTATACTGTTTCTCCATTTTCCTATACTTCTCCAGAATAAATTTGTCCTCTTTTCAACTGTTACCATCAGCTCAGATTTACAATATCCACTAAAATGATTTTTTTTTATTAAAACATAGTTTCTAAATGGATTTTTGTAGAAATTCTCATTAAATCTGTTTTTAAAAATTTTTGCATCTATATTAATAAAATCCCCTCTGTAAATATTTCTCAGATCACCCTTTACTTTTATCCTTATATTAAATGATAAAAACCTTTTTATTTTATTGTATTCAATAAACTTTACTTTTAAATTAATTATTGAGTGTTCTTTTTTTATCTCCGGAAAATCTCTGAGTTTCCCATAAATTGAGACATATTGTGTTTCAGGTATATCCCATTCACAAGTTTTTATAAAATCGCTCTTATCCTCTAAAAATTTAAGGCTTAATAGAAAAGAAAAGGAGATGATAATAAACAAATATGTTATTTTATATTTTTTAATAACAAAAAAAAGTAAAGCAAGCATAAAGGATGATATAAAAAGCGGGTGCAAAACTTCATAAAAAATATCCAGATTGTTAACCAGGAAAAGAGCAGATAATACTGTTAAGAATATAGGAGTGAAAACATTCTTCATTGTACAATATCTTTTTCAATAGAATATGTATATATTTTAGCTTTAAATTTTTAATAATTCAAGCTCAGTATTTCTATTTTTCTAATTATGAAGTTTAAGAGATGCCTTTATAAATTCAAATATATCTCCATCTAAGACCTTTTGACTATTACCAATTTCTAAACCAGTTCTATGATCTTTTACATTCTGATATGGATAGAGCACATAAGATCTTATTTGATTACCCCAGGCAATTTCTCCTTTTTTATTTTCGGTTTTATCCTTTTCCTGCATCTTTTTTTTCAATTCCAGGTCAAAAAGCTTTGCTTCCAAAAGCTTCATAGCTCTTGCTCTATTTTGATGCTGAGATCGCTCACTCTGACATTGAGCAACTATATTTGTGGGAATATGTGTTATTCTAACAGCAGAATCAGTCTTGTTTACATGCTGACCTCCAGCACCTGATGCCCTGTAAGTATCAATTCTTAAATCTTTTGATTCTATTTCTATATCAATTGAATCATCAACCTCAGGAAAAACAAATACTGCTGCAAAAGATGTATGCCTCCTCTTATTTGCATCAAAAGGAGAAATCCTTACAAGTCTATGTACACCGGTTTCCTGTTTTAAGTAGCCATAAGCATACTCGCCCTCAAATCTAACAGTTACACTTTTTATTCCAGCTTCTTCACCTGCGAGTATTTCAATTATCTCTGTTTTAAAATTTGAACGCTCACCAAATCTCAAGAACATCCTCAATAACATCTCTGCCCAATCCTGGCTCTCTGTTCCTCCTGCTCCGGGATGTATGCTTAAAAATGCATTATTCGCATCATTATCTCCACCAAGATAATTTTTTACCTCAGTTTTTTCAACAAACTCTGAAAACTTTTTGATCTCAGAAACAAGCTCATTCATTAAATCAGGATCTTCTTCTATTAATAAAAAGTAGGTTTCAATCTCCTCAATATCTTTTTGTAACTTATTACCAAGTTCAATGAAACCCTCTAACTTTTTTTTCTCTTTCAAAAGTTTAGCAGCTCTTTTCGGATTATTCCATACTAAAGGGTTTTCAAGATTTTTTTTTATCTGCTCTAATCTATTTAACTTATTTTTGATGTCAAAGGTACCCCCTGAGATCAGAGGCTTTTTTGTTCAACTCTTCAAAATTATACTTTAGTTCTCTAATTTCCATGATCTCATTCTATATTTATTTACAAATAGAGTCAAGATATTTTTTGATGTAAAAAGCCTTTTACAAGTTTAAAGTAAAAAGTATTGAGTCATACAAAAATATCAAATAACAGTTACTCCTGATTAGAGCTTTTATTTTTTTTTAGGGCACATTGATTCTTATGATATTCTCGAATATCAGGATTATTCTTTCCATACCTTAATTATAGCAATATTTTTATATTTATTAAAGTAAAAAAATAACACCTATCCTCACGTTCCTTGTTTCACAATTTAGGTGTCTGTCTCTATTTAATGATAATGAGAAAAAAAATTATTTGATCCTAATTAAGTCGGGCTTTTCTTAGAAAGGGCTTTTGGTATGAAGAGCCAAAATATTCAACAGGTTCCAGATCTTCGGGATTATTAACAGGAATTTTATCAAAAATTTTAAAAGCCTTTAAACGTTTTCCTTCACGAAAAAGCATTTGCCCATACAGGTTAAAATATGTAGCAAACTCATATTTATTAATGGTATCAATAATCTGTTTCCTTTTTTCAGGTGCTTTATCAAGGTTAACTAGATACTTTTTTACAGAAGTTCTGTATTTTAATAAACAGGAGTAGTTCAATAAAGCAGTTATATGTTTATTTAACATCCTTCCAGACATATATTCAACTGACATGCTATCATCAGTATGAACAGGCACATCACCTACAAATTCTCCAACTTTTTCATTAGCAAAGAAAAAGAAATCTAATATCTTATAAGGGTTTTCACAATTGATCTCCTTTAGATCTTCAATTACTTCAGGAATCTTTAATTTTGAACAAATAGCTGAAAAATCTATCATTGGACCATCCAATTTCCCGATTACAATAACATAATCATTGAATGTACTGTTAATAAACCATATTGAGGTATTAGGAAATACCTTATAAAAACTTTTCAAAATCATCTTAAAATTCTCAGGAGTAATACTATAAAATGGCAGCCATTGAGATACTAAACCTCCCGGTTTTAACCTCGTTTTTAATAATTTATAATATTCATATGTATATAAACTACCATTACCACTAAACCTTGGGTGAACCGAATCAGAAAGTATAACATCATATTTCTCTTTACTTACAAGAGCTTTATTCCTTCCATCTGTAAATTCAACTTTAACACGCGGATCCTTCAATACTCCATGATTAACGCATTTAAAGTATTTAGATGCCTTTTCTATCACTTTACGACTTATTTCTGCAATTACTATTTTCTCTACAGGATACCTGGATACTGCCCATGCTGTTCCACCACTGCCAAATCCTATATGAA
Source organism: Candidatus Aminicenantota bacterium (assembly GCA_030610885.1). Classification (GTDB taxonomy): domain Bacteria; phylum Acidobacteriota; class Aminicenantia; order UBA2199; family UBA2199; genus JAUWNT01. The sequence goes on along the minus strand of JAUWQW010000044.1, from coordinate 3,456 downwards.
GCACCTTCTTCGGGTTGTTATTAAGCAGAAGAGGTAAATGTCCCTGCATCTTCTGTATATAAAAAAGTTCTACTGAAGTGCCAGCAACATTAACTCCATTCATGCTCAATTGTTTCCATGTACCACGAACATCTGATCTCTGCTCTACACTTATTGTAGCATAAACATCTTCATCATAATCAAGGAGCTTAACCTTTGATTTAGCTTCATCCTTAAACACTCCCGCACTAAGAATTACCTGGTCTTTGGATGTAAGGCCAAAATATCCAAAATAGAAAAAAATAATCACACTAAAACTTACTATTAATTTCTTTATTATTCCATTTTTTATCCTTGTGAAAAGATATATACCAATTAAAAGATTTACTGATCCTGTTAACAACAGACTGATTTGAGCTCCTAAAAAAGGCAGGAACACAAAACCAGCTAAAAAAGCCCCGAATATGCAACCAACAGTATTGAATGCATAAAGCTGACCTGTTTCTTTCCCAACTTCTTCTTTATTTTTAATAAAAAGTTTTGCTGCCAAAGGGAAGCTTGCTCCAAAAAGAATGGTTGGAAGTATTAAAATTTGAAACGTTACAAAAATAACTGTCACAGTATGTGAGAAATAACCGTGCAATCCAATGAATCCTCCTACTTTTGCAAGCATATCAGGCATTTGTGCAAACTGATTTATCAATAGTATAAGATCAAAAGCAATCAAAAATTGTATGATTGCAAACACAAGAATGGGATTTTTTATTCTTTCAACATAATAACTCATAAAACCTGCACCAATAGCAATACCTAAGAGATATACACCCAGCATTACACTAAAAGCATATACACTACTGCCAATATGCAAAACAAGTATACGATTCCAAATCACTTCATAACTCAATGATGCGAATCCTAAAATAAAATATACCCCGATCACCCAGTTTCTTTCGATCTTTTTAAAACCTATTTTAAACAATCCATATTTGCTAAAGCCAACACTTTCACCTTTTGTTATTATAAAACTGATTAACAAAATAATTAAACTTATAATAGACCCTATAAACACAGTAGTTTTCAGTCCAAATACAGGAATTAAGAAAAAACCTGCAATAAAAGTTCCAACAACTGCTCCAAAAGTATTTATAGTATAAAGAGAGCCAATTTTAGAGCCTGCCTTATCTATATTCTTAGTAAAACACTTTGCAAGAATAGGTAATGTTCCACCCATGCATATAGTTGGAGGTAGAAGAATTATAAATCCAATTAAAAATTTGAACATGCCCAGGATCAGGTCATTACCTCCTGTTATTGAATTGATAGGAGTGTAAATGATATGAAGTTTACTGAAAATCAATGGAGTTAATATTGCATAAACACCAATAATTCCTTCAATAATACCGTAAAGTCTTAAACTAGATTTTGTTTTGTCAGCAATCCGGCCAAATAACCAGCTTCCAATTGCAAGACCTGCCATAAATGCAGTAAGAAGCGTGCTTGATGCCCATACTGTATTACCAAATACCAGAACAAGCATCTTTAACCATACTACCTGAAAGATAAGTGATACAAATCCTGAGAAGAAAAAAAGTAATAATGCAACTGGTCTTTGTACTTTGTTTTTTATCATTTTCTTATTTCAATATTTAAGATTGTTCAATGCTTTCTCTTGTAATTTAAGGATGCAATTCTACAAACAACCCCATCTGGAAGTTGTGTTGAAAATTCCCTTATATTCATAATAAGCTCTTGTACATCATTATCGCTAATAGCATAAAATGAAACAGTATTAAAAGCACATATAACATTGTTTAAAATAGTCCATTCTCCTACTTTTATCCATTTTTGAGGAACACCCTCAATAGGTCTTAACAGATCATCATAAATAATAGCAATCTTAGCATTATTGGTGTATGCCCATTTTGTAATATTTACATTAGTGTACTCTCCTCTAATAATAAGATCCCCTATATCTTTATTACAAAGCCCGAAAATATCCAAACATTTAATGTCAGTTAAAAAATTTGTTGCTCCAATATCATTTACAATAACATGCTCTCCTTTATAATATTTATCCAAAAATAAGCCCATTTGATACTGTTGAGAATATACATTAAATGTAGCTTGAGGAACCCTGACACTCATTCGTATCCCCCTCTCAGCAAGAGGTAAAACACACACAAAAACAAGTACTATTAAAGCTAATCTTTCAAGAAAGTTTCTCTTTTGTATAAAAATCTTCTCTCTTAATATGTGACCAAAAAAGTTAAATATTACAAACAATCCGATTGCAACTAAATAAGAATCATACCTGACCTGTTCAGGACGATTCAAGAAAAAACCAGTTCGGGCAAAAATCATATGTATAAAGGTTGTAATCAGAAAGATCACACATATTACAGGATAAAAAGAAAATAAAGATTTTTGCTTTTTTAATAAAAAGAGAAGCACACATAAAATAATAATAATAAGTAAAAGAATATGGATATTATAAACAATATGTCTAATGCCTATATAAAAAAACTTAAAAAAGCCTTCAAAATTTAAGATATCTTTCAAACGATTACCCTTTAACAAAACAGAATTAGGCAAAAAATACCACCCCTTTGAGACTGATACTATTCCATAGATCACCACAGGTAAAATCCCTGTTATGCCAAGGATAAATGATTTAATAAACTCCCTTTTAAACAGTAATAATATACAAACAGCAAAAACAAGAAACATACCTTCAAAACGAACCATTGTAACTAAAGGAGCTAATAATAAGATAAAGATATCATTTTTATTAATCTTGTCCTTTAAAGATGCATGTTTTGTAATAGCTATTGATGCTACATAAATAAATACAAGATCTATTAATATTTGCAGAATATGCTCAAGTCCTGAAAACACAAGAAGAGGAATGGGAGTAAAAATGATAAAACAGATCAATACAAATAACATCTGAAAAAAATTGAAATTAAATTTTTCAAATAAATAATATAAAAATAATAATAGAACTGTGGAGAAGAAAAAATTTAAAACAAAAGGGGTTAATTCATTCACTCCAAAAATAGAATAAGAAAATGATAAAATAGATGTCCATAATAAAGATGAAGATGAAGATGAGAACTCATGTTTTGTAACTCCCCACACCCTGTGTTGAGAAAAATTTTTAGCCATTGTCATATGAATATAAGCATCATCATGTGAATAGACCAATTTTCCACCCGTTTTTAAAAAAGAAGAATTAAGAAATAGAGTTATTAATATCCACATGCTTAATATTGCTATAATCAATGCAACAAATTTTCCTTGATCTTTTTTCAAATCTTTTCCTTTTTAATCTTATTATAAATGAAATTCCTCTTTTTTCAATACAAATCCAGCTCAATTTTAAAGTTTTAAACTTTTTTGTATTGTTTAATATTATGCTTGTTTATGCTATATATGTATATTGTTTGTTATTTTTATACACTATATTGCTTTGCAACT
>JAUWQW010000099.1 GCA_030610885.1 Candidatus Aminicenantota bacterium | reverse complement strand
CTCAAGAACGTAGGAGTCTAGATATGAAGATTTTAGTTTTATAAATTTTTTATATGTAAATTTGAAAGTATAGCCCATATTTGGCCCGTAATTTGCAAATCTTGTTGTTTCTCCAATTAATGAAAATTTAATTGGAGCTGCAGTTCCACTAAAGTATTGTCCATAAGGAAGTTCTAGCCCATAAAATATCATATCTGAAATTTCATCCTGTTTATAAAGAGAGAAAGTAGTCTCAAATCTATAAGATCTATTAAATGGATATACAAAACCAATTTCTCCTCCATACATTTTTCTTGTAGTTAAGTAGTCCCAGTAATTATAGCCATAATAATAGACATCCTGATAGGAGAAAAAATGTAAAAATGGTTGTAATCGACTCTTCTGATTAAAATATGTCAAATGATAGGATTTGTATCCATATTGAGAAGCTAATGTTAAAGAAAAATTGTGATCGCCCATTAGATCTGAAAGTATCAGGTATGAATATCCCCAGAAGCCTCCATTTGAACCCATGCTAATTACAATTGGTGATGTTGATTTAACATATAGTTTTTTTAAAGGTTTATATTTTTTTGTCTCTTTTATTTCGAATTCAGATGTTGTTAGGGATTCTTTTGTAGATAGTTCTGGATTCTTAATGTTCTCGAATTCAATTTCTCGTTTCTCAAGGAATTCAGATGTATCTTTTTTGAACAATATAAAACTTCCTTTATAGTATGAAGATATAATGAGTTTACTTTTTTCTTCTGGTATTTCAATGGGGAAAAAATTACCTGTTTTTACATCAGTATATCTGGATAGTGTTTTTTCTTCAAGATTAATTGAATTTATATTAAATGATCCTAATTCATTAGAACTGTAATATATATGCTTTGAATCATCTGAAAAAGTAGGTGTTATATCATTAAATTCTCCAGAAGTAATTTTCTTTGCATATTCAGGGTTTTTTATTGTACCAAGGTAAATTTTATAAAAAGGTGAAGTCTGTTCAGTTTTTGCAGAGAAAACGATTTTATTGCCCTCAGAAGAGATGTTTAGAGATCTTACAAAGAAGTAACCATTTGTAAGCTTTCTTATTTCCCCATTTTCAGTGTTAATTGAGTATATATAGGATTTGGATTTCTCTAAACCTGTAAATAATATTGTTTTATTATCAGGATGAAAGTCGGGAGAGCTGGGATCTTCAATGTTTTCTATTTTGATTTTTTTTAAGATTTTCCCATTCAAAATATTGATAAGAACTAAATAATTATCCAGCTCTTTTCTTGCAAAAAAGGCTATTTTATCGCTATTATTATTCCAGGAAAAAGATTTTCCTTTAGAGGGATCGAATTTAAAATTAATACCATCATATTTTGAAGTAAATCCTGGAGTTATGTTTTTAATTACTTTTCCATCCTTTACTGAAATTAATATTAAGTCAAGCTTGTAGTTTTTTATATTTACAGTAAGCACAGCTAAAAGTTCTCCAGAAGGTGATATCTCGTGAGAGAAAGAATAAACATAAGGAAAATCAGGGCCAATAATAAAACTGTAATCCTCAGGATTTTCTTTTAACACATATTTCTTAAATCTTTCTCTTAAATATTTTTTAAATTCATAATTAAATATTTTATGAGAATATCCAAAAACCTTTAAGGGATTTTTGCTTCCTTTTAATAAAGATCTTCCTCTTAGAGAAAATAACATTTTTCTTATTCCTCTTCTACCAAATTTCTTTTCTATGAACTCATAAATAAGATGTCCGAAATCATAAGGAACTCTACCACTATAGAAACCTCTTTTGAAATCTCCATTCTTTTCTATTAGAGGAATATTGTCATTTAATACGCTATCTCTTACTGTAAGTAAACAGAAATCATCCCAGTGAAAAGTGATAAACTCAGAAAATCCTTCCATTAGCCATAATGGTGGTCTGTTTCTTAAGCTACTTCTTGGTCCCATAATTGTGTACTCAAATATATGACCTAATTCATGCCTGATTGTTCTTGATAACTCCTCAAAAGAGCTGTCTCCCTGAACTACAACACGGAATGCAGTTGGATCTGCAAAAGCCAGTGCTCCTGGTGGAATATAACTTATAATATTGGTCTGCTCAAAATCAATATGGTTTTCAAAAAAAATCAAGGGAATTTTCCTTTTGACTTTTACATTGAGATAATCTGAGATTTTATTATAGGATTGTTCAGCAGCTTTTGCAATTTTTTTAATCAAAGCTTTATTAGATGTATAATAATAAATTTTAAAATGAGGAGTTTCATTGTATTGCCACTTGAAACTCTGTTTCATAACCTTATTTTTACCATAATACCAATAACTGTACTGTGAAAAGAGTGACAAATTTAAAAGAATAAAAAGTGTTAAAATTATAATTTTTTTTAGTTTCATTTTTAATCCCTATTTAGCCAGTAAATATCTATCCTGTATTTTTGTTTTATTTAAAATAAATTTTATAAATTTATTAGTGGTTTTAAAAAAAAGAGTTTCAAAATTAAATTTTGTGTCAAAAGATTCGGCATCTTTAATATTTTCAGTAAAACTTTTTTTATAAATTGTTTTGCCAGTATTTGAATCAATTAAGAGTATATCTGAAGTCATTTTCCAATCTTGAATCTGAACAAAGGTTTTTTTTCTTTTCCCAGATTTTGTTTTTATTTTTTTAATTATGTTTCTATTATTTATATCAACTCTAATTTTCCCTGTTATTAATAAGGTGTTTTGTGTTTTTTTTAAGTTTTCTAAAAAAGTCTCGCTATTTTTAAAGAAATCAGTGTCAGTATCAAAATATTCTACTTTTTTTTCTACTGCTTTTGAAAAATCGTCGAGAAAGAAATTCTTCACATATTTTTTTGAGTTAAAAGAGTTTTTAGGAAGTTTAATTTCAAAATCGTTATAGAGAATTTTAATGTATTTATTTAAATCTACAATGTTTACATCTCCAATATCTATATTTACTCTAATATTTTCTTTAGTTGAGCAAGATACGGAAAATATTATAAATAATATAATGGGGATTAGTTTAATTTTTCTTATCTTCATTTTTCTTCCTTTTTAGATTTTTTTTTAATTTATTGTAGTTACTTAAGATAAATTTGTTGTCGGGTGCTAATTTGAGAGCTTTTTTATACTCTGTTTCAGCTTCTTCATATTTTTTCATCTGTTCAAGAGCAACCGCAATATTATTGTGAACAGAAGCATTATCTTTTTCTTCTGATAAAGATTTTGTCCATCTGAAATGTGCTTCTTTCCATAAACCGTTTTTTGCAAGTTTATTTGCAAAATCAAATTCAGATTTGAATTTATTTGTTGAACAAAAATTAAATAAAACAAAAATTAATAATAATGGTATAAATATTTTCAAGAAAAACCTCCTAATAATAAGAAATTATATACAAAAAATATTTTTTTTCAAATTAATTTTTAGAATTTGTAATTAAAGTCATCTGTTTTTTTGTTTTATGTTATAATAATTAGCAGAACAAATGATTAAAGGAATTGGAATAGATATTGTTGAAATAAAAAGAATAAAAAAGATGATTGAAAAAGACAACAAATTTATTGAAAAAATATTTACACGAAAAGAGATAGACTATTGCGAGAAAAAATTTAAAAAAGAACAACATTATGGGGCAAGATTTGCAGCTAAAGAGTCTTTTTTTAAAGCTCTGGGAACAGGGTGGCGCGATGGAATGAAATGGAAGGATATTTCAATTGAAAATGACAAATTGGGAAAGCCTAAAGTTGAATTACATGGAAAAACATTAGAAAAATTCAAAAAGATAAAATATAATCAAATTCATCTTTCAATTTCCCACACAAAAGAGTATGCAATAGCTTATGTTATAATTGAATAGGGGGACTGACCCCCAGGACAATTGAAATATAGTTTTGTATATTATAGAATAAGTTTTTAATCATTTAGATTTGAGGTGTTAATATGAAACAATTTTATATTAGGTCGAAAGTTGAAGATAAGATAGGTATTATTTACCCCAAGGGACATTTAGATGCTCATAATGTAGAAAGATTTGAAAAGGAGATATTGAAACTAATTGAAAATAATATTGTGAAAATTATTTTGAACTGCAATGAGCTCACATATATTAGTTCTGCTGGAATGGGGATCATAATGGGATATTTAGATGAAATAAGAGAGAAACAGGGTGATATAAAGCTTTGTTGTGTGAACAATAGGGTTTATGAGATTTTTGATTTAGTTGGATTTACTGAAATATATGATTTTTTAAAAGATGAACACATTGCTCTAAATAAATTTAAAAATGTTTCCTGAAAAACCGCAATTTTCAATTACTATTCCTTCAAAAACAGATCTATTGAAGATGATTGTAGGTCTTACTAAACATATTGCAACTTTAAATCAGTTTTCTATATCTGATTCACAAAAGGTGGCGCTTGCTGTTGATGAGGCAATAACCAATGTTATAAAACATTCATATAAGTATAAAAAAAACGAAAATATAAAACTTGAATATTTCTCAAACACACATGGTTTAAAGATAAAAATTATTTTTGTAGGCATTCCTCCAGTTTTTGATAAAGAAAGTGTGGATATAAATAAGTTGATTAAAGAAAAAAAGAAGGGTGGCTTGGGTGTTAAGCTGATTAAAAGTATTATGGATTCAGTTAATTATAAGACAATAGGTGACATAAATTATTGCGAGATGATTAAATGGAAGAAAAAAAAATAGATAGTTTAAAAAGGGAGTTAAAGTTAAAGCAATTTCAGTTTAATTCCATATATGAATTTTCATCATCTTTATATTCCTCTTTTGACATTGATAATATAATGAGAATTTACTTTTCTACATTAATGGGTCAGATGGGAATATCAAAAAGCTTTTTTTTTGACTCAGAAAATAAATTATTTAGAAAACGGGGGTTTAAATTATCTGAAGATAAATTAGAAGTGCTTTTCAAAGAGATAAAAAAAACTGATGATGAGATATTTTATTTAAAAGTTGATGATTTGCCTGAACAGCTTGTTAATTTAAAGAGTATTTTGTTATTAAAAGAGATTCATTATTTAGTTAATATTTCAGAATCAAAGAAAAGAAAAATTATCCTTGGCCTTGGTTATAAGTTTAATAGAATTAAGCTTGGTTCTGAGGATATTGAATTTTCTTTTTTTATATCAAGATTTGCATCAAGTGCAATTGACAATGCATTTATGATTGGAAAAATAATTGAAAGTAAAAGAATTGAACATGAAATTAACATAGCTAGAGATATTCAGCTTTCTCTGTTACCTCAGAAAATACCGGAACTTGAGAATTTTGAAATTTCAGTTATTTATGAGCCAATAAATGAAGTAGGCGGAGATTATTATGATATTCTAAAAGAGAAAAATGGTATAACCCCTGTTCTAATTGCAGATGTTGAGGGCAAAGGTTTATCTGCGGCTTTGTTAGCAGCCTCATCTCAAGCAGTTTTTCGGTCGTTAAATGAACTTTATTTTTTTGAACCAGCAAAATTTATTTCAAAAGCAAATTCATTAATCTACGATTTAACCAGAGGGAATCGCTTTATTACTTTATTCTGGATGCTAATTGATGATGCAAAAAAATCAGTAACTTATGTAAATGCAGGCCATGTTGAGCCTCTTTTGATTTCAAAGAGTAAGGTTGTTAGCTTATCAAAAGGAGGATTTCTTACAGGTTTTGTTGGAAATGCTAAGTATGAAAAAGAGATTCTTCAATTAAAAATAGGAGATATTATTGTTGCTTTTACAGATGGAGTTCCTGAGGTGGAAAATCCAGATAAAAGAGAGTTTGGCCAGGAGGCTATTATTGATTTTATAAAGAAAAACAAAAAACTTTCTGCTTATAAGATATCAGAAAAACTTTTTAAAACCATAAATAATTTTAGTCATAATAAAAAATTCAGAGATGATTTTACTTTGATAACAATAAAAGTAAAGTAAGATAAATTAGTTTTAATAATTGATAGAACTATTTTATAATATTATTTTTCCATGGTTTTTATCAATTCAGCTGTAAGAAACCATTTTCTGTATTCAAGGTTATGAATATGATTTGTTATTATTTTAAGAGCAATATTTCTGTTTTTTTTAAGTAAATATAGGAACTCTTTTTCCTTTTTTTTCAGATTTTTGATTGAATAATTTTCAAAATTTCTCCACTCTTTTCTTACCAATTTAATTCGATTTTTATAATCTTGATCAACAAGTTCTGATAGTTTTGCAAAATTCCAGAAAGCATAGTTTGTGTTAGATTTCAAAAAAACACTTGCTTTTTTGAAATGGTTGCTTATTGCATTTTTTGAATTACCATATGTATAACCAGATGGGGTAGAATTAGTAAAAAAATACCAGGGAGTATATGCATTTGAATCAGGTCTTCTAAAGGCAATCCATACAATATCTTTTATCTCTTGAGGCATATCATTTCTGAGTTTTGCAACAAATGAATATTGTGTCGTTCTTGTACATATTGTTCTGTTTTTAGTTGAATTTGGAGAGCCATTTCTATAATTATTTGATAAATCATATTTAGTGTCTTCAAAGTGATCTCTTAAAATTTTAAACAAATCTCTAACCCTTACTTTTTTCTGGGGAATAAATGAAAATGGTAATGGTTTATCTATTATATAGTTCTCTTTTGATAATAAATTTATGCCTCTCCATTGCCTGAGAATGTTGTCCATTGATTTATAATTGTCTGGATTTGAGTAAATTTCAGAAAAGTTAAATTTATTTTGAAGGTTTTTGTTTCTCCATTTTTTTAAAATATTTTTCATTATTTTAAAGTTTCCTTTGCTTGAATTGATCTCAGCAAAGTCAAATTTGTTTTCAAGATCTTCAAGCTTCCATTGTTTTAGAATCTTTGTTATGTTCTTCAGATCTTTTGGACTTTTATAATATTTTGAGAAGTCTATTATTCCTTCTTTTTTTAAATCAAACCAGCCTCTTGTTATTGAATATTCAATAATGTCAGGAGAGCAAAGAAATCTTTTTTTATCTTCTGGAGAAATTTTATTAATTGTAAAACGGTTTGAAATCACAGCAATATGATTGTCTGGAACTTTTTTAGCAATCCAGTGTTTTCCCATTATGACATGAAGTATCCAACCCTCATTTGAGTCTGCAATACACAAAGTGCGACCAGATGAGTAGTATCCATATTTCTCTATTAATTTTCCAGCTATTACTACAGCATCTCTTGCAGATTTTGCCCTTTCTGCAATTATTCTTCTGAGCATAAACCCGATTCCACCCTGTGTTATATCTCCTTTATCTTCCTTTGACAAACATGCATTTGAAGTAATAACTATACCATTCTCAGTAAAGTAAGAATCGCTAAAGTCTTTGTCAGGTATTTCAAGCCATAGAAAACCGGATGTATTTCTTATTTGAGTAATATTTCCATTATTTTTTAATTTAATTAACTCATTTTTTTTGTGAAGTGTTGAATGGATTTTATGAACATTCACGAATAATGTACCCTGATCATCCTCATTGTGAGCAATAATAACAGAACCGTCAACAGTAGCATTTTTACCAGCTATTATTGTATAGCAATTTTTATTGTCAGGAATTAAGAAAATATTAAGTATTATTAAGGACAATATTAAAAGAAATGATTTCTTCATATGTCTATAAATAGCATAATATGGATTTTTTTTCAAACTTTGTTATTTTTTTCCTAATAATCAACTAAAATGTTATAAATAGTTGAATATACCTCCATTATACTAGTTATAACTGGTATAATAGAGGTATGAAAAAAAATAAATTTTTCACCCACCAGGTGAAAGCCCCAAATGAGACAAACAAATGAGGCAAATATGATAATAAAACAAAATCTTAAAAATTTCAACATTGGGATGTTAAAAAAAACAAAAGTAACAGCAAGCAGCGGATTATTATTGATTTTAAAATTTGCTGAAG
>JAUWQW010000056.1 GCA_030610885.1 Candidatus Aminicenantota bacterium | reverse complement strand
CAAATAGATATGGAGGGATCGGTGTAACTGCTGGTATGGCAAGATTCTGAAAAACATGTTTTATAAGCATCTTTTTGTCAATTAAATGACAAAAAACTCTCCTTATCTCAACTTTATTAAAGGGCTTTTTTTTAGTATTAAATGCTAAATAATGAATTCTAAAAGATGGTGAAAAAAGAAAGGTAACCTTTTTATTTCCCTTAAATTCTTCATATTCCTTTGCTGAACGGACCTTTGAAACATCAGCAATATTGTTCTTAATATAAAGGAATTTAGTGTAGGCACTTTTTAAAATTTTATAGGTGACTTTTGAAAGCCCTATCTTCCCATCCCAGTAAAACTCATTTCTCTTAATAATGAGATATTTGCCCTTTTCCCATTTTTCGAATTTGAAGGGTCCAGTACCAATAGGCTTAAAACTATTACCTTTATAACAATCTGGCGCTACTATTGAAGCAGCCGGATCTGTTAATGCAGATAAAAATGGACCATAGGCCTTATTTAAAACGATCTCAACTGTATATCTATCTATAAGTTTAATATCTTTTATATATGAAAAAAGATATTCCCATTTTTTATACTTTGATCTGTATTTCCCTATTCTTCTCTTGAATGATTTTACAACAGCTCTTGCATCAAGAATCTCCCCATTATGAAACTTCACACCTTTCCTGAGTCTGAATATCCATCTTTTACCATTATCTTTAGCTTCCCAGCTTCTTGCCAAACATGGTTCTATAATAAGGGTTTCTTTTTTAAATCTAACAAGGCCTTCAAATATATTTGCTATAACTTCATCTGAATAATAATCATCTGCTTTGCCAGGTTCTATAGATGCCGAATCAATAGTCCTTACGTAAATAATGGTGTCTTTTGAAGAATAGAGATTAAAAAACAATAGAATACAGAAAGGAATAATAAAAAAAATCTTTTTCATAAAGAATATCATAAATTAAGTATAATCTATATTAAAGTGAATTTCAATAATAAAAAAAACAAGAAGATTTACACTTAAAGGTTTTATTTAATAGTAATTTTCCTAATATGATTCAACTGGATTCAAATTCCTGAAAATCAAAGATAAAGGTGGCTCCTTCCTCTGGTTTGCTTTTCACTGATATTACTCCTCTATTTTCTTCTACAATTTGTTTTACATAGGAAAGACCCAGACCTGTGCCCTTTCTTTTTTTTGTTGTAAAATATGGCTCAAAAATCCTCTCGATTATATTTGGTTCTATTCCAGTCCCATTATCAAAGATTTGAATCCTGACAAACTTTATTTTATTCTGTTTTTGAGTAAATCGTTCAATACTTATAACAATTCTGCCTTTTTTCCTTACTGCTATTTGAATCGAATCTTTTGCATTAAAAAATGTATTAAAAAGTGCTAATGATAATTTTGCTTTATTACCATATATTAAATATTGGTTTTTTTTGTTGTATTTTTTTTCTATTTCAATATTCTTTAGAATTGTATTTTCAATAAGTCTTAAGACTGAATCTGTTAATTCTCCAATATTAATTTTTTCCAATTTTATAGTTTCTTTTCTTGCAAAATCTAAGATATTTTTTCCAAGGTCATTAGCCTTTTTTGAAATTTTGCCAAGAGCATCGATTTTAGCATAAATTTCACTGTTTTTATTGACTTCGTTCTTTATAAGATCAACATAACCCATAATTCCAGTAATTAGATTGTTGAACTCATGTGTGAATTTACTTGACATCTCTCCAAGTGTTCCTAGTTTTTGTGCGTGAGTTAGCTCTTGTTCCATCTTTAATTGCTCTGAAACATCCTCTATTTGAACTGCAATCATATCTTTGGTTTTAAGCTTTATATTATAGAATGTAAATCTTACAATTTTTTCCTCTCCATGCTTTACCATTAAAGGATATTTATCGTAAAAGCATGGTTGGCCACTTAAGAGTACAGTAAAGTATTCTGCCTTTATAGATTGAGGAAGTTCTATTATTGTGAAAAAGTCTTTGTTCTCTACTTCTTTTTTGTTAATCCCGAAGATTTTTTTTGCAGCTGAGTTTATTATAATAATTTTTGATGATTCATCACATATAAATATAGCATAAGGAGAATTTTCAATGATTTTTTCAAAAAATATTTTTAAATCTAGAATTTCTTCTGTTTGATCCTTTATCGATTCTGCCATTTCATTAAATAATTTGGTTAATTGTCCAATTTCATCTTTTGATGTAGGTCTGATTTTTATGTCAAATTTTCCTTTTGATATTGATTTAGCTCCCTCGGAAAGTATAAGAATTGGTTTGGTTAATCTTTTACCTACCCATAAACTAATAAAAATCACTAATATAACTACAATTAACAATACAAGTAAAATACTTAAAATCCCATGTTTTTTTGCAACTGTGATGTCATTTATATTTATGGAAACTAAAACTTTTCCTATGTTAGCTTTTGAGTAGCTTATTATTGGGAAACTCTCAATTAAGAATTTTTTATTAAGAATATCAACTTTTTCAATTTTGTCTTTTGGGATTTCAGGGATTTTTGGAAAAAATCGTCTTCCTTCTGTATCTTGAAATGTTGATGCCAATTCCTCTTTGTCTGAGATTATTACAATATCTCCCTTGGTTTTTTCTTTTAATAGATCTGCAAATTCAGAATTCAAGCATAACTCAAAAAAAACATATCCTTTAAAATCAAAGGTCTTTTGGTCAACAATTGGAGATATAACTAAAATATATATTTTATTGTTAATTTTATATATACCCGCATCTCTGATTAAAGGATCTCTCTGCTTGTTAAAGAATGGGATTTTAATAGTTTTATTTTTATTTATGCAACTATCAGATGAAGAGTTATTAAAAGAAACAATAGTGTTAAAATCGGGATCAAGGATTGTTACATTGATATTATTTAGAAAAAAACTTTTATTCTCTAAATCAATAGAAAGCTCATCTGGTTTTTCAATATTATCAATAATTCCACTTAATTCTGAAATGAATGCTGCTTTACGTGTTAGGTCACCAAGGGTTTCATAAAAAGAATTTTCAGCAGTATGTGTTTTTAAAATTGTTTCTTTAATTGCTGTATTTTCATACTTGTTAGAAATAGAATAAATTGCTGAAAAAGTAGCCAATAGAGCAGAGATAATTCCAACAAGAATGGAAGAGAGGAAAAATTTTGATTTTATTTTCATCTTTTTTTTATATCAAAAAATGTAATATTACCCAATGGGCTGATATATATTCTTTTTATTTTCTCATTGTTGTATATTACTATTTCTTTATACTGGGAAATTGGTATACACAGTACATCTTCATTTATAATCCTATTTATTTCCCTGTATAATTCATCTCTCTTTTTTAAACTTTTTGTGTTTGAGACCAGATTTAAATTTTTTAGAATTTCTTCATTTTTACATAATGATAGGTTAGGAAAACCTTGTTTCTGAAGTTTTTCTGAAAATATGGGTTTTATAATACTGAATGTATCTGGATAATCAGCAATCCAACCTGACAGAGTTAGGTCATAGTCTCCTTTTTTAATTCTTTCTAAATATTCTTTTGTTGAAACATTGTGTATTTTCAGTTCAATACCAACTTTTTTTAGATTTTTTGAATATAAAGAGATCAATTGGAGGGTTAACATTGAACTGTCTTCAAGAAGGAAATTGAAACTGATTTTTAAAGGAAGCTTTTCTTTTTTCATAAGTTCTTTTGCTTTGTTTATAGAGAAACTTTCTTTTACTGTTTTTTTTGAATATCCTAACATTCCCTGGGGAATAATGGAGTCTATAGAAAAATATGTATTCTGAAAAACATACTTTAAGGTTTTTTTATCCCATAAGTGGGAGAAAGCCTTTCTAATATTCTTATTTCTTAGATATTTATTATTAAAATTAAAAGCAATAAAATTAACTGAAAATGTTGGAAAATAGTCTATTGTTACCCATTTCAGGTTTTTTAATCCCATAAGCTTTGATATTGAAAAAGTAAAAAGGATATCTATTTTTTTTTTTTGGAATAAGTTGTGTAATATTTCGATATTTGGATTAATTATATTTATAAACTCATCGATTTCTGGTCTGCCTCCCCAGTATTTTAAATTTGCTTTTAAGGTTAATTGTTT
Organism: Candidatus Aminicenantota bacterium; assembly: GCA_030610885.1. Classification (GTDB taxonomy): domain Bacteria; phylum Acidobacteriota; class Aminicenantia; order UBA2199; family UBA2199; genus JAUWNT01. The sequence continues at coordinate 15,649 of JAUWQW010000056.1, read as the reverse complement.
GTTTTCTTCCCATTTTTTTAGAATAAAAGGACCTGTGCCAATAGGGTTTTTATGAAATTTTTCTTTGAATTTTTTTACTCCTGAAGGAGATACGATTGATGCTCCTGAACATGTAAGAGTTGAAAGAAAAGGATAAAATGGTTTCTTCAAATAAAAAACAACAGTATATTGATCTATCTTTTTCACATCTTTGATATTTTCAAATATCTCATCGAACATAGGGAAATCATAATATCTGTATTTAAATCTTTTATTCATCTGTCTTTTGAATGAAAAGATAACTGAATCAGAATTGAAATCTGATCCATCATGGAATGTTACTCCTTTTCTAAGTTTCAATATCCAGGTCTTTCCATTTTCTTTATTTTTCCATAATGTTGCTAGAGAAGGTTCAACTTTAAATGTTTTTTGATTTATTTTGACTAATGTGTCGAATATATTAACAGTAAAAAAAAATGAAGTGTCATCCCATGCTTGTGCTGGATCAAGAGTTTCAGGTAAATAACTCATTCCGAAGCAAATAATTTTATTTTGAATCGGGAGAATAAGGATCGGAAAGATTAAAAAAATAATAACAAATGAATATTGTTTTCTATTTATCATTTTAAAACCTCTATTTAAGAATAATAGATTATAATTTAAAAAATTTCAACAAAATAATATATATTTTATAAAAATATACTATATAATATAGCTTATAGGATAGGAGGTTTTAATGAAAAAGGTAGCGAGTTTTATTTTTTTAGTTTTTTCTATTTTTATATCAGATTTTGCAAGATCTGATGTTTTAAAATTCGAAAATTTTTTTATTGATAAAACAATGAGGATAGACTATTTTCACTCAGGAGATGCTCAGGATGAGTGGGTTTCTCTGGATAAGGTTTATCAGCAAGGGATCTGGGCAGGAAGTATGCATAATCTTATTTATCCTTTTAATAATGGACATTATTTTATTAAAATATATGATGCTAAATCAAAAAGCCTTATTTATTCTAAGGGATTTAATAGTTATTTTGGAGAATACCAAACAACAGATTTTGCAAAAAAAGGCATAAAACGTACATTTCATGAAACTGCAATTATACCTTACCCAAAAGAAAAAATTTGTTTTACAATTGAATATAGGGGGAAAAATAATGATTTAAAACCCCTGTTTAATACAGAAATCAATCCGAATGGTATTGGAATTATAAAAGAGAGTCTTATGAATGGTGTAAAAGTTTGGGAGATAAATAAGAAAGGAGATCCGCATAAAAAGGTAGATCTTGTTTTTGTAGGAGAGGGATTTAGAATTGAAGAGCAAGACAAATTTAGAAAAACTGTGGAGAGGCTTTGTCAGATATTTTTTGAACATGCACCATACAATAGGTTTAAAGAGAGTTTTAATGTTTATGCAGTATGTAAACCTTCACAGGAAAGTGGTACAGACGAACCAGGTTTGGGTGTTTTTAAAAATACAAGTATTAGCTCATCTTTTAATTCATTGGGGTTATCTCGTTATCTTTTAACAGAAGATAATAAAAGTTTGAGGGATATTATAGCACATGTACCTTATGATACTATTGCAATTGTAGTTAATAGTAAACGTTATGGTGGCGGAGGTATTTATAATTTTTATTCTGTTTTTACAACAAACGAAAAATTCAGTGAATATCTTTTCCTTCATGAATTCGGACATTCTTTTGGAGGACTTGCTGATGAATATTATTCATCTTCAGTAACTTATACGGATTTTTATCCAAAGGGTATTGAACCATTAGAACCAAATATCACAGCATTGTTAGATCCTGAAAATTTGAAATGGAAATACCTTGTTACAAAGGGTGTGAAAATTCCAACTCCATGGGGAAAAGAGAAACTTGATAAAATGGGTCAAGGATTTTCAAAAGATTTACATACACTTTATAATAAGATAAATCTTCTTAAAAATAAAAATGCTTCTAAGAAAAAAATCGAAAAACTTCAGGATAGAGTAATGTTGCTTTCAAAGAAATTAAGAATAAAAAGAAAGAATTTTTTCAAAAATAATAAGTATAAAGATAAAGTAGGTGCTTTTGAAGGGGCGGGATATTCACCAAAGGGACTTTTTCGCCCAATGCTTGATTGTATTATGTTCAGCACTCGTACAACCTCTTACTGCAAAATCTGTGAAAAAGCAATTGAACGAGTTATAAAATACTATTCATATTAAACTATATTGTTTTTTCCCCGTATTATTTTCTTTATGTTAATATTAAAAAAGGAGGAAAAATGAGAGAAAGTAATGCAAGTTGTAGAGAAAAAAATGAATTTAACAGATCAAGGTTTTCTGTTTTTATAATTATATTAATTCTTTTCTTTTGGACTAATTTTAATTTCAGCCAGGAGAATGTTATAAAAGAGCAGAATAAACTTATAAAAGATTTTAAATCAGCAAATAATTATTTTAAAAAAGGAGAAACACAGTTTTATAAAAAGAGTTATAAAAAGGCAGAAAAGAATTTTAAGAAATGCATTGAAATTTTCCCAAACCATTCAAATGCATATTTCTATCTTTCAAAGGGATATTATCATATAGGAAGCTTTAAGGAATCATTGGATTATATTGTGAAAGCTAAATCAACTTACAATGATTTTGTAAAAATAGTAATGGTTTCTAAGCAAGAAAATTTAATGAAAATCAGAGAAAATTTAAAAGATTTAAGCTCTCAGTTAAAATTACAGGACTGGAGCTCAAGAAGGGATCAACTTCGAATTGCCATAGGTGATACAAGAAAGAAAATGGAGGATATGCAGAGAAGGTTTAAAGATTCTCAAATTGTAATGAAAAATCTCAAGGCAGAGTTCTTTTACTTTCATGGTAATGTTTATTTTAAATTAAAAAAGTTTCAAGAAACATTAAATGAATATATTGAAGCAATAAGAATAAATCCTAAACATAGCCAAGCTTACAATAATCTTATAAATATTTTTTATATGGGAAAACAATATAAAAGAGCATCAGAATATTTAAAATTAGCTGAATCTAATGATGTTAAAGTGAATCCAAAATTAAAAGATGCTGTGAACAAAGCTGTTAATCAGTAGCAATTAAAATTTGTATATATCAATTATTTTTGCAAAAAAGATACATTTTTTGGCTAAATATAGAAGTTGAGCAATAAGTTTTATTATGCTATATTGGTTAAATGAGGAAAGAAGGGTTTAGGAATTGGATCGGAATCACTATTTTTTTTACTATAATTTTAGTTATATTAATTGGAATTACAATTCATTTAAATAGAATTAAATCGTCATATAAAAGAGATATAAGTAAAGCTAAAAGATCAAATTTTTCATTTATTTTAAGCTCTCCAGAAGTAAAGGAAACAATAAATCAAAGGGTTGAATTTTTAAAAACAAGGTTTTTTTTGAATTATCCTTTGCAATATTCTTATTCTGCATCAGATTTTATAAGAGCATTAGGTTTAATTACCCCGGAACATATTGAATTAAAAAAACTTAGAATAAAACCTGATATTCAAAAATTCAGTTTTTCCCTGGAAGGAGAGTTTAAAGGGAATAAGAATATATATCTAAAACCAAAGCTTATTAAATTTTTAAATAAAATAGAAGAATTTGATAATGTGATACAGGTTTCTCTCTCAAAATTTAACATAAACAAAAAAAGTCCGGATTTCTATATTTATGGACAGGTAGATATTGAATGAAGATAAAGTTTTTTAATATAAAAGTATTCTCTTTTTTATCTTTCATTCTATTTGTTTTTATCTATTCTGTTTTTATACTTACACCCGGTGTTAAAGTTATAAATAATAGTAAAAGAGAATTGAAGGATCTGAATTTAAAAATAAGAGATAATGTTGAGCAGAATCGTATTTTTTCTTTTTTAGATAAGAAAGAAGCACATATTTTTAGAATGGAAAACTTGAAATTAAGACATCGTATCCCAAAGATAAGAACAAGAAGAGAGTTAACTGAATTGCTAAATCAGAATTTTCTTTATTTCCAGAAATTAGCACAAAAAGATGGTATTGATTGTTTGGTTTATATACAAAATTATGAAAGATCTGAAGTAACTTCTGAATTTTATTCAAAAAATAAAAAGAAACCGCAATATCTCTTAGATTTCATCAAAATACAACTAAAAGATATAGAAAAAAAAAGAAGTAATGGGAATTCTTCCTTGATTAAATATGAGTTTTTAATAAAACTGAAAGATCTGAAATACCACAGAGTTTTTTTATGTTTTACAGGTAACATGAAAAGTTCACTCAATTTTATTAATCATATTACATGGGGAAAATATTATATAACAGGAGATAAAATAATTGTTTCCCATGGCAATGTGTGCCCTATTTTCTGGATGGAGATAAAAATATATTTTATTGATTTAACAAAGTCATTTTGTTTTAATGATCTTATTGGAGAAAAAGATAAAAAAAGATTGTTGGTTGATTTTAATTCTGATATATTGTTAAAAAATATCTATTTCAATCTTCCGAAAAGATGCGGAAAAAGGGAATTACCCAATATTAATGTACATAATATTTTTATAAAGAGTATTAAATGATAAAAAAATGAGAGTTGTTGTTCAAAGAGTAAAAAATGCTAAAGTTGAGGTCAAAGGGAGTGTTGTTGCTAAAATTGGAAGAGGGTTGCTTGTATTTGTTGGAATTGAAAAGGGTGATAAAGAAAACGAGGCTCATTTTATGGCAAAAAAGATTTTGAATTTAAGGATTTTTCCAGATAAAAAGAATAAAATGAACTTGAGTGTTAAAGAGATCAATGGTGAAATTCTGTCTATTTCTCAATTTACTCTTGCATCCCATATAAAAAAAGGGAGGAGACCTGACTTTAATAATGCTGAAGAGCCTTTAGAAGCAGAAAATTTGTATAATAGGTTTAATGATATTCTTTCTAATGATATAAAAGTTGAAAAAGGGATTTTTGGCTCTATGATGAATATTCATTCAATCAATGAAGGACCAGTTACATTCATTATAGAAAAAAATTTTATTGATTGACATAACAATGGATTTAATTTCTAAGATTTTATTAAATCAAGAGAAAACTTGCACCTTTTTAGTTCTTTTTTAAGATATTGCATATCCAGTTTTTCTCTCATTACATTGTAAATATTCCTTGCATCATGGATGTCAACTGGACCCCCGGCAAGTAATTTAAGCACAATTAAATCTTCTGGTGATACAACTGGTATTTCAATTCCCATTACATGAATTTTTTCAAAACGAAGATATATATTTGGAGGCATCTTCCGAATTCCTAGTAATAGTTCAAGAGTTTCTTTATTTTCTCCAATTTTAAATTTTAATTTAATTACCCCTAAAACTGGATCTCTAAAACTTCCGCTTTTATATGTAACTACAAAACCATGGCTTTTTAATCTTTCAATCACTTGTAGGATTATATTAGAAGGAATATTAGCAAGAAAATCAATATCTTTGGTTGCTCGCACAGATCCCCATACTGCTGCTGCATATCCCCCAATGAGAATGTAAGAAATATTAAATGTTTTTAGAACAGCAAATAGCTTTTTGAGAGTTTCTTTATTCATCCTTATGACCGTTCAATATCCTGCTTATTTCTGTTTTAGTGAACCCTTTTTTACTCAGGCCTATAAAACAAAGTTCCTTTATAATTTTGTTGTGGGCAATTGCAACTTTCAATCTCTGCTGCGGGGACATATTTTTGTAGTGTAATAGTTCTTCAGATTTTAACTCCCTCATAAGTTTTGATTGTCTGTGCATAATAATTCCCCGTTATTGTTGAAAAGCTCTTTGCTTCTTAACAGTAACTATTATAATATATGTATAATGACATTTCAACTTTACACACACAAAAAGAGGAGAGTAAAAGAAATTATTTTATTTTTAGAGCAAATGTTCTATTGTTATCTATATTATAAATGTGATCTTTAAGCAATTTTGTTTGAATATTAAAGCTGATATTGCTTGACTTAAAAATTTTTGCAGGAATTGGGTCTCCCAATTTTAATTTAATAGATTTTGATCGTTTTAGAAAAATCTCACGTGGTATTAAGAAGTTTGTGAAATTTCTAAAAAATAGGGAAGATATGTAAAATAGATTTGAATTTCTTGCTTTTATTAAAATTGGTAAAATAGGAGCATTAAATTTGCAGGCTAAGCGAATTGGTCCCTTTACCCATCTTGTGTCTCTAATACCTCTTTTAGTAAATCTTGACAATCTGGAAGCAGGAAAGAATATAACAGCTTCATCATTTATAAGGGCTTCTTCAATTCCAGTAATTCTATTTTTTTGTATTTTTTTGGAAATGGCATTATATGGAAGGAATAGATTTGCCAGGTTTTCTATATTCAGTAAAGAATCATTAGCAACAATTCTAACATCAGGTCTTATTTTGCCTATAGCACTTAAAAGTGATAAAGCATCAAGTGCTCCTAAAGGATGATTTGAAACACATATTAATTTTTTTTTTGCTGGAATTTTATTTTTATCTTCATCTGATATATAGTATGAAAAGTCAAGATAAGTGAAAAGCTTATCAATAAATTCAAAATCCTTTGTATTTTCATACATTTTAAGTATTTTATTTACTTCTTTTATGTGAGATATGTATTCAAAGTATTTTATGGCCAAATTTGACATAAATGAAGGAAGTTTGTGAATTTTATTTGCAACATTTGATATAAAAGGAGGGAAATCTCTGGAAATATCTGTATCCTTTGGTTCGATGATTTTTTTTATATCAATTTTTTTCATTTTACACTATAAGAAAAAATTTTGTTAAAATCAAGGTTCAATTTAAAATTTTATCATTTTTATAAAAGTTTAGAAAAAAATTTGAATTGTAATTCAACTTTGTTATATAATTAATATGAGGTTGAAATGGACATTAATATAAAAATTGTTAAAACAAAAAAAGATTTAAAAACTTTCATTAAAATTCCCTATATAATTTTCAAAGACAACCCTTATTGGGTACCTCCTCTTATAAAAGATGAATTACAGACATTTGATAGGAAGAAAAATCCTGCTTATGAGAGTGCAGATACAAAGCTGTTTGTTGCGTATAAGAATGAAAAGCCTGTTGGGAGGATTGCTGGAATATTAAGTTATATTGCGAATGATAAGTATAATGTAAAAAATTTGAGATTTGGATGGTTTGATACAATAGATGATTATAAAGTTGCGAGTTCACTTCTTAAAGCTGTTGAAAATTGGGGAAAGGAATTGGGTATGGAAAGCCTAACAGGTCCTCATGGTTTTACTGATTTTGATCCAGAAGGAATGTTAATTGAGGGCTTTGACGAATTTCCGACAATTGTAACCATATATAACCATTCTTATTATCCTGAATTAACAGAAAAGTATGGATTTGAAAAGGATGTTGATTATGTTGAATTTAAAACTATGGTTCCTCATGAAACAGGAATTCCAGAAAAACTCTTAAGGCTTGCAGAAAGAATAAAAGAGAGAAGCGGTTTAAAAGTCTTTAAATTCAAGAGCAAGAAAGAGATTCTTAATAGATCAAAGGAAATGTTTGAATTACTTGATGAGGCTTTTGAGGAGATTTATGGTTCAGTTCCAATTTCTAAGAATCAAGTTAAATATTATATGAAAAACTATTTCTCTTTTGTAAATCCAGATATGTTAAAAGTTGTTGAAAATGAAAAAGATGAAATGGTAGGTTTTATGATTACATTTCCTAATCTTTCTAAGGCTTTTCAGAAGGCAAAAGGAAAATTATTCCCTATTGGGTGGTATCATATTTTAAAGGCATTAAAAAAGCACGAGGTAATTGATTTTTATCTTGCTGGTATAAGAAAGAAATATAGAGGTCTTGGGGTTGACCTTTTAATGGTAATAGAGATTATTAAAACAGCTATGAAAAAAGGATTTAAATATGCAGAGTCAAACCCGGAATTAGAGGATAACAAGAAAGTTCAGGCTCAATGGAAGTATTACAACCCAACACAGCACAAAAGAAGAAGAATCTATAAGAAAAAGATAGTTTAATAGATAATTGCTATTTTTCTTTACTATGATAGAGGTTTATATTTTTAACATAAAAATTTTCTGTAATTGGTTTAAAGTAAATGAATAATAATATTAAGTTATCTTTGAAAGAAAAGATCGGTCAGTTATTTATGTATGGATTTTATGGAAAAGAATTGCCAGAAGAAGCAGAAAATTTTATTAATAGTAATAATATTGGATTTGTTATACTTTTTTCAAGAAATGTTGAATCTGCATTACAGGTTGTGGAACTAACAAATAGAATTCACTCTATAGGTAAAGTTACTCCTTTTATATATACTGATCAAGAGGGTGGTACAGTTGTACAATTTAAAGAAATTGCTGCAACTGCTATATCCCATATGGGAATTGCAGCAACTTATAATAAAAGCAATTCAAGAATTGCAGGTAAAATAATTGGAGAGGAGATGGATACATTAGGGATTGATGGTGTATTTGCACCTGTTTTAGATGTAAATTTTGAAGAAAACAATCCTATAATTGGAATAAGATCCTTTTCTGATGAACCTGATATTGTAATAAATTTTGCAAAGGAATTTTTCCTTGGTCTAAATGAAGGAGGTGTAGCTGCATGTGGGAAACATTATCCAGGTCATGGAGGCACTATAAAAGATTCTCATCTTGAAGTTCCGGAAAATTTTATTTCTTCTGAATACTTTTTTCATTATTGTTTTAAACCTTTTGCAGAGCTTGCTGAAATAAATATTGATTCGATGATGTCATCTCATGTTTTGTTTCCGAATATTTCAGATAAGATTGCTACTTTTTCTCCTTATTTTATTAATGAACTTTTAAGAAAAAAAACAGGATATAATGGTGTTGTTTTTAGTGATTGTGTTGAAATGAAGGCTGTTAAAGATAATTTCTCTCCTGAAGAAATAGTAAAAAATTCAATAAATGCTGGGATTGATGTGATTGTTTCAAGTCATGAATTTGATTTTCAGAGGGAACTTTTTGAAGTATTACTTTTTTATGTAAAAAAAGGTTTAATAAAAGAGAAAAGAATTGATGCTTCTATTTTACGCATAATGGAATTAAAAGAAAGATATTTTAATAATGCTGTAAGAAAGATAAGAGATAAAAAAACTGTACTAACAAAACTAAGGAGTAATATAAATCTTGAAAGAAAAATAGCGGATGATTCAATAACTCTTTTAAGAAATAAAACAGGGGTAATTCCTATAGATAAGGAGAAAAAAATTCTGATTTTAGAGTGGGAGAAGGTAAGAGCAACAACAGCTATCCAAAAAGCAGAAAATGTTTCTATGCTTGGAACTATTGGTAAAAAGTATTTAAGAAATGTAGATATAGAAATTCTAAAACTTGATGGGAAAATCTCTAAATCATTGGGATTTAAATTAAAAGAATATTCTTATATTATTGCAGGTGTTTATTCAAGAAATCCTGAAGTAGAAAAAAATCAGGCTCAGGCTATAAGAAAAATCATTAAATTGAGAAAGAATTTAATTGTTGTTGCTTTAGGTAATCCTTATGATATAAGGAGTTTCCCTTTTGTTGATACATATATTGTTACTTATGGTTTTAGAAGAGTTCAAATTGAGTCTCTGTTTAAAGTAATTACAGGAGAGATTAAATCTCATGGAAAATTACCAGTAGAAATAAGAGATATTTTCCCAAGAGGTTATGGATTGTAATTGGTAATGGGTCATCCTTCAATTTTTCTATTATAATGCATTTCTTATGTACTTTAAACGATAGGCAGGATGAGGGTGAGAAGAGAAATAGTAAAATAATTTCCATCTTTTCTCTTCTCTAACTAATTTTTTCATAAATTCTAAGGCTCCTTTGGCATTACCATAACGTTTTTTTAGCAGGCCCACAGCATACAAATCAGCTGCTTTTTCCTGATTCCTGGAGAATTTCATCTCCACCTGAACAATTGAATTGAAAATAAAATTCGTTGCAGAGGAGTTTTCTCCCAGTATAGTTACTGATAGAACTAAAACCACTAGAGCCCTTCCAAGTCCTTTTAAGTGATCTCTGTTGTAAAAATGCCCCAATTCATGTGCCAAAATAAAGGTAAGCTCACTTTGAGAGCTAACCTTGTTCAAGAGTCCAGAAAAAACAACTATAGTCCCACCTGGAAGAGCCATAGCATTAACTTGACTGTTTTGTGTTACGAAAACTTTATAATTCAGCCTTCGATCATCTGATGTAAGAAAGGGATAAAAACCATCAACAAGCTTTTGGAGTCTTTTACTTTCCTTTTTTATTTCATTGACACATATGTGATTCTTGAAAAGCCTGCCCATGCCAGTTTCTACTTTTAAAGATATGTGGGGAACCATCATGGAAACTACTAATCCCAATATAATATAGAGGACAACTAATCCACCTACCACCAAGACCAGTAATTTTAGTAACTCTCTCAAAGGTGAGCCGGGTGTTACATTAACATTATCTTTGAGTGTTTTTGGGATATATTTCACTACATTTGTTTATACTTTTTAATATTTATATTTAATAGCAGTTCCATAAGCTAATACTTCAATACTTCCAATACTGTTTCGGTTTGCACTTCTGCCGATTGTTGAAGTTTCTATCCTGAGGTTCATAATAATATCTGGCGAATCTGCAGCTTCTTTCATACGTAATATGGCTTCCCGTCTCCCTCTGTCAACCAGTGTCTCATAGGAACGAATATTTCCGCCCGCCAGATTTTTCAAAGAAGCCAGAATGCGTTTAAAATAATCGATGGAAACTACAACACTTCCGGTAACCAACTCGGCAGATGCTATTTTTTTACCCGGTTTCAGGATATCCTCCACCTTTTTCATGTTGACTACAGGCAAAGGTAATGTTTTTTTTTCTCTCTCTTCAATGGATTTATAATGATTTTTTTCAGTAATACTTCCAACAATATATCCAAGAATTAAAAGTAAGAAAAAAACTACTAATGCTTCCATTATGGTTACCTATACCACCTGTACTGCTGTACCATAAACATAAAGTTCAGATGCACCCTGCGCCACAGATGATGTGGCATATCTTATATTGACAATAGCATTAGCACCTAGTTCCTCAGCCTGTTTAATCATCCGATCAGTAGCCTGCTTTCTGGATTCCTGCAACAATTCTGTATATCCCTTTAACTCACCACCAACAATGTTTTTTAAACCTGCCATAATATCTCTTCCAACATGTTTCGCTCTAACTGTACTTCCGGAAACAATCCCAAAATGTTGCTTGATGGTTTTCCCCGGGATACTTTCAACATTAGTTAAAATCATTAATTCCTCCTTTCTTTTTATTTATCCATAGTTTTACACTTTTTGGATTCGTCAACTCAAATCTTATTTTATGGAAATTTGAAAAAAAATGCAAATATTAGGGTATGGTCTACATATTTAGCTTATGAGAGTATCAAGAAGTTTTTTTTAAAAATTGCCCATTTATGATCTATAGCTGGATGCAATCATATTAAAAAAATAAGTCTTTTCAGATAGATCTTGAATTTTAACTGAAATTGGCTTAAAATTGTAATATTCTTGAAAAAGAACTTTTATGTTAGAGAATTAAAAGGAGTGAAATGAAAATAGATGATATAAAAATTTCAGAAGCTATTATTGAAAATTATTTCAAGAAATTAAAGGATTCTTTAGAACTTGATGTTGCATTAGTAGGTGCTGGTCCTTCCAATTTAGTGTGCGGAACGATTTTAGGGGAAAATGGAATAAAAACTGCAATTTTTGAAGCAAAACTTTCTCCAGGCGGTGGGATGTGGGGAGGGGGTATGATGTTTAATGAAATAGTTGTTCAGAAAACTGCATTAGATCTATTACAGAAAATGGGAGTTGATTGTAAAGAGTATTCTAAAGGATATTTTACTGCTGATAGTGTTGAAGCTACTTCAACATTTATATCAAAATGTGTAAAATCAGGAACTAAAATATTTAATTTTATAAAAGTCGAGGATGTGATGTTTAGAGAGGACGAAAAAGGAAAAAGAATAAGTGGACTTGTTTTAAACTGGTCTCCTGTAATTAACATGGGGCTTCACGTTGATCCTCTAACAATAAGGTCAAAATATGTTGTTGATGGTACTGGACATGATGCTGAGATTTGTACAATTATTTCAAAAAAAACTGACTCAACTTTGAAGGTCATGGGTGAAATGTCAATGTGGGCAGATAGAGGAGAAGAACTTACTATAAAAAATACATCTGAAATATATCCAGGTTTATATGTAACTGGAATGGCAGCTAATGCTTCAAAAGGAGCTCCCAGAATGGGTCCTATTTTTGGAGGTATGATTCTATCTGGTGAAAAAGTTGCCAATGAAATAATAAAAAAGTTGAAGAAATGACAGGTTTGATTTATTGCCCTCATTGTACTACCAGGCTGGCAAGCAGATTTATTGATGGAAGAAGCAGGTTGTTCTGTTCTAAGTGCAATAAACCAATCTATGAGAATCCAGTACCTTCTACAGCCTCAGTTGTAATTAATGAAAATCAAGAGATTCTCCTTGTAAAAAGGAATATAGAACCAAAGAAAGGGGACTGGTGTTTGCCTGGCGGTTTTATTGAATTATATGAAAAATCTGAGGAATGTTGTTTAAGGGAATTGAAGGAAGAGACGAATTTAGAGGGTGAAATTGAAAGATTAGCGGGTGTTTATTTAAGTAAGAGCCCGATTTATAAGTCAGTACTTGTTATTGGTTACAGTATAAAGAATATAAGAGGTGAAATAAGGCCTGGTGATGATTCAGAGGAAGTAAGATTTTTTAGCTTTAAGGAGATGCCAAAAATAGCGTTTGATAGTCATCAATCCATTTTTGAAAATGCATTAAAATTTAGAGAAATAGATAAAAGAGATTCGATTTGTAAATTTAAAAATTTAAATAATCTTGGTGCTTATGTAATTACAAGCTGTAATCATATAGAAATTGTAAAAAAGGCATGTAAAGCTGGAGCAAATATAGTTCAATATAGGGACAAGATTTTGATAAGAAAACACCTGTTGGAAAATGCAATAGAAATTAGAAATATAACAAACAAATATAATAGTATATTTATTGTTAATGATTTTATTGATATTGCATTGATGTCGCAAGCAGATGGAGTTCACCTTGGTCAAGATGATATTCCAGTATTGGAAGCAAGGAAAATCACTTCTGCAAATTTTATAATTGGTGTTTCTACTCATTCTTTACGCCAGGCAATAAAGGCTGAAAAGGAGGGTGCAGACTATATAGGCATTGGCCCTGTGTTTGCAACACCTTTAAAAGAGAATTATCCCCCTATAGGACTAAACAAAGTTAAGGAGGTTTTAAAAGCTGTTAGCATTCCTGTTGTAGGTATAGGCGGATTAAACTTGAATAATTTATCAGAATTAAAAGATATAGGACTAAGAAATTTTGCAATGCTAAGAGAATTTCAAAGTAATACAGAGCAAGCTGTAAATAAGATAAACAGCTTGTTTACATAATGAAATATTTACCTTATTGATACTGATTTGTTGTTGCACTCATTGATTATTTCTAAATTTAAAGTTTTTATTCTTCAAGGATGTATCTTTTTTTATTTTTTTCAATTTCATCAAGATGTTTTATGTTTTCATCAATAAGTTTTTGTAAATCATTGTAAAATCTCTTTTCATCATCTTCTGATATTTTCTTTTCCTCTTGCAAATCTTTACCAATTTCTCTATACTCTCTTCTTATATTTCTTGTTAATGTTCTTCTCTCTTCTGTATATCTTTTTAATATTTTTATGATTTCCATTCTTCTTTCTTCATCAAGAGGAGGGATAGGCAATCTAATTGCTTTTCCATCAGAAATTGGATTAAGTCCAATATTGGAATTTCTTATTGATTTTTCTATTTCATTTATAATTTTATTATCCCATGGGTTAATCACAATTAAATTAGCCTCAGGTACAGATAAAGTCGCAATTTGATTTATTGGAGTTGGAGTTCCATAATATTCAACCATTATTCCATCAAGTATTGAAGCAGATGCCCTGCCAGTCCTTAATTTTGAAATCTCCTTTTTGAATTCTTCCACGACTTTTTTTAATTCTAATTTTGCTTCATTTAATATATCTTTTGACATTTTCAAACCTCTAATTTATTAATGTACCTATGTCACTGTTTTTGATTGCTTTGATAATGTTTCCTTTTTTGGTAAGAAAAAATATTTTTATGGGTAAATTGTTTTCTTTACATAGAGTTACAGCTGTATGGTCAATTACTTTTAATTCTTTTGAAAGAATATCAAAATAGGATAGATGGTTAAATTTAGTTGCATTTTTCACTTTTTTAGGATCATGTGAATATACTCCCTCAACCATTGTTGCTTTTAAGAGAATATCAGCTTTAACTTCAATTGCCCTTAATGCAGCTGCAGTGTCAGTTGAGAAAAAAGGATTTCCAGTTCCTGATGTGAAGATCACAACTCTACCTTTTTCTAGATGTCTTATAACTCTTTTTCTTATAAAAGGTTCCGCAACCTCTTTTATTTCCAATGCAGAGACCAATCTTGTTTTAACACCCTTTTTTTCTAAGACATCTTGTAAAGCTATACCATTTATTATTGTAGCAAGCATTCCCATGTAATCAGCAGATGCTCTTCCAATACCGAGCTCTTCAGCTCTAACACCTCTGAAGAAATTACCTCCACCAGTAACAATTGCTATTTCTATTCCAAGATTTTGAATTTCTTTAATTTCTTCAGCTATTTCATCTATTACTGAATTAGATATTCCAAAAGAAACTTTTCCTTTTAAGGCTTCGCCACTTAGTTTTAAAAGAATTCTTTTAAAATGAGGATTCTCATCCATACTAAATTTCTTCGCCTACTTGATAGCGGACAAATCGTTTTATTACGATATTTTCTCCAATCTTGTGTATTTTCTCTATGATTAATTCTTCTATTGTTGTTTTTTCATCTTTAAAAAAAATTTGGTTGAGCAGGCATATTTCTGAATAGAATTTTTTTAGTTTACCTTCAGTAATTTTTTCTATAATATCTTCTGGTTTTCCACTTTTTCTCAATTGTGCATTACAAATTTCTTTTTCTTTCTCTATAACATCTACTGGGATATCTTTTTCAGAGATATATTTTGGGTTCATTGCTGCAATTTGCATTGCTATGTCTTTTACAAGTGTTTGGAACTCTTCGTTTTTTGCAACAAAATCAGTTTCGCATCCAACTTCAATTAAAACCCCAATTTTGCTGTTTGTATGAATATAAGAGTTTATTACTCCCTGTTTAGTAATGCGTGAAGATTTTGCTTTTGCTTTTTTAAATCCTTTTTTTCTTAATGTATCAATAGCTTCTTCATAATTGTTATTTGTTTCTTCAATAGCTTTTTTGCATTCAAGAATGCCAATACCTGTCTGTTCTCTGAGTTTTTTTACAAGTGACATATCTATTGCCATATTAACTCTCCTTTTTTTCCTCTATACTTTTATCTTCTGTGATTTCAGTACTTTCATCTTCTGTAGTTTTGGAATCTTCTTCTTGTTCTGATTCTTGCTGAATTATTTCTTCAGATTCTCTTTGTTCTAATCCTAAGCTAACAGCTTCCCCAAATTTTGTAGCAAAGAGTCTAATAGACCTTATTGCATCATCATTCCCAGGAACTGGATAATCAATTTCTTCAGG
>JAUWQW010000085.1 GCA_030610885.1 Candidatus Aminicenantota bacterium | reverse complement strand
CAAATAGCATTCCTTTATTTTCGGTCTATAAGATATTTTAGAGTCAGGTAAAGCAATAAAACGCGTATCAGAAAAAAAGAATTCAAACGATGTTTTAGAATCTGACATTAAGGTAAATTCACTAAAATATTTCATGTTTTTAACACTGATTGGAACTGTCATTGTTGAATCTTTATAAACTTTTCCTTTTACAGAAATCTTAGTTATCTGAAATTCTGAAATTTTATTAATTTGTGAATTTAGCAAACAATTGTATTTATTAATAAAATAAAAAGAAATAAGAAACACAATAAAAATTATAGATATAAAAATTATTCTTATGTTTCTCACTTTTTTATATTATCAAAAAGGTTAAAGAAAAGCAATTAAATTGATTTTGAATTAAAATCAATAAAAACCCCTATCAAAATTCAGGATTAGACATTAAAAAGCTCCAGCTTTTTTTTAATGTTCTATATTCCAAACACTCCTTTAATTTTTCCATAAACTCTATTCTTGGTATTTCTCTTGCACCGAGGCTTTTTAAATGCCATGTATTTACCTGGCAATCGATCATTAAAAAATCCATTTGTTGAAGTTTTTTTACAAATACTATAAACCCAAATTTTGAAGCACTATTCACCTTATAAAACATTGATTCCCCAAAAAAACATTTCCCAATAGAAACCCCATATAATCCTGCTACAATTTCTCTACCTTGCCATACCTCAACTGAATGAGCTAAACCCAATTTATGTAATTTGAAATAAGCATTAAGCATATCATCAGTAATCCAGGTTTCTTTTTGAGATTTTCTCTGCTTAGCACAATTTTCAATAACTTCTTTAAAATTTTTATCGCATGTTAAATCAAATGGATTTTTATTTAATAATTTTTTCATACTCTTTGAAACATGAAGCTCGTGGGGGAAGAGTACACATCTCGGGTTCGGAGACCACCAAAGAATCGGTTCCCCGTTAGAATACCATGGGAAAATCCCATTCCTGTAAGCATTTACAAGCCTTTCATAAGAAAGATCGCCCCCTATAGCTAAAAGACCAATATTAGATGTAAAATTAATTGGCGGAAATACAGGATCTTTACCTAGCACAAAAATATTCATGTTCACAAAAATTGTTCAATATATCCAACTTAGGATTTGATATGAATAATAACATCATCATCCTTAACATCAGCAATAGTTATACCACCTTTGGACAACTTTCCATAAAGAACCTCATCAACAAAAAAACTCTTTATTTTATCTTGAATAAGCCTTGATACCTGTCTGGCACCAAAAAGTCTTGAATAACCCTTCTTAGATAACCATTTATAACATCTTTCTGTAACTCTCAGTTTTATTTTTTTATCCTCCAATTGAGTTTTAAATTCCTTTATATTTTTCTTAACTATACGCAAAACAATACTTTCATCAAGACTATTAAAAATAACCACTTTATCAAGGCGATTTCTGAACTCAGGAGAAAAATATTTTTCAACTGCAGCATTTATTGATCCAATATGAGCAACCTTATCTTCAAAACCAATTTTTTGTTTCCCAAGTTTCCTTGCACCTGCATTTGAGGTCATTATAATAATTACATTCCTGAAATCTGCTTTCCTCCCATTATTATCAGTTAAAGTCGCATAATCCATAATCTGCAATAAGGTATTAAAAACATCTGAATGCGCCTTTTCAATCTCATCTAAAAGAAGGATTGAATGTGGTGATTTTCTTATTACTTCAGTTAACAATCCTCCCTGATCAAACCCAACATATCCAGGAGGTGCCCCAATCAATCTTGAAACTGTATGTTTTTCTTGATATTCACTCATATCAAAACGATTGAGCTGTATTCCTAAAACCAATGACAACTTTCTAACAAGCTCAGTTTTCCCAACACCTGTTGGTCCTACAAATAGCATTGAAGCTACAGGCTTATCTGGCTCACGGAACCCTGCTCTTGATCTTTTTATTGCTTCAACAACATTTGATATGGCCTCATCCTGACCGAATATCTCCATTTTAAGTTTTCCCCCAAGATTTTTAAGTCTTATTGTCTCTGTTTTAGATACTGTTTTTTCAGGGATTTTAGCTATCTTTGAAACAATTTTTTCAATTGCATCTTTATCTATCTTTATCCTTTTTAAAGTTCCTTTGAAATTCTCAATTTTAGCCAAAGCTCCAGCTTCATCAATAACATCTATGGCTTTGTCTGGCAGATAACGATCATTTATATATTTTGCAGATAATTCAGCAGCTGATTCCAGAGCTTTATCTGTATAAACCACATTATGAAATTTTTCATACTTTTCTTTTAATCCATATAAAATAACAACTGTTTGCTCAATTGAGGGCTCTGTAACATCTATTTTTTGGAATCTTCGAGACAGGGCATGATCTTTGTCAAAATATTTCTTATAATCTTCAAAGGTTGTAGAACCAATACATCTGAGTTTACCTGAGCCAAGCACAGGTTTTAAAATATTTGACGCATCCATTGATCCTCCTGAAACAGCACCCGCTCCAACTACATTATGAATTTCATCAATAAAAAGAATTGCATTCTTTTGTTTTAATATCTCATTTAAAACCCGTTTCATCCTGGCTTCAAAATCACCCCTATACTTTGTCCCAGCTAATAATGCTCCCATATCAAGAGCATATATTTTTGCATCTTTCAATGATTCTGGAACATTATTTTTTGCAATTAGTTGAGCCAGACCTTCCGTTATAGCTGTTTTACCAACACCTGGATCACCAATATGAACTGGATTGTTTTTTTGTCTTCTCGATAAAACTTGAATGGTTCTTTGAATAATATCTTCTCTACCAATCACTGGATCTATTTCTCCAGCTGCAGCCTTAGCTGTAAGTTCTAAAGTAAATGAATCAAGAAAACTTTTTTTCTTTTTCTTCTCTCTCCTCTCTATACCAAAATCATCCTCTGCTTTATATTCTTTTTCTTCATTTAAAGAAAAATCAGAACTCACAGAAACACCGTGAGATATGTAATTTAAAATATCAAATTTAGATATTCCCTCTTTTTCAAGAAAATATACAGCAAATGAATCTTTTTCATAATAAAAAGCTGTATAAATATCTCCAACATCAACTTCCTCCTTCTCAGCAGACACAACATGTAAAATCGCATTTTCTATCACATTTTGAAAACTTTTTGATTGAACAGGTTCTTCAGTTTCATTTATAGGAATATAACCACTCTTAAAAAAATTTTCTAACTCTTTTTTTAGTTTATCTATATTCCCATTAACATTAACTATAATTTCTCTACCATTTTCAAAAAAAAGGGAAGCATATAAAATGTGTTCAGGTAAAAGATATTCATGCTTTCTTACCTTTGCTTCATTGAATGCAGCAGATAAAATATCATTTAACTCATCATTTATTTTCATGGCTTTAAACCCTTTTTCTAAATTATTATGCCTCTTCTAAACTACATTTTAAGGGGAATTCTTTTTGTGAAGCCATTTGCTGAACTTGATTGATTTTCGTTACAGCTATATCATGAGTATACACACCACAAATACCCGCGCCCTTTTTATGTACATCAAGCATAATGCTGGTTGCTTCTGCACCGGGTTTATGAAAAACTGAAATCAGAATTCGAACAACAAAATCCATTGTTGTGTAGTCATCATTATATAAAACAACCCTGTACATTTTAGGGATTTTTAAAGTTGTTTCTTGTTTTAACTCAGATTCAATACCTATAAAACTATTAAGATCAAAATCTTCACTCATTTACCTCTCCAATAATAAAAAAACCTCACATATATATTATACTCCAAAAACAAAACTTTTCAATTCTAAATAATATAAAACAAAAATAACAGCATAGAAAAATTTGAACTTTTCTATTAAATTACGTATGATTATATATAGGAGATAATAGTGAAAAAAATTTTAATAACTATCTTACTAATAATTTTAATAAATCCATTAATTGCAAAAAAAACTATCCCTTTTCCAGAACTCTTAAAACCAGAAACAATCTCAATAGATGAAAATCAAATATATATAACAGAAGGAGCATCAATTTATATTTATTCTCTCAAAGATTTTAAATTTAAGAAAAAGTTTGGAAAAAAGGGCGCAGGACCAGAGGAATTTAAATTACCACAGAGTGGTCTTCTCACTATAGATGTTCAAACTAATGAAATTATAGTAAATAGTTTGGCAAAAATCTCATATTTTTCAAAAGATGGAAAATTCAAAAAAGAAACTAAAAATAGCATGGGTATAACAATGATGCTTCAATCTCTGGGAAATGGATTTGCAGGAATTGGGATCTCTTGGGATAATAAAGTGATGTACAGGAGCCTCAATTTATATGATTCAAAACTAAATAAATCAAAAGAAATTTCTAAAATGAAACATGATTTCCAAGTTGGAAAGGGAACAAGAGTATTACCTACTCCATATCCATTTGTATCCTATAATAACAAACTCTACATAACATGGGAAAATGATTTTATAATTAAAGTTTATAATAACAAGGGGGAAAAATTATTCTCCATAAAACAAAACTATGATAAGTTGAATGTAAAAAAAGAGCACAAGAAAGGAATAACCCATTGGTATAAAACAGACATAAGAACAGCCCAATATTTTGAATTTTTAAAACCATTAATTTTTCCCGCATATTTTCCAGCAATACGCGATATGAGTATAAATGAAAACAAAATATATATTCTTACTTATAAACAAAAAAGCAATCAATCAGAATTTTATATTCTCAACCTAAAGGGGAAATTTATAAAAAAGAAATTTCTACCCTTAATTGAAAAAAGCGCTTTAGAGATGTACCCATACGCAATTAATAAGGGGAAACTCTATCAGCTTGTTGATAATGAAGATAAAGAAGAATGGGAACTTCTAATCACAAAAATAAAATGAAACTTGATTGATTTTAAGAAAATTATTCTGTTTTAACTTGAATTTTTATTTCTAAAAGTTTATAAATAAACAAGGAGGCAAAAATGTTCAAAGTAATGATAATGGGAGAAAGTGCAATTATCCTTGCATTAGCAGGTCTAACATACATTTTTTTAAGCAATTCAGCAAAAACAAAAAAGACTTTATTCGAGAAATTGATTCTAATTGGAATGGTTCTAATGGCTATTGTTATTTTTGTTTTTTCATTTCAGGGAGTTAGAGCATTCCTGAAATGTACTTTCTAAAACTTTAACAAACTTATAATTTAGATAAAAGTTACATCAATTATAAGAGTTTCTTTATAATTATCTTTCCGTATATATCAATTTGTATTTATTTAGTTTTGGAAAATGTTGCAAACCAAAGTTTTTCCAAAACTGAATAGTTTCATTAATTTACATTGAATATTTCTATAAATTATTATAAAATAGACTTTAATTTTTATAAATTTTAAAAGACTGGTTTAATCAGAATTCAAAGAATAGAAAAATTGAAGTGACAAACACAAATAAATTCATTGCCTGGCTCAAGCTTTCAAGAGCCCCTTTTCATTCAGTTGGAATATTACCCTTTATACTTGGAGCTCTATTATATAAAAAAATCTATGGAGATTTTAATATATTAATTTTTTCACTGAGCTGCACAGCAGTAGTATTCATCATGCTATCTACCTATCTTAATGGTGAATATTATGATACTGATGAGGATGTACTTTCGGATAAACTAAACAAAAGTAATAAATTTTCCGGTGGATCTGGAATTCCAGTAAAAGGCATTATCCAGAAAAAGCATATAAGAACCATCTCTTATATTTCCATAACTTCTGCTATATGTATAGGCTTACTCCTCCAATTTTACTTTAAAACAGGGATCTGGACCATACCTTTAGGAGTAAGTGGAATTATATTTGGCTTTTTTTACTCTAAACCACCTCTAAGATGGGTAAAAAGAGGCTATGGAGAAATTTTAATTGGTTACTGTTATGGTTGGCTTCCTATTGCTGTTTCATTTTATCTACAATCTGGATTCCTTATTTCAATCATCTTCTGGATATCAATTCCTATTGGATTATCTATAATAAATGTAATTTTTTTAAACGAATTTCCTGACTATGAACCAGACAAAATAGCAGGAAAAACAAACATACTTGTGCGCATAGGCAAAAAATGGGGTGCCCATTTATATGCCTTTATATCAATACTCCAACACTTTTTTGTAATAATATCAATAATTAAAGGTTTCCCAAAAGAGATACTCTTTTTTTACACCCCTTTCTTTATTATATCCATTTTTCTAATCATAATGATTTTAAAAGGTAAAAACTATAATAAAAAGCAACTTGAGTTTATCTGTGGACTAAATATCATTGTCAATCTTGGAACCACTCTGTCTTATATTCTGAGTTTACATTATTTGACATTTTAATAAATTGAAAAAAGATAAAACATCCAAATATCAAATAAAAACTATACTATCAATACTATGGCCTCCTTCCTCTATTCTTAAACAATTTATAAGTATATTTTTATTCAAACATCTTATTAAATGGAAATATTTTTACAAATGGTTATTTAAATACAGTCTCAAAACCATTCCAGTTGCAGCAGGGGCATGGGGAATGGGATGTATTGGCTATCCTCCTCATCCAGTGTGGGAAGTAACCAATGCATGTAATCTTAACTGCATACACTGCCATGCAGCAGGTGGTAAACCAGCAAAAGACGAACTCACAACAGAAGAGGGTAAAAAATTGATAGATGAAATAGCGAATATGAAAGGATTCAAAACGCTTGTATATTCAGGAGGAGAACCTATTATGCGCCCTGACATAATTGAGCTTCTTAATTATTCAAAAAAAGCTGGATTAATAAATATTATAGCAACAAACGGAATCTTAATTACAGAAGAAATGGCATTTAAATTAAAACAATCCGGGGTTTTTTGTGTAGCAGTCAGTCTTGATTCTTCTGACTCAAATATTCATAACTCTATAAGAAAACATCCCGATGCTTTTTATAAAGCTATGCGTGGAATAAAAAATGCAGCAAAAGCAGGTATTCTCATTCAAATAAACACAACTGCAATGGAATACAATTTTGAAACCTTGGGAAAACTACTTGAAATGGGAGAGGATTTAGGCACTGGCATCTATTTAATGTACCAGCTTGTTCCTGTTGGAAGGGGAAATAAAATAGAAGATGCATCTCTAAAAGTAAACAAAAATGAAAAACTATTAAAATTCCTCGCAGAAAAGCAAAAAAATATATCTGCAATAGTTGAACCTGTTGCAGGTCCTCAATACTGGCCCTATCTTTTGGAAAAAAACAATAAAACTTCATCTTTCTGGAGATTCATAGCAGAAAGAGTTTTCTTTGGCTGTGCTGCTGGAAGGGGTTTTATTTATATTAAAGCTAATGGAGATGTTTGGCCATGCCCATTTGTTGAAGTAAATGCTGGTAATATAAGAGAACAATCCCTTGAATATATTTATAAAAACAGTACAGTATTAAATAACTTAAGAGACCGTGAAAATACTCTGAAAGGGAAATGTAAAACTTGTAAATATAGAAAAATGTGTGGAGGGTGCAGGGGAAGAGCATGGGCATACACAGGAGATTACCTTGCAGAAGATCCTTCTTGTTTTTTAAACAACACAGAAGAGTAAGACTGTGAAATAGTTACTTTAAGTTTAATCTTTTATTGTTTCTTCAACAGGAACAAATATATTTGTTTTTAATTCCTCTGGTTTCACCTGTGATGGATCATTTAAATAGCTTTCAAAAAATGGACCGATAATTTTATATCCCTTATCGTTAATGTATTTGAATATTTTATTATAAGCTCCTTCTGATTTTTCGTAAGGTCCGACATATAAATATTCTGCCATTTTCTTATATTTGAATTCTCCCATCTTTAAGGGTTCCTGAACTTTTGAATCCTTTGAAACTGGGAATCCGATTCCCCATTTTAACTCTTCTTCTTTTACCTCTTCCGGAGAATTAAAATACACACCAAGTAAAGCTCCTGAAGAAGTTAAACTCTGTTTAAAGAATTCTTTCATAAAAATACTGATCTTCTGAGGAATTAACTCAAATGACCCCTGAAAATCCATAAATGCATAACAGAAAGTCTGTGCATCTTTTATAACCACATCTTGCTGCGCATTAACCATAAAAAAAGCAAAAATGATAATAAATAAAAGAATAATAATTTTTTTCATTTTACCTCCATAAAACTATTTCAAACAGAAAAGAATTATAGATTTCTTGGAAAATAATGTCAACTAAAAAATTTCTAATGTCAACAAACTTTTGTGAATTTTACAAAAAACATGTCCTTTCTATAGAACGACCAAGCTAACCTGCCGTTATGGAGTAAAGTAAAAATGTCAGGTGCAACGATTCGCTATATATTTTATTAATTGTACTTGCTTTCAAATTTGCATTACCCGCAAATACACTATATTTTTTGTTAGGCAATGTTTTAATCTTCTCACTGAAAATATAAGTGTTCAATTAAAATTTTTATACCTATCCCTATTAAAACTATTCCACCAAAAATTTCAACGGTTTTTCCTATTCTTTTTCCAAAATATTTTCCAAGCTGCAAACCAATCAATGAGACACCAAATGTAATAATCCCAATAATCAATATGGGTGTTACAATTGATACATCTAATAATGCAAAACTAATTCCAACAGCAAAAGCATCAATACTTGTTGCAATAGATTGTCCTATTAATGTTAAAATTTTCAATTCTGAATCCTTTGCAATATTATTTTTCTTTACTCCTTCATAAATCATTTTTACGCCAATAAATGACAAAAGTATTAACGCTATCCAATGGTCAAGTTCCTTAATATACTTTTCAATTCCTATACCTGCAAACCATCCAACTAAAGGCATTAAAGCCTGAAATATTGCTAGTGAAAAAGATATTGTAAGAATTCTTTTTACGTTTAATTCTCTAATTGTTAATCCATTTGTTATTGAAACAGCAAATGAATCCATTGATAAACCAATTGCTAATAATATTATTAAGGTAGTGTCCATTTTGTATTTTTTCCTAATGTTACCGTGCGTTTTTATTCATTTTTTAATTTTGCATATCTTATTTCATCATAAATCTTTCCGTTTTTAAAAATTGCTTTTCTAAAAGTCGCCTCCTTTGTAAATCCACATTTTTCAAGAACACGCTGTGAAGCTAGATTGTAATCAAATACCCCTGTATAAATTCTATCAATATCAAGATTTTCAAATCCATAATCGGTTATTAAATTTACAGCCTGTGTCATAATTCCTTTATTCCAGAATAGCTCGCCAAGAAAATACCCTATCTCTGCACTCTTTACATAAACATCTGTCCCTTTTACTAAGCCAATATTTCCAGATTTTAAGTTCATTTTTAGCTGTTATTATAAATGCCCTGTAACGTTTGTGTATAAACACAATTGTGTTTATTTTTTATTATATTTATCATTTTTTTTATAAATTTAAAAATCTCTTTAAGAGAATATCTTCAATATTTTGTCGAGAATCAAGTATAGATAAAACAAATACTTTTTCTTCAGCTATCCGATAAATTATTCGCCAGGGAGGCATAATCAACTCACGGTATTGGAATATTCCAAAATCTCCCAATTCAGGTATCACTCTACCTCGTTTGGGAGAATGATACAGATTTGATGCTTTTTCTTTGATTTTCTTTAATATCTTCAATGCATTCAATGTACTGTCCCCAGCAATATACTCAATGATATTGGTTAAATCATCTCCTGCAACTTTCGCCCAAACAACCTGGTATTTTTTATCCATTTTTTAAATTCTTTTCAAGTTTTTCGAATACTCCATCCTGTGATATGGTTTTATTATCTTTAATTTCCTGCTCACCTTGAGAGATAAGCTTTAAAATGCCAAGAGCATTTCGCATATTTTCATAGCTCTTGGGATCCTGTATAACTGCCCTTGGTTCACCATTCTGAGTTATTATTATGGGACGTTGAGTTTCATTTATTTGTTTAAGTAAATCTGCTGCCTTTGATTTAAGATAAGTGATAGATTTAATATCTTCTGTAATGTTCATTTTTTTCACCCCCAGTCTTTTTATAATACCATATTCAGTCCGATTGTCAAGTCAAATCTTTATTTTCTTATTGACATCTAACTTCAGCGCCAATAGCCTTGGGAAAACCGCCATAGTTCTCGCAGTCTGGTTGACTCGTTTATTAGGTTGTTTTCGGTGTATGTTGGTCGCCAATTATTAGATTAGTTATTATTTATCATTGTATGGATTAAAATCAGGATAAAGTTTCTCAGCACAGTCCGGACATACACTATGACTAAATTCAACTTTTGAATGATCTCTTATAAAAACTTCAACTTGTTCCCAGTAGCCAATATCAGATCGAATTTTTTTACAATTTGCGCAAATTGGCAAAATTCCCTTTAATATATGTGTAACATCTCTTGCTGCTGCAAACACACCGATTACTTTTCCGTTTTGGTCACGATATACAGTAGCGTTATACAGGACATGCATTAATGAACCGTCAATATGCTTAATGGTTAGCTCGTAATCTTTAACTAAACCTTTTTCGAAAACAGTTTTATATCCCTTTCGTGCTTTTGAGGGATCAGTAAAGTAATCTGAAAAATCTGTCCCTATCAATTTATCACGAGAAACACCTGTTGCCTTGATAGTAGCTTCATTAACATCAGTAATCTTTCCATCTGGATTAATTGTTACAAAAGGATCAAGACTTGTTTCTATCAGGGAACGAAGATATTTACTTTCATTTAACATTGGAATATTTTCTTATTTTATTATAACTCCTTTTTATATTGTTATGTATAAGATATTATTTTGGCATAAAAGACTTTTTATGTAAAGTAATTTTTAGGTTTGTTGTAAAAATGGTGTCTGTCCCGAATGTCACTAAGTTAAGCAACTATTTCTTACTAATTATTTTTATTAATTACGTCTTTAGTAGTATTATCCAGTATTTTTGATGAGAGTTCTATCATTTCTTTTAAGATATTTTTCAATTTTTTATATTCGTCAATAGCCTTATTATAAGTTTCTGCCTGAAAAGGGGTAAGGTTGTTTGTAACTGTTTTTCCTTTTATCTTTCGTGTCCA
>JAUWQW010000017.1 GCA_030610885.1 Candidatus Aminicenantota bacterium | reverse complement strand
TGCAAAGAAGAAATCAACTAAAAAAACCACTACAAGAGGAAAAATAAGGGAAAAAGAGGTTAAAAAAAGACAAGTTATGGCAGGAAGGCTGGTTGCACCAATTGAGATACCTGTAGAAATAGAAGAAGAGGATTTAAGTAGTTTTGATTTTGGTATTGAAGGTGGAGTTGAAGGTGGAGTTGAAGGTGGAGTTGTTGGAGGAGTTCTTGGTGGTGTAGGAGATGCTTTTGATACTTCTAATGCTATACATGTAACCACAGTTCAAAGACCAAGATTAATAAAGAAAGTGGAACCTCAATATCCATCAATCGCATTAAAGGCAAGGATTGAGGGAAAGGTTATTGTTGAAGCAATAACAGATATTTATGGTCGTGTGAGAACTGCTAATGTTATAACCGGGCATCCGTTATTGAATAATTCTGCAGTTTCAGCTGTAAGGCAGTGGATATATGAGCCGTATATTGTAAATGGTATACCAAAACCAGTCAGATTTACTGTAGTAGTAACTTTTACTTTAACAAAATAATATTTAAAATTTTAGGAGGTATGTTATGCAGTTTAGTTTTACAGAAATGTTTGAGTCAATGGGATTAATTGCAAAGACAGTTGTCTTTATTTTATTACTGTTTTCAGTTTATTCATTTGCATGTGGTATTGAGAGAATTATTGTTTTCTCAAAAGCAAAAAAACAATCAAGGATTTTATTAAGGCTTATAAGTAAATTATGGCAAGAAGGGAAAATTGAAGAGTCTATAAAATTATCATCTGACAAGAAATTTAAAAACAGCCATCTTGCTAAAGTTATAGTAGCTGGATTAAATGAACTCAAGTTTCAACAGGATAGTGAAGCTTCCTATGTTGAACAGGTTGAATCAGCAAAGAGAGCAATAGAAAGATCAACAATCAAGGGTGTACAAGAATTTAGGAGAGGAATAAATGCCCTTGCTACAGTGGGATCAACTGCACCTTTTGTTGGGTTATTTGGGACGGTTTTTGGAATCATAAATGCATTCCAGAGTATGTCAGTGTCAGGCTCAGGAGGAATTGGAGCTGTTTCAGCAGGTATTTCTGAAGCATTGATTACAACAGGTTTAGGAATTGGCGTGGCAATTATTGCTGTTTGGTTTTTCAACTCTCTTTTGAATAAAATTGATGTGTTTACCGGTGAAATGTCAAATGCATCTTCAGAGCTAATTGATCATTTTATAAAATTGAAAAATAGAGGAGCTTGATTATGGCAGGTGGTGGTTCAACATCTTCTAAAAATGTAAGTTCAGAACCCAATGTAGTACCACTTTGTGATATTTTGTTGGTGTTGCTCATTATTTTTATGGTTGTAACACCAATGATTCAGAAAGGAGCTAACGTAAAGCTGCCTGAAGCTAAGAATGCCATATCACAACCAGAACCAGGTCAAATAATTACTGTATATATTAAAAAGGATTTGAGCGAACCTTCAGGCTATATAATATATCTTGAAGATAAAAAACTTGAAGGTTTATCAATCTTAACAGCTGCAATTGAGGATAAGATGGAGGAACTGGAGGATTCAAAGAAAAAAAAGGTACTCTTAAAGGCTGATGTTGAAATCCCATACGGAAAAATTGTAGATGTCATGAATGAGATAAAAAATGCTCAAATCGAATTATTGGGTCTAATAACTGAACAATATACATCTGGTACTTAGAAGAATCTAACAATAGATATTATAAAAGGGGAAGCTTTGCTTCCCCTTGTGTATAATTATTTAAAAAAATCTTATAATATTATTTGGGGACTCTGATTTTTATTTGTAAAGGTAAAACCGAGATTTCATAGTCTGAAATCTCTTTTCCCCCATATTCACCATCAATAGTTAGAGGTATTGTTCTATCCAGAGATTTGATTTTTACATTTTTAAATTTGTAAGAGCTGTAAAATCGGAATTTATGAATATTACCTGTGAATAAACGTTGAATATTTAAGGTCTCTTTTAGGATACTGAATTTTTTTATTATACATAGATCAAGGAAACCATCACAAGGAGAAGCAAAAGGGGCAATAATTGCTTTTCCACCATATTGCTTGAAATTAGCGAATGCAGCAATCATTATCTCTTCTTTAAATTCTTTACCATCAGCATTAATACTCACATGAAAGGTAGGCATTTCAAAGTACCCTTTTAAAGCATAGTAAATATATGGTGCTATTCCTCTTGATTTTGATTCAAGTTCGATTTTTTTTGAAATAAGACCATCAAGCCCTATGCCAGCTACATTAAAAAAATATTTGTCATTAATTTTCCCTACATCTATGTAAGTATCTTTTCCATATATTAGAACATCCAAGTCTCTTCTCCAGGAAAGTGGAATATTTAAATTTCTTACCAAACCATTTCCAGAGCCACCCGTAAGTATTCCGAGTGTTTTATCTGTGTTAACTAAAGCACTAGCAATTGAGTTTATTGTTCCATCTCCTCCAAAAGCTGTAAATATATCAAAAAGATCAATGGTATTTTTCGTTATTTCAAATCCATGAGAAGGAGAATTGGAATTTATAATTGATACTGTGCTAAAGTGTTCTCTAAGTTTTTTGAAAATAACTGATGTAGCAACATCCTTAGAATAGATGCCTGAACTTGGATTTAAAATAACAAGTATTCGTTCTTTCTTTTTCACATAAATATTATATCACAACCCTTAGGTATCGATATACTCAAAAATTAAGGATTTTTTCTTTAAATCAATTAAATTTGATTAAAAATAAATTTATTATTTTGATCCGAGCCATTGTTCTAGAGCCAGATCATATGTAAATATTTCATTTTTTTGGAAAAACAGATCTATTTCTTTTTTAGCTGTACCTGAAGAATCTGATGCGTGTATTATGTTAAATGCAGTATTAATGGTAAAATCTCCCCTTATTGTTCCAGGTTCAGCATTATCGGGGCTTGTTGCACCTACAAGTTTTCTTACAATATTTATGGCTTTTTCCCCTTTTAATACTCCAGCAACTACAGGTCCAGAAGTAATAAACTCAATTAACCTTTCATAAAATGGTTTCCCAATATGTTCAGAATAATGTTCTTTAGCCAAATTTTCATCAATATCCATCATTTTTAATGCAATCAGCTTTAAACCCTTTTCTTCAAATCTAGAGATTATTTTGCCCAAGAGTCCTCTTTGAATCCCATCAGGCTTAATCATTATAAATGTTTCTTCAATACACATTATAGCTCCCTTTAGTGCATTATTTATAGATAATATATAAAATTAATAGTTTGTTATCTTTTTTTTTATGAGTTCTTTTAGAAGTTTTGTTATAAACGAATGAAAAGATTTTAGTTTCATATCAAATTCAGAAGAGAAGTTGCTCTTGTTCAAGCTATTGAAATGGTTAAGAAATTCATTCCAGTCTTTATATAAGAGAAAATTCAAGTCATTTTCTATAAACAAGTTTAAATCGAAAAATATTTCTGAAGGAGTGATGTTATTTTTTTTAGAAAAGTAATCATTTATTTTAGTATGAAGCTTTGTTAATTTCTTTTTTAAATCAAGAGTTTTCTCTTTTCTTGAAATATAATTTTCAAAGATATTGATACCTGATATTTCTGGTTTAAACAATTTAGCTATTGTTTCAATTAAATCCTGAATTGTAATATCAGATATTATAATTATATTTTTTATTAAATTTCTTTTATTGACTTTATTGTTACTTTTGTCAAAGAAATACGGGAGTTCACCCTCAAAAATCTTTTTAAACTCTAATTTTGATTCATTAATAACCTCATCAATTACTTTTAATTTATCTTTATCTTGAATGTCATTTTTTAATGATTTTTCATAAAAGCTAAACATATTTTTTATATTCTCTCCTAAGGCCAGAATTAATGGAATTGTTATGTTAATATCTCTACTTTTGTTTAGATTTAATTCAATAAAATTATTTATCTTTATTATTCTAAAGCTGAGAATAAAAAAAATACCTAATTGCCTTTTTGCTTTCTTATCCTCTATTGATAAAATAATATCTGATATGTCTTTTTGAAATATTTTATCCATTCTGGGGATGAATTTCATGTTTAAAAGCGAAATGATAATAGGGTTACTTGTCAATTCTTTATGGTATAGTTTTTTTAAGGAAGAAAATGTTTTTTGTGAAATAGTATCATTTTTTTGTAATTCGGTTGATATATTTTTTAAGTTCTGCAAAAAAATCCTTAAACTATAGAACCATGATTCAGGTGAATGGAAATCTCTCATATATGGAAATGATTTTGTAGAAACATTTTCTAATATCTTCTCAATAATAAATTCTTCAAAGTTTAATAAGTATACATCTTTTTTAGAGTCAAGAGTTTTTAATTGAATTGTTAATTTACCTATTATTTGAGTGAAAATATCTAAATAAAATCCGTAGTTTCTTAAATTGAGTGATTCAAGTTTGAATATTAAACGTTCTATATGAGAAGATGAAAAAAATGCTTCAAGAGCTTCAAACCATAATTTTAATTCAAAAAGATTTAGCATCATCTTTTTTTCTTCAATTTTGTTTATCCAGGACTGGAAAATTGAGTTCCATTTTTCTTCAGGAGAAATTTCAGGATTCTCTTCAGAAAAAAAATCGGTAATATCTTTTATTTCTTTATCAGGCATAATTATATTTTACTCAAAAATATTTTTTTTTCAAGATATTATTAAATTTTATATTTAGATGTTGAAAGAATTGGAAAGGAATTATATAATCTAATTTTGGATGCGCCCGTAGCTCAATGGACAGAGCGGTAGACTTCGAATCTGCGCGTTGGGGGTTCGACTCCCTCCGGGCGTGTTTACAAATTAATAATAATACCTATCAAACTATAGATTGTTCTTTGTTTTTTTATCAATAAAATAACCTATAAGAAAACCAATTAAAGATAGAGATAGACCATAAGGGAGAGAATATGGCCACTCTGGAATGGGAAGTTTTAATCCATAAGCATTAATAAAAACAATAATAGAAAAACCCCCACCTAATATAATGCTGAGTAATGCAGCAAAAGGTTTTCTCTTTTTAAAGAAGAGTGCGTACATACCGGGTATAAATAGACCCTCAGCCATAATTTCCGAGGCAAGTCCTAAAGTTTTT
This sequence comes from Candidatus Aminicenantota bacterium, assembly GCA_030610885.1. Taxonomy (GTDB): domain Bacteria; phylum Acidobacteriota; class Aminicenantia; order UBA2199; family UBA2199; genus JAUWNT01. The sequence goes on along the minus strand of JAUWQW010000017.1, from coordinate 28,159 downwards.
ATAATAGAGTTAAACTCTAATGCAATTAATACAGCAAAAGTTCCAGATATAAGGGTTGAAATTTTTGAAAACAGGATTATATTCTTTTTGTCTTTTAAATTAAAAACATCTTTTACTAGTGTTAATGCACCAATATTTATTGCTGAATCTGCTGTTGACATTATTGCAGCACCAATGCCAATAAATACAAGGATGCTGCCTGATAGAGGTAGACTATTTTTTATAATATTTGAGAAGAAATTGCTATTAGCTGGAAACTTTCGTAAGCATATAGCTATTACGATTATTAAAATATATAAAATTGAAAAGGCTATTATTGATATAATTAGTCCTCTTTTTGAGGATTTTTTTGTGTTTGCAGAGGAAATTCTCTGCCATATTATAGGAGAGATGAGCCAGGCAAGTGTAAAGGAGATAGCCATTAACATATTGTATTGAATATTTGAAAAGATGTTCAAATCTGAGGGTTGAATATAATGGATATTGTTTTTTAATGATAAAATTAAGTAGATTATAGAGAGTGTTAATAAAAAAAACTGTAACCCATCAGTTAATACGACTGAAATATAGCCTCCTAAATAAGAGTAAAGAATAACTATTATAGCACCTGTTATTACAGTTACTTCATAATTCTCCTCAATAAATATACTTACAAATTTTCCCCAAGCTACAAATTGAGAGGCTGCAAGGACTATCATATAGAAAAATATTAAAAAAGATGCAAATGAACTAACTAATTTTCCATAATATTTATTTAAAAAAATCGGAAGCGAAACAAAATGGATTTCTCTGATTTTTTTACTGATCAGAACAAAAATAAAAATTGTTAGAATTGTTGGAATTCCAATAAGCCATATTGATTCAAAACCTTTTTTATATGCATCATCAATTGTTGCAATTGTAGACGCTCCTCCAAACCATGAGGCTGTAACAGTAAAAAATATTAAAAAGACTCCTAATTTTCTTTTTCCAAAGAAATATGAATCAAAGTCAATATTTTTTTTTGAAAGAGCTAACCCAAAAAAAGAGAGTATTATAAAGTATATAATTAAAGTAATTAAATACATTTTTGTATTTTATAAAATTTCTTACAATTAGTAAAATGGCGTATTGAATCATTAAAAATATATGAAACGGGTATTGTTTTAATATATACTCCTTCTGTTATTTTACTTTTTCTTTGGTGTAAACTGAGCCACAATAATTCCTGCTAAAATTAAAATACAACCCAGTAACTGCTGTAAAGTAAGAATTTCATTCAGGAATAAATAGCCAAATGCAGCGGCAAAAATAGCCTCCATACTGAGGATAATTGCCGCATCAGTCGGCGGGGAATGTCTTTGTCCCACAGCTTGTAAGGTATATCCAATCCCAACCGAAAGGATACCGGTATAAGCAACTGCCCACCAGGCAACAGTAAAACCGGGTAAAGTTTGTGATTCAAAAATAAAACCAACAATTAAGTTTAAAATTCCAGCAATTGCAAATTGTCCAATGGCAAAATGAAGGATTTCCATCTCTTTAATTATTTTGCTTATTAAAATAACATGCAGCGCCCAAAATATAGCACCTAATAATTCCAGACTGTCTCCGGGAGCTAAAGTAAAATTATCCTGGACACTTAGCAGGAACAAACCTATAGTGGCAATAAAAGCGGCAACCCATGAGCTCCAGCTTAAGCGTTGATGGAAAAAAAAGGCAAGAAAAACAGGAACAAATACTACATATAATCCGGTGATAAAACCAGCATTGCCAGCAGTGGTATATTTTAATCCTGCTTGTTGTAAATAACCTGCAATAAATAGAATTAATCCGATTAATGCGGTAAAATGCATTTTTTTAAAATTTAGTTTCTTTTTTTGTTTTAAGGCTAATGGTAATAAAATTAAAGCGGCCAAAATAAAGCGGGAACCGTTAAAAAGAAATGGCCCGATGTGTTGAGCGGCAAAGCGTTGCCCTACAAAAGCGCTTCCCCATACCATAGCAACTATAAAGAGAATAATATCGGATTTTAATCGTTTATTCATTATAAAATAGAAGGATACCCATTAGAAGTTTATTGTCATCCATTAGAAATTAATTGTCAAATATTAAAATGTCAAATTGTCATCCTCCGTCCCCTTTTTAAATAGTAGAGTCTAAATATGTTATGGACTCTTACTTGTAATTGACATTTATGCATGCTTTTTGTATATTGGAAAAATAAAGGATTATGAGTTGAATTAATGTTAAGTTATTTAAAAGTAGAAAATTTTGCAGTTGTAGAGAAATCAGAGATTGATTTCTCTAAAAATTTAAATATATTTACAGGGGAGACAGGTACAGGAAAATCACTTTTGATTGATGCAATTTCTATTTTTTTAAAAAAAAGAATCCCTGAAAATTTAATTAGAGATGTAGAAAATAAATTAATAGTTGAGGCAATGTTTATAGAAAAAAATGATGAATTTGTACTGAGAAGAGAGGTAAATAAAGGAAAATCCTTGTCATATATAAATGGGAGATTAGTACCTTTTATTAAATTAGAGGAAAAAATTGTGCATCTAATAAATATTTATGGACAGAATGAACATGTTTTTCTCCTTAATACATCAAATCACAGAGTTTTTCTGGATATATTCTCTAAAAACAATGAACTATTAGTAAAGATTGAAGAAGTTTCAAAGCTATTAAAGAGATTGTTAAAAGATTTAAATGGATTAAAAGAAAAGAATAAACAGGTTAATGAGAAAACGGATTTTATTAATTTTCAGATATCCGAAATTGAGAACCTGAATATGGAAAAGGGCGATGATAAGAAACTTGAACATAAATTAAAGATTTTCTCATCTTCTGAGGAGATACTTTTAAAATCAGACCAAATAATAGATAGATTCTATCAAAATGAGAGTTCAATATATAATGCGATTGCTGAAAATTTAAACAACATTGAGTACCTAAAAGAAATTTATCCTGAATTGTCTTCATTTAAAGATGAAATAAATAAATTATACGATCTTATACCTGAATTGTCTTCTATATTGTCTGATATTAAGGGACATGTTGAATACAATGAAAATGAATTAAATGAGATCGAAGAAAAATTAATGAGACTTAATAGACTTAAGACAAAATATAGATTAAGTCTTGAAGAATTGATTGAAAAATTGGAGAATTTAAGGGTAGAGAGAGATCAGCTCTTGAATATGGAATTTTCTATTAAAGACAAGGAAAAGGAAATCGATAAACTTTTTTTAAAATATAGAGAACTTAATTCGGAATTAAGAAAAATCAGGCAAAAAAATGCATGTGAGTTAAGTTCTATTGTAGAAAGAGAATTGTGCCAACTGGCAATGGAAAAAGCGAAATTTATAGTAAAATTTGATGAGATCGAGCCTGATGTTAGTAATTTTTCTGAGAATGGAACTGACAAAATCGAATTTTATTTTACATCAAATCCTGGAATAAAAGCAGCAAACATTAAGGATGTTATTTCCGGAGGAGAATTGTCAAGGTTAATGCTTGTATTAAAATCAATTATTGATGATGAACAATCATCAACCTATATTTTTGATGAGATAGATACAGGTATTGGTGGAAAAACTGCTGAGTTTGTTGGTAGAAAATTGAGAAAAATATCTCAGATGAATCAAGTTATATGTATCTCTCATTTACCACAGATAGCATCTTATGCTGATAAACATTTTTTGATTACAAAGGAGTTTAAAGAAGATAAGACATATAGTTTTACAAAAGAGTTAAGTGATGAAGAGAAAATAGAAGAGATTGCAAGATTAATGGCAGGAAGTGCAGTTAATGAGAATGTTTTAAAAGCAGCCAAAAATTTATTGAGAAGTAGAAGTAAATGAACTTCTTTATAAAATAATGTTAAAAAAGGCGAAACAAAAGAAAATTGCAGAAATCGTAGGGAACGGTTTCAAACCGTTCCGTACATTATCGTATCCGTTCCATACATTATCAAAACCGTTCCGTAAATACAAAAGAATTAATTATGAAAAGTGAAAAAAATAAATCTTTGAGCAAAAAAATCAAAACCCGGATTGCAAAGGTTTGGGATGAGAAAAATGAGTATTCAATTTAATAATTTAATGCAGAGGTGTTTTGGGTAGTATTATGAGATTAAAATATTCGCTAGCTATAAAAAGATTGAATAAAGATTTGAGAGATGATTGGTTTTCCGATCCTCTAAAACATAAAGATTTATTGGACTTACATAAATTTAAAAGTTATCTTGAGTCTAATTCCAATGCATTGGGTGGTGATATTGCTGAGCAGTTTAACCTGCCAAAACCCGGCTTCCTTTTACGATATTCACTCGAAACATTTATATATGATAGGGTTATTTATCAAGCGTTGATCGATAAATTAATTGTTGTGTACGACCCCCTTTTTCATCCTTGCCTCTATAGTTATCGGTTAAATGAAACTTCAAAGGCGTTAATATTTCAATCTGGTGTTGATGCATGGAAAAGATTTATAGCAGATATTTCAGCAGAATTAGAGTCGGGTGAGAAAGTTTTACTTGTTACTGACGTTCAGAATTATTTTGAAAATATAAGAATCTCTGATTTAAAAATGAAATTAGATTTATTAAATGAAAATAAAGATAAAAATATTCTTGAATATATTAAGTCACTGATAACTCTTCTGGAAAGATGGTCTCCTAATAATACTACTGGCATTCCACAAAATCAGGATGCATCATCGTTTTTAGGGAATGTTTACCTCCATCATGTAGATAGATATATGTTATCGAAACGATATAATTATTTTCGGTATGTAGATGATATAAGAATTGTGTGCCACGATGAGTATGATGCCCGCAAGGCTCTAAAAAATCTAATAATAAAGCTTCGAGAAGTCGGTCTTAATGTTAATCCCAAAAAAACAAAAATATTAAGGCCAGACTATAGCAATGAGGATTTCTTGGATTGCGTTCCTCCACCTAATCGCAGGTTGGAGGAAATTGACGCTTTGTGGAAACAAAGAACAGAAGTCTCTATTCGAAAAACTCTCCCTAAAATTAGAAGTTTAGTCGATGATTTGATAAGTGAAAATAAAACAGAAAAAAGAGAGTTTCGTTTTTGTGTAAACCGTCTTGAGAAAATAGCTCGATGTAGATATCTTCAATTTGATTTTTCGAATATTCTAGATGCAGTTTTAGAATTAATTCTTCGGCAGCCATGGTCTACTGATTCTTTAGTTCGTTTATTAAGTGTTGTTGATCTGAATCATCATCAAGTTGAAACTATTCGCAGATTCGCCTTAGATAATAGGAAGAATATTTATGAATGGCAGGGGTATCTTATTTGGCAGTTATTGACTACTATTGAGAAAAAATATGGTGGAGCTAAGAAGGATTTTCGCGCGCTAGCTTTAAAAACATTGTCTATGCAGTGGGATAAGCCTATGAAAGCGGGAGCCACATTATATTTAGGTGCATACGGCACTTATAAGCAGAAACTAAATGTAATAAAAAAATGTGTCAAGATTAATTCTCGCATTATTAAAAGATCTCTGGTCATTTCCAGCCAAGAAATTTCTGAAGAGGATCTATCCAAATACTTGTATCCCTATATTCCTCAGATTTATAAAGACTCTCTAAATGATATTAGATCGTCTGAATTTGCGGGTAGTTATTATGAACCCTTACCAGATTTAAGTCCAAAAGAATTATTTGATGATTTACCATCAATTTTTTCAGGATAGTAATGTATAGTTATTTAGTTCATTTTGATAATCCCTACAACTTAGAGCATGTGCCCAGGTTGTTTATATTACCTGAAAAAGGAGAATTCAAAGAAATAGATATTCAAGATTTAAAGAATATTTCAACTATACTCGTTGGTTATCAAATAAGTGAGTTGTTTTCGTTTTTTTCGCAAGGAGGATCAATAAGTTTTAATGAAGTTATTGATATTTGTGACGCCTATAGATTATTTTATGGAAAACCATTTCGGGGGAATAAGGGACAAGAGCCTTGGAATATTTGGAATATTTTAAGAGTTGAATTTGGCGATATTCTAGAGGTTAAGAATCTATGGGATTTAATTCATACTGATGCCTTACCTTGTGATTCAAAAAAGATCCTTTCTATAATGAAAAAAATTGCGCTATTGATTAAGGAATTCTGGTGTCGCTGGAAAAAAAAACTAAAGGAGGTAGGTGAATGGGGACGATTTATTTCTGTTGAAAAGAAAGTTAATGAGATACTTCTGAGGCATCATTTCTGTGGCATTAAGATATCCCAATCTGATTTATTGAAAAAATTGGATGTACTTGACAAGAGAATTGGTGACGCTGATCGCCGTTTGAGAAGAAAGTGGGGGCTTAGAAATCTTAACAATAGGGATGAAATACTGAAAACTTTATCTGATAATGGATTTGTAGGGTTGCAGAGTTATCAAAAGGAATATTTATTTGACAATATTATTGATATTTATAGTGAGAATCACGAGTTGCCACATTTACTAAAAACTTATAGATATTGTAAACGAGATAAAAATATACTATTGAAATTAGGGGCTATTGGGGAAGATCGTATCTATCCGATTTACAAGTCTTTTGCCACGGTATCCGGTAGAATAATAGTAGAATATCCTAGTATACAGTATCTAAGAAAGGAAAATCGGGATATAATTATACCTGATATTGGAAAAAAGTTCTTATATCCTGATTACACACAGTTTGAACCAGGTATTATGGCGGATGATGCAAAGGATGAAAATTTAATAAATGATTTTAATTCAGGCGATCTGTATAGTGTTTTAAGTAAAAAACTTTTTGGAGCTGAAGGTAGTCGTGATTCTGCTAAGATCTTGTTTCTAGCATTTTGCTTTGGAATGAGTTTAAGCCGTATGGTTACTATTGCTTCGGAATCTATTGAACGATCTAAAAAGTCAGTGGAAAGGATAATTAACAATTTTTTTGGTAGATATTCTCGGCTTGCAGAATGGCGAAAGACTTTAGAGGATGAGCTTTTGAGTGAAGGGCGAATTGGAACAAGATTGGGTAATTATCGATATCGAACCGCGAATGGAAACAAGCTGTCTGCAGAGGAAAAACGTTGGGTTGTTAGCCAAAGGATTCAAGGGACTGCTGCATATATATTTAAGAAAACAATAATAGAGATTGATGCAAGTTTTAGTAATGTAGATATTTTGTTGCCAATGCACGATGCTTTATTACTTCAGGTTCCCGTTGATTTCCCTCAAGAACATGTATGTTTAATCGAAAGAATTTTCATTGAAAAATTTGCTAAAGAATGTCCGTCTATCAAACCTCGCGTAAAATTTGATAAGTTTGCATGATTTTCCTCCCTCGGCAATCCCAGTTGTCCAATTTCAACCACTTCATGTTTTTCGCAACATCCTTTTGTCTTTCATTGATTTACTTTGTAAATCAAATCAGGAAAGATTAAAACTTACCTTATTACATAGACTGGTTAGAATATCTAAATTCTGTTATAATAATTCATAAAAAGGTATATAAAAAATAAAGATTATAATCATGAGAGAAGCAGCAAGAGAGTTAAATGTTATACACCAGATACTTTGTTACTGGTTCAAAAAAGGTGGGTTAAGCCTAAACGTGATTATAAGGGGTGTGCGATATTTACTAAAGAGTATATTGATGGTATTAAGGAATGGCTGGAAAAATTAGAAAAAATATAAATAAGTGTTTTAATTCTGGAGGTAAAAATTATGAAAACAATAAATGAGCATGTTTTTGAGGTACGCTATAAGCCTAATCCCAAAATTCTGGATTATCGTGGTACTTGGGCTGAATTAATTTCTGAACATATGAAGATTCCTCATTGGAGTATTATTGAAAACAGAGTAGATATTTATGACAAAAACAATCAGAATCATGCTTTTATTGGATTTCGTAATTCAGGATTTGAAAATTTAGATTCGCCAACAAAAAATTATTTTTTTGACCAAGCAATAAAGTTATTCACTTTTGTTAGTCAACTTGATGGGTTTGAAAAGCAACCTTTTGTTGAGCGTATCGGCGTGCGTTCAAAATTCTTCACTAGTTTTGATAAAGGGTTTGATGAATTAAAAAATAGATATAATCAACGCTATTTAACTTTAACAAAAGATGCTGAAAAAGCTATTAATGCAAAATTGATTGATATAGGTGGCCCATTAAATTTTGCAGACAATTTAGGTAATTTTAATACCAATAGCGGTCCAATGGAGAAGAAGCAGGCATTACAATTTTTAAGAAATAGGAAAGATGATACTGTTCCTGATATTGGATTATTTTATGATATTGATTATTGGCTTAAGCCTAATAAAGGTATGAGTCCTAGTGAGATTAATCAAAATATTAAAAATTTTGCTACAGCTGCATGGGATAGACATGAGCGAGTTAAGAATTTAATTTTGGGGGATTAAGATGTCTAAGAAGAAAAAAAAGAAAATTCCTCAAAAGCAAATTGTTAGTTATGCAGAACCAACTGAGAGCGAGCCACAAATTCATCCAGATGCAACTTTATCTCCAAGTGCTTCTGTTGAAAGTCCTACAGCAAACACTATTTTACAAAGGGATTCAACTAGTGCGCCGATTATTGGGGAAGATGAAGGAAAATATAAATATGCAAAGAGTTTAGCTGGGTTAGCCGATAAGCATTTGTTTAGTAAAAAATCCATTTCTTTTTCTATTATTTTGATAATAGTTGCAATTGTTTCTGGATTTATTTTTTTACAAGATAATAATGCTGGATTGCTTATTGATACAAAGACAATTTTCTGGACTATTAAGAAATGCTGTATTTTCTTCTTTTTAATATTTGGATTTTGGATAATTTATTCAGTGGCACTATGGATTGAAAGAAAAATACGAGGACAAAATTGAATAAAAATGCAGCATTATACCTCAGAGTCTCTACCGAAGATCAAGCCAAAGAAGGCTATTTTCTTGAGATTCAGAGAGAATATCTTGAATCTTTTGATGAATTTAAATGTCATAGATATTCAAATTTTATGAAAAAAAATAGGGACAGCAACCATTTATTTTTTTATCCTTGTTTATAATAGACCTTGACGGGTTTGGAAAACAATGAAAAAAATATCTGAAAAATATAAAAGCCTTTTCAGGGATGAAATTTAATTGATTTCCCGGGTCGAGTATGAGAGAGAAACTTATTCCAAAGATTCAACTATTAAGAAATACTTAATAGTTCAAAAAGAATGTGAGAGGCAGGTTTCGAGGAGAGTTGACTTTTATGTAATCTGTATGATTCTTTGGGTTTGTATTTTTTGTTATGCCGAATCATTTTCATAGTATATTATCAATCGTAGGGAACGGTTTGAAACCGTTCCGTACTTTGACAATTTTGGAAAAGGGTGGTAAATTCGTGTTGTAGAATAATTTCCGATAATTATTTGGCAGATAAATATGGGTAATAAAAATACAATAAAAAAATACCGTAGGGAACGGTTTCAAACCGCTCCGTACATTATCGAAACCGTTCCTTACATACAAATAACATGATAAGAAATAGGAAATTGAATCGTTTGACGGGTTTTGATTATTCCAATGAAGGGTATTATTTTGTGACCATTTGCGTGAAGGACAAAACAGAATGGTTTGGAGAAATCAAAGATGGCAGAATGATGTTAAATGAATATGGGAAAATTGTTTTGAGATGTTGGAATGATTTACTCAATCATTATATGAATATAAAATTGGACGAATTTATTATTATGCCAAACCATTTGCATGGAATATTATCAATATCGCATCCGCTCCGGAAAAATTATGGATTATCGGAAATTATGCGTGGATTAAAGACGTTTTCGTCGCGGAGGATAAATAAAACAATAAATGATGGCATAAAATTCCAATGGCAGAAATCATTTTACGATCACATCATCCGTAATGAACAGGATTTAACCCGCGTTCGAGAATATATTGTAAACAATCCTTTAAAATGGGAAGAGGATGAGGAAAATATTAAATCGTAGGGAACGGTTTGAAACCGTTCCGTACATTATCGAAACCGTTCCGTACATTATCGAAGCCGTTCCGTACCAAAGAGGATAGTAATGAAGTTTTTTATTAAAACCTATGGATGTCAGATGAATGTCAATGATTCGGAAAGAATAAGGCATATTTTAAAAAAAAAGGGTTTTGTTGATGTTCAGGATGAAGATAAAGCGGATATTATAATTATTAACACTTGTGCTGTTAGAGAGAAACCTCAACAAAAGGTTTTTTCATATGTAGGTCGTGTTGGGAAAGGGAAAAAGGTTGTTATTGCAGGTTGTGTTGCACAGTCTGAAGGTCTGAATTTATTAAAAAAAGATAAAAAGGTTAATTTTGTTATTGGGACTCATCAGTATTATAAGATTGATTCGATTTTTGAAAATTGCCTTAAAGAGAATAAAAATGGTGTTGATGTTGAATTCTCAAAAGAGTGGAAAGAGATAATTCCTGATATTAATACAAGAGAGAGTAAGGTTTATGGTTATATTTCTATTATGGAGGGGTGTAATAATTTTTGTTCTTATTGCATAGTACCATTTACAAGAGGTAGAGAAAAACATAGACCTTTTAAAGATATAGTGAAAGAGGCAGAGTATCTTTCATATAATGGGTATAAAGAAATTATTCTTCTGGGACAAAATGTGAATAGCTGGGAGGATAAAAAAGAGGGAATAAAATTTGTTGATCTTTTAAGTTATATTGCCACTAATATTAATGTTAAATGGGTAAGATTTATAACATCATATCCCGGGTATTATGATAACGAGTTGATCGAAGTAATGGCTAAACATAGAAGCATTGCCAGACATATACATTTCCCCGCACAATCTGGTTCAACAAGAATTTTAAAGAGGATGAACAGAACATATACAAGAGAGCAGTATTTAAAAATGATCTTTGATTTTAAAAAAAATCTTCCAGATGTTAAATTTAGTTCTGATTTTATTGTCGGATTTCCCTCTGAAAATGAGAATGACTTTAATTTAACGCTCTCATTAATTCAAGAAGTAGAATATGAATCAATATTTTCTTTTGTTTATTCTCCAAGAAAGCATACAAAGGCATTGTTGCTAAAAGATGATTTGGATATGAAAGTCAAAAAGCAGAGACTCTACAAATTGCAGGAGGTTCAAAGAGATATTCAGTTAATAAATAATGAAAAGTTGATTGGAAGAGTAGTAGAAGTTCTTGTAGTTAAGAGGAATCCAAAAAAAATAGATGAAGTAATTGCAAGGACTGAAAGTTATAGGGTTGTAAATTTCGAATCAGATGCAAAACCTGGAGAATTTAAGAAAATTTTAATAGAAAATGTGGGGCCCTATTCTTTACGAGGAAAAGAAATATAAAAAAAGTTGTATAATATCTAAACATAAGCTTTATTAAACAGGTGTTTGTCAGTCATTGATATTATCTTGACTTTGGTTATAAATTGTGGTAAAAATACAGATTATTTTAGATCATATTTGAATATAGGATAAAAAATGTTTATTGATACAAATAAGATAAGTGAAAAAGGGCTGATTGTAAGTAATAGTTTTAGTTTAGATGAAGATATGTTGATTGAGGAGAATGCTTTTTTCCTTGATGATCTGAAATACTATGTTTTGTTTAACCGAGATGGAGATCGAATTCAAGCTAAAGGTAATATTAAAACTGTGATTTCTCTTAGGTGTGTGAAATGCTTGGATGATTTTGAATTAAATATAGATTTAAATTTTGATATTATTTTATTTCCTGTAAATTTAGTGAACTCTGAGAGTAATTCTATAAGTTTAGATGAAATGGAGTATATTTTCTATGATGACAATAGGGTTGATTTGATAAAAATTTTATTGGAACAAGTAAATCTTTTTATCCCATATGACCCAATTTGTAAATCTGATTGTAAAGGAATATGCCCCAATTGTGGTACAAATTTGAATCATGCAAAGTGTAAATGTGAAAATTCTTCTAAAGAGTTAAATTTTTTATTTAATAAAATAAAGAGGTGAAACATGGCGCTCCCGAAAAGAAGGCATTCTCATCAAAGAACAAATAAAAGAAGGTCTCACCATGCTTTAAAGATAAAGAGTCTGTCAATTTGCCCTAAATGTAATGAGCCTAAACTCCCTCATAGAATTTGTAAAAATTGTGGTTATTATGATGGGAAACAAATCATTGAGGGAGAAGAAGATCGATAAATGAAGAACGTAGAAATAGCAGTTGATGCTATGGGTGGAGATCATGCACCCGGTGCCATAGTTGAGGGTGTTGTTAATTATTTAAAAGATGATAAAGATGTTTGTTTGGTTTTAGTTGGTAAGAAAAGATTAATTAAAAGGGAATTAAAGAAAAACAATTTTAATGATTTAGATGAAATTAGAATTATTGATGCAACTGAAGCAGTTTCAATGCGTGAACATTTTTTATCATATTGGAGAAAGAGGGAACAGACATCTATAAAAATGGCATTGGATTTAATAAAACGTAATGAAGCCCAGGCAATGGTTTCTGCTGGTAACACAGGGGCAGTAATGGCTATTGCAAAAAATTCACTTGGAACTTTAAAGAACATTGATAGGCCAGCTCTTGCTCTTATGATTCCAACCCTTAAGGGAAATTCTTTGATTGTTGATGTTGGGGCAAATGTTGATCCAAAACCAAGAAACCTGGTTCAATTCGCTTTAATGGGAAAGGTTTATCTGGAAAATGTACATGGAGTGAATAATCCGAAAATTGCTTTAATGAGTGTTGGAGAGGAAGAAGCTAAGGGTAATGAATTAACAAAAACAACACATAATATATTAAAATCTCTTGATATTAATTTTATTGGAAATATAGAGGGTAGAGATGCATATATTGGGGAGGCTGATTTAATAGTTACTGATGGGTTTACAGGGAATGTAATATTAAAAGTTGCTGAAGGTGTGGTGGAAGTTACAGCATCAATGTTAAAGCGCGAAATTATGTCCAATCTGTTATCAAAAATAGGCTTTTTCTTTTTAAGAAGTTCTTTTAAAAGATTGATGAAAAAATTTGATTATACAGAATATGGTGGTGCTTTGCTTCTTGGTGTAAATGGTATTGTTATAATTGGCCATGGGAGCTCGAATGCCAAAGCAGTTAAAAATGCGATAACTTTAAGTAAAAAGTTTATTACAGAGAATGTTTTAGATAAAATTTCAAATGAAATTGAAAAACACCAGAAGACTTTTAAGGAGTTAAAGTATGTATGAATTATATAAAAATGCCATTGTAACCGGCTCTGCAAGGGGAATTGGAAAGGCAATAGCAATGAAACTGGCAAAAAAAGGGTTGAATATTGTTGTTTCTGACATTATGTATGATGAAGCTAAACAAACAGCAAGAGAGCTAGAAGATTTTGGCATAAAAGCTATTGCAATTAAAACAGATGTTTCAAAAGTTGAGGATGTTGAGAATCTTATAAGAATCACTGTTAATGAATTGGGATCAGTTGATTTTTTAATAAATAATGCAGGTATAACAAGAGATAACCTGACATTAAGAATGTCTGAACAAGAGTGGGATATAGTAATAGATATTAATTTGAAAGGCACTTTCCTGTGTTCCAAGTTTGCTGCAAAAGAGATGATGAAAAACAGATTTGGAAGGATTGTTAATATTGCATCTGTTAGTGGTATTCTTGGTACTGCAGGACAGGCTAATTATGCTTCTTCTAAAGCGGGTGTTATTGCTCTAACTAAATGTTTTGCAAGGGAATATGGTGCAAGAAATATAACTGTAAATGCAATTGCTCCTGGTTTTATTCTAACTGAGATGACTGAACAGCTCTCAGAAAAAGTAAAAGAAGGGTATTTGTCTCAAATACCTCTCAAAAGGGTGGGTACTCCCGATGATATAGCTGAAGTGGTTAATTTTCTTATATCTCCTTCGGCTTCATATATTACTGGAACTGTAATTAATGTTTCCGGTGGACTTTTAATTTAAATTTAGGAGGAAATAATGACAAAAGAAGAAATTTTGGAAAAAGTAAAAGGTGTTGTTACAGAAAAATTAAATGTAGGTGAAGATCAAGTTACAAATGATGCAAAATTTGTTGAAGATCTAGGTGCGGATTCTTTAGATCAGGTTGAATTGATCATGGCTTTGGAAGATGAATTTGAGCTAAAAATTCCTGAAGAAGAAGCTGAAAAATTAACAACAGTTGGTTCTGCTGTTGATTTTATAATGACAGAAGTAAAATAAATTATGGATTTTATAAAGAAGACAATTAATCTAAAAAGAGTAGTTGTCACCGGGTTGGGGATTATTTCACCTGTAGGAAAAACAGTTGATGAGAGCTGGCAGAGTGTAAGAAATGGTAAAAATGGAGTAGTTAAAATTTCCAGGTTTGATGTTTCTGAGCATTATTCTAAAATTGCAGGTGAAATTAAGGGTTATGATCCCTTAAATTATTTTGATAGAAAGGAAGTAAGAAAACTTGATAAATTTATTCAATTTGCAATGATTGCAGCAGATGAAGCTGTTAAAGATTCTGGGATAAAGGTAGATAATTCAGAAGGGGAAAGGATTGGAGTTTATATTGGTTCAGGAATAGGCGGAATATCTACGATTGAAGAAAACACTAAAATACTGTTAGAAAGAGGACCTGCAAGGGTTTCTCCCTTTTTTATAACAGGTTCAATTGCCAATCTTGCATCAGGTCAAGTATCTATAAAGTATGGTTTTAAGGGTCCAAATCTTGCTAATGTCACTGCATGTGCAACTAGCAGTCATTCGATTGGAGATTCATTTAAAATAATTCAAAGGGGTGATGCAGATGTTATGATCGCTGGTGGTGCAGAATCCCCGATTACTCCTTTAGCTATAGCTGGATTTTCTGTGATGAGAGCATTGTCTACAAGAAATGATGAGCCGGAAAAAGCTAGCCGTCCATTTGATAAACATAGAGATGGTTTTATTGTTGCTGAAGGTGGAGCAATTATTGTACTTGAGGAATTGGAGCATGCAATTAAAAGAGGAGCTAAAATATATGCAGAAATAGTAGGTTATGGTTGTGCTGGAGATGCCTTTCATGTAACAGCTCCTGACCCAACAACAGATGGTGCTTACAGGACCATGAAAATGGCTATTGATGATGCAGAGATTAAACCAGAAGAAATTGGTTATATAAATGCCCATGGTACATCTACTCCTTTTAATGACAAATATGAAACTTTAGCAATAAAAAAATTATTTGGAGATAATGCTTATAAGATCAATATAAGTTCCACAAAGTCAATGACAGGTCATATGCTTGGAGCAACTGGTGGAGCTGAAGCTATATTTACTATTCTTTCAATTTATGATTCATTTATTCCGCCCACGATAAATTATGAGGTTCCTGATGAGGATTGTGACCTGAATTATACTCCAAATAAAGGGATTGTAAAAGAGATAAAATATGCTTTGTCAAATTCTTTTGGGTTTGGTGGAACAAATGGGGCCCTTCTTTTTGAAAAATTTGAAGAAAAATAAATAATGACACATAGACAAAATATTTTGGGTCTATTATGTAAATTATTTTAAAATCAAAAAGTTGTATATGCGCAGGTTGGTTTCTTTATCTCTTCTATAAGAGGGGAATCTTTTATCGCAAAATGTACAAATTTTTGAATAAGTGATTTTTTCATCTATTATGCCTGATTTTTTTAAAGAATAAGATATCCCCTTTTTGATATCCATAAGGTATCTTTCTTTTTTATTGGCAAAGAAAATTTTGTTCCTATATTTTTTATCCTTAAATTTTGTGTAAATATTCTGATCAACCTCATAACAATCTTTTCCTATTGAGGGGCCAAAAAAGAAATTAAGGTTTTCAAGTTTAATTGATTTGTTTTTAAGTAATTCAATTAAATTCAATTCAATCTCTTTATGCAATCCTCTCCATCCAATATGAATAATACCTCCATAAGAATATATGTCATCCCAGAAGAAAAGGGGAATGCAGTCAGCGGTTTTTATGATTGCAATTTTGCTCTTTTGATCAAGGATTATTCCATCGCCTTTTATCCCGTATTCTACTTGAGAAGATTGAAAAATTATATTTGAGTGTATTTGTTCTAATTCAATTAGATTGCTGTATTTAAAATAAACAGAAAGATCATGAAGATTAAAGTTCTTTTCTGTATATCCAAAAGCTATATTTTTGTTTTCAAAAAAGTTTACAAAACGATCATTAATCTTTTTTCTTAGAAAATCAATTTTCAATTTTATCTATTATTCATAAACCTCAATTT
The DNA here is from genome assembly GCA_030610885.1 of Candidatus Aminicenantota bacterium. Classification (GTDB taxonomy): domain Bacteria; phylum Acidobacteriota; class Aminicenantia; order UBA2199; family UBA2199; genus JAUWNT01. The sequence goes on along the minus strand of JAUWQW010000017.1, from coordinate 11,924 downwards.
ATTATTTTTTCCTGTATGATTTTGAGGATGAACTAGAATGTGTTGAAGAGCTTCTATATGAGCTTTTTGAATAAGAACTGGAAGGTCTGGAATAGGATCTGTGAGAATATGATTTTGTGGAAGGTTTTGAATAAGTTTTATATGATGATGAGGAATATTTTTTAGTGCTATATGAATTCGAAGGGTATGAATATCTATAATCAGAACTTTTATTATAATAGGAATTTTTGTATGTTGGTTTTGAGCTAGATTTGTATGAAGAAGAGTAGTATTTATTATTTGTTGAATATGATTGAGAAGTATATCTTTTTACAGGTTTATATGTGTGTGAATTATATGATTTTTTGGAATATTTAGGTGAATATGAAGAACTATAACTGGCTACTTTTCCCATTTTTGATGAAGCGTAATATGAGGAGTTGGTATTTCCTCTTTCAGAACTTGATGAATATTTACTTGATGAGAGATATGAAGGCCCTTGTTTTTTCTTTTTTATTTTATTTTTTGAGCTTGAGCTTTTTGAAGATGAGGTAGAGGATTTTTTTGATTTTGAAGATGATTTATATTCATATGTTGAGCTCTTTTTTTTGATTTTTGGTTCAGGAGAATATTTATAAGTTGATTTTTTACCTGATTCAGAGCTTCCATAAGTTTTATTAGAGCTTTTTTTGTATGTTACTTTCTTTGTTTGATGGGAGGTTGAATATTTAAAAGTTTTGGCTTTTGAACTTGAGGTTCCTGAGTATTTATAAACGGTATTTTTGTTTACTTTTGAAACACCAGGATAAGATTTAACTACCTTATATTTGTTTGTTGATACTATACCGCCTTTCTTGTAAACAACTGATTTGCCCTTTGCATTTATCACATTGACTCTGGAAATATTAGGTTTTACTCTTGGAGACATCCCTTTGTATGTCAAAGTGCCTTTTGAAAGGACGCTTGACTTTAAAGCAACTTTACTAATCCTTGGTGCATGCAAATGATTTTTTCTTATAATAATTGTTGACCTTGAATGAAATGGAAACCCATTATGGTAGCGATAATTTCTATTCCATCTTCCATTTATTATTATAACTGGTCTATTGTAATAACTTAAAGGGCACCAACCATAATAATGGTCATTCCAACCCCAGGAAACCCATGCAGGAGACCATCTGTATCCAGGTATCCAATACCAGCCGTCAATAGTGCTCCAATGCCATCTTCCATAATGGGAAGTATACCATCCCCATGGCTCATATGAGCTCCATACATTACCATAATAAGGGTTCCATACCCATCTTCCATTATAATATGGCCTCCATGATGTGTTTATATTGTAAGGAATCCATATATATGAGCTATAAGTTCTGTCATATCTCCATCTACCATTACGTGATAATTCATGTTCATAATCTTCATAGCCTGTTTCAAGATATCTTGAAGAAGCATAGCGAGAATAGTTAACCAAGTTATTTCTTTTTTGACTCCAAATGTCAAAATCATCTTTTTCAGAGGAGTAGAAGTAAAAAGGTCTCTCTTTTACTCCTCCATCAAGCATTACGATTTTCTGATTTGTCCTTACATTCCTTGTATAATTATCTCCAGCTACTTCAGCAATACCCTTGTAAACATAGACTTCTGTATTTCCCTGTTGATTAACATTTATTCTGTATAAACCTTTATTCAATAGAAAAATTCCACAGTCAGGAGTTTGGATTTCAATATCTTTATCATAGTCAAGATTTGCAATGTCAAGATAGATCCCACCATTATTTAGTCTGAAACTCATATTAGTTGTTCTTAATGCGGGTGCTTTTTCAATAGTTACATTTGTATCATAATCCAATCTTAAATAGTTCAATTTTCCCAGGTAAATTTCTAATCTGCCATCAGTTGTCCCAATTGCATCCTTTTCAAAGATGGGAAGGTTAACTGTTGCTTCTTCGATTCCTTCACCATAGCTGCGTTTGACAAATGTTTCACCTTGAGTATATTTTACCCTTAAAACCTTTGCCTTGTCATAATATTTTGCCTCTGAGGTCTGTTGATTGGAATAATCAGAATATATGAATAAACTTAAAAAGCATAAGCTTAAAATCAATACAATAAATTTTTTCATTTTTTCCTCCTACTAAACAGTAGCAAGTTTCATGCCAATAAAAACCGGGTTAAAGTGTCACATTTTTAGGACACTTTTCCTGTTTGTGTCCTATTTTTAGGACACTTTTATGTAAATGTAAGTTAATTGCCTTAAATTATTTTGGATTAATAATCTAATCTTTTATGGTTTCGGTTTATCTATAATTTTTTAAGCTTCTGGCTGTGGTGAATCAACAGGACAAACCTCAGCACATGCTCCACAATCAGTGCATAGTTTTGCATCTATTACATAAATTTCATCTCCCACTGATATTGCTCCTACTGGGCACTCACTTTCGCAAGCTCCACAGCTAATACATGTGTCTTCAATATGATATGCCATATTTTCCTCCTTTTGAATGTAGTATTTTAATTAGAAAAAAGCCTTTTGTCAACAGAAAGTAATGTACAAAACTTTTTTTTAATTTTTCCGTTTAAATAAATTAAGGAAGTATTATATGAAAAAATTGTTTTTTATTTTTATATTAATAATCCTATTGTTTTATAGGAATACTTATGCAGAAAGTAATGAATCAGCCCCAAAAATTTACTCTAAAGATAAGATTTTTACTATCAAAAAAACTGAATCAAAAATAAAGATAGATGGTGTTATTAATAAAGAAGAGTGGAAAGATGCTATTATGATTGAAGTAAATAATGAGATAATGCCAGGCGAGAATATATTAGCCCCAGTAAGAACAGAATGTTTTATGGTTTATACTGACTCAGTATTTTATGTGGCATTTAAGGCTTATGATAAGAACCCCTCAAAGATCAGAGCCCATCTTTCAGATAGAGATGATGCATGGATAGATGATATGGTCGGGATTATTCTTGATACATTTAATGATGAGAATAGAGCATTTGCATTTTTTTCCAATCCATTGGGCGTTCAGGGTGATGAAATTTACAGTAATGGTGGAAGCAATGAGGATGATTCATGGGATGCTATATGGAACTCAGCAGGAAAAATAACTGATTTTGGATATGTTGTTGAGATTGCAATACCCTTTAGTTCACTTCAGTTTCAGCGTTCAGCTGTTGAACAAATATGGGGATTTGCTCCATTTAGGATTTATCCCAGAAGTAAGCGGCATCAAATAAGCTCATTTAAGCATAATCGTGATAATGACTGTCTGATATGTCAATTTTTAAAATTAAAAGGTTTTAAATCAATTTCACCTGGTAAAAATATTGAATTGGATCCAACAATTACGGGTGTTAGAACAGATGAGAGAAAAGAATTTCCTGATAGTCCTTTAGAGAAATTAGATTCATCATTCGAATTTGGTATTTCAGGTAAATGGGGTTTTACAAATAATCTTACTTTGAGTGGGGCTATAAGCCCTGATTTTTCTCAGGTAGAGGCTGATTCTGTTCAACTTGATATTAATACACAATTTGCGCTCTATTATCAAGAAAAAAGGCCATTTTTTCTTGAAGGAAATGATTTTTTTAGTACTCCTCTTGAAGCTGTGTATACCAGAACAATTGCAAATCCGGACTGGGGTATAAAATTAACCGGAAAAGAGGGGAAAAATGCAATTGGATTTTTTACTTCACAGGATGCTACAACAAATCTTATATTCCCAGGATCTGAAGATTCTGATTCCACATATATAAATCAAAAATCTTATTCGAGTGTTCTTCGTTATAGGAGAGATATTGGTAAGTCTTCGACCTTAGGTGTGCTCATTACTGATAGAGAGGGTGATAATTATCATAATCGTATTGGGGGAATTGATGGGTTATTAAGAATAACAGGGTCTGATAAGGTTTATTTCCAGGTGTTGGGTTCAAATACATTATATCCCTCTGAAATAGCTAAAGATTATAACCAAAATGCGAACAGTTTTTCTGGAAGTGCAATTGAGTTGTCTTATTTAAGACAAAAACGTTCTTATTCATGGAAAGCTGGATACTCTAGTTTAAGCCCTGGTTTTAGATCTGATATAGGTTTTATACCACAGGTTGATGTTAGAAAATATTTTGTTGGTGCAGGATACACTTTTTGGGGCAAAGAAAAAAGTTTTTTTTCTCAAATAGAGATTAGCGGTGATTTCAACCAGGAAGAAGATTATGATGGAAATTTATTGGGAAGGGAAGGAGAAATCGAATTAGTGTATCAGGGACCTATGCAATCTTTTCTCTGGGTTAATTTAACAAAAAGAAGGAAAGTATTTGGAGGAATTTCTTTTGATCAAGACAGACAACATATGCAGTTTAGTATTAAACCAACAGGAAATTTCTCTTTTCATACGCATATTTCAATAGGGGATGAAATTGATTATGAGAACGTAAGAGCTGGAAAAAAAACTTTTATTATGCCTGAAATAAATTATAATATTGGAAGACATTTCAGATTAACTTTAAGTTATTCATACAATAAGCTAAAGATTAAGGGGAACGAGTTGTTTTTGGCTAAATTATTTCAGGTTTGGTTGGTATATCATTTAAATAGGAAAATTTTTTTGAGAGCTATAATTCAACACACACATATTAAGAGAAATGTTGAGTTGTATAATTTTGAAGTTGATCCAATTTATAAAAAATTATTTACTCAGTTTTTATTTTCATATAAGCTCAATCCGAGAACAGTTCTTTTCTTAGGTTATACAGATAATTATCTGGGGCATGAAGATATAAGACTTACACAATCGAACCGCACGTTTTTTATGAAAATAGGATATGCGTTATCATTGTAAAAAATCACTAAATTTATATATTTTCAATAATGTTTTTCTGATTTTTTTATTAAAATAGAAGATTTCTTATTGATTGAAAAAAGTTTGATAAAATTGAAATTAAATCCGACAAACTATCATCTTTAAAAATTTGAAAAACAAGAATTGCTACAATTATAATTGTTAGGAACCATAAAAGAAATTTTCCTTTAGTTATTCTTTTTTCTTTAGAAATTATTTCTTTGTCCGTTTTGTTTATATAAGGATATTGAATAAGTGTTTCCTCAGTTTTAGAAATCTTGTGTTGCGTCTTTATCTTTTTTGTTTCTTTTATTGTTTTAAGGTTAAGAAGTTTTTTTATTATTTCATCTAATTTTTCTTTAGAACGCACTCGTTTGTTTCTCTCTTTTTCCATCATTTTATCTATAATTAATTGGTAATTTTTCAAAGCTCTTGGTAATATAGGCACTGGTTCCTGGAGGTGTTTCATCATAATACCGAGTGTATCTTTAGCATTATAGGGGACTTTACCAGTCAACATCTCATATAGTACTACACCAAGTGAATAAATATCACTACGTCCGTCCAATCTTTTAACATTGAACTGTTCAGGACTCATATATTTGGGTGTTCCTATATACATTCCTGTTTTTGTTAATTTTGTTTTTGAATCAGTGATTTTGGCGATTCCAAAGTCCAATATAACAGGAGTTCCGTCTTTTCTAAACAATATGTTTGCAGGTTTCACATCTCTATGAACAACTCCTTTCCCATGAGCATAATAGAGTGAATCTGCAATGCTTGTAATAATATGAAGTGCATGTTCTGGTTCAATTTTATGATTTTTGTTTATTTTCTCTTTTAAACTTTCCTGGAGGTATTCCATAACAATATAATAGTAATTTCCGATTCTGCCTACATCGTGAATTGTAACAATATTTGGATGAATCAACTGGGATAAAGTGCGTGCTTCTTTGAGGAATCGTTTATAACTCTTTTTGCTTTCTAAAATATCGAGTTTTAATACTTTTATAGCTACCAACCTGTTTAGATTTTCCTGTACCCCTAAGTAGACATTTGCCATACCACCCTGTCCAAGTATCTTTTTAATCCTGTATCCGGGAATTAAAGGAAAATCACGCATTTACAACCTCCTGTTGTATTTTCAACAATCAGTTCTATATTTTATCTTTATTAAGTATTAAGTTTATTTCAATTTCATTAAATATTCAAGACTATCATGAGTTGTTTAAGAATTATTTTAAATTGTATGAAAATAAAGCTTTTATTTTGAGGTAAATCGTTTAAAATTTAATATTGAAATGACAAAAAAAGTTATAAAAAAAAAAAGAGTTTTATTTTTTTCTTGACAATTCTTTTTTTATTTGATAAATTAATATTTTCAGGAGGTTTTATGGCTCAAAAAGTAAATTCAGAACCCAATGTTGTTCCATTATGTGATATTCTTTTAGTACTATTGATTATTTTTATGGTTATAACACCTGTTGCACAAAAGGGTATTGATGTGAAATTACCTGAGACTCAGGCTCCTGGACCTGGAGATGATGTGAAAGGAATAGTTTTAACACTTGAACATGATATGACTATTAAGATAAATACTATTCAGGTAAGTAGAGATATGCTTGAGAATGAATTAAGGAATATTTATCAAACTCGTACGGATAAAACAATATTCATAAGAGCTGATGAGTCCATAAATTATGGAGAAGTTTTGAAGATAATCGATGTTGCTAAAGGGGCTGGAATTGATGTTCTTGGAGTAATTCCAGAAAGATATTCAACCAATTGATTTTTAGTAAATTTCAAATTTATTAAATTCATTAGATCATAAAATACACTGATTTCAATTTATATAGGTTGCAAAGATATTTAAAAAAGTGTAAAATTAATCTTCTGGAGGTTTTTGTATATGAGACAAAGAGAAGAAAAAGAGCTAAAAAAAATAATTAATGAATTTGGTGTAGCAATTAAACTCTTTAATAAAAAAAAACACAAAGAAGCAATAGAAATTTTCGATAAATTAATTAAAGAGTCGAAAGATTCAGATCATTATAGTGTTTTAGAGGTAAAAACCAGATCTGAAATTTATAGAAATATAGCTGAATCTCAATTGAATCCTGTAAAAATAAAACTCGAAAGTAATGAAGATTATTTAAGTGAGGGCATATTTAACTTGAATGCAGAAAATCTAGACAGAGCTTTAGAGCTTTTTAAACATCTTGAAAAGAAAAAATATAATGATCCCTATTTATATTATTTAATATCTTTAGTTTATCTAAAAAAAGATGACATAGAAAAATCAATTGATTATTTAGAACAATGTATTGATTTGGATGATTATTATAAAATTATTGCTCATAATGAACCTGATTTTGATACCTTATCAGAGAACGAGAATTTCATAGATCTGGTTGGATGATAATTTGTGCATTTGATACTCTTTATTTAAATGCTAACAGCCTTTTGTTTAGAGGTAAACATATCTGTTTCTGGATAGAAGAGATATTTAAAAATTTAGATTTTTATATTCCTGACAAACTTGAACCAAAATTCGATTTCCTGATTCTTTTTAATTTTCCTAAAATTTTGCACATAAAATGTAAGGGGATTAAGGAGATAATTGATTTTCTTCAAACCCAGAATTGGAGGGAGAAAAATATTTTCTCTATAAAAGGGCTTCCTTTTTACGCTATTTCAAGTGCTGCTTTTAAAGCCTTAAATTTGAGTTTGAAAAATGGAATTCGTTTTGAATCAAAGAACATAAATAATGTTGAAATTATTGAATTAAAAGAAGAGTTTAAGGTTTTGGATTTAGTATCAGATCTAAGAGAAATTGAGGATTTGCTTGTTAATTATCAGATCAAAAAGTTTATAAATAATGGTGTTATTATCGAGGATTTTAATAATTTTTATATTGATGAAGGAACAGAAATTGGTAAAGGAATAACGATTTCTTCTGGTGTTGTAATCAAAGGTAAGAGTAAGATTGGGGAAAAGGTAGTTTTATTTCCAAACTCATATATAGAGAACACAGTTGTGGGACATGGAAGTGTGATCTTACCCGGGTGTGTGTTAAGGGATTCTGTTATTGAAAAAAATGTAATACTTGGGCCTTATTGTCATTTAAGGGCAGGTTCTATTGTTAAAGAAAAAGCTAAAATAGGTAATTTTGTTGAAATGAAAAAGAGTGTTCTTGGAAAGGGATCTAAGGCAATGCATTTAACATATATAGGTGATGCAAAAATTGGTAAAAATGTAAATGTTGGTGCTGGCACTATTACATGTAATTATGATGGGGTTAATAAGAACAAAACAACCATTGAAGATAATGTTTTTATAGGTTCAGGCACTGAGCTTGTTGCTCCTGTTACTATTCATAAGGATAGTTATATTGGCGCTGGTTCAACAATAACTGAAGATGTTCCTGAAGGTTCTCTAGCCATTGCTCGGCAGAAACAGAAAAATTTATTAGAATGGGTTAAGAGGAAAAGAAAAAAAGAAAAAAACAAACTTACAAAATAGTTTAAAAACATCGGGTTGACATTTTCATAATTATGATTTATCATAAATCAACTTTCGAAATATTAAGGAGAAAAAAATGACTCGAAAATTAATAAAACCTAATCTTGAAGAAATAAAAAAATATACAAAAAGAGATATAAGAAAAAAACCGCCTACATATAAAACTCATGCAGAGAATTATTATTATGTAAAACAGATGAATAATAAGACTCATATGGTTATTGAATTAATAACTGGAGAAGTATTTAATGGTAAAATTGAGTGGTATGATGAAAAATGTATAAAAGTAAAAAGAGAGGATCATAAGAATTTTATTATTTTTAAACATTCTATAAAATATATGTATAAAGACCCTAAACATATAGAACAATCACAGGAAAAAGAAGCTGAAGAATAAAATTATAGCCATTACTTCAGGTGACCCTCAGGGTATTGGCCCCGAGGTGATTTACAAGGCTTTAGACAATTATGTATCAAAACATTCAATAGTAATTATTGGAAATATTGATGATTATAATTGGAAGAAAAATTATATATTTTCTCAAAATAATGTGATTTCTGATATTAATAGTGTTAAAACCAAAGGAGTTTATTTTTTAAATGTAGATAAAAAAGATATTGTTACAGATCCATCCTTTGAGTATGTGAAAAAGGGCGTTGAACTTGCTTTAAAAAAAAGAGTAGATGCTATTGTTACAGCTCCAATATCTAAAGAAAAATGGTTAAGGGCAAGAATAAAATATAGAGGCCATACTGAATTTCTTGTTAAAAGATCAGAAGTTAATGATTATTCAATGTTTTTCTGGTCAAGTAATTTAAAAGTTGCATTATTCACCGTACATATACCATTAAGGGAAATTTTCGGTCATATAAGAAAAGATAAGATAATTAAGTTTATAAAATTTGTTAATTTAGAGTTGCATAAGCTGTTTTCAAAGAGGTTTACTTTTTTGATCAGTGGATTAAACCCGCATTCAGGTGAAAATGGCTTTTTAGGAATAGAAGAAAGGGATGAGATCATTCCTGCAATAGAAAATTTAAAATCTGAAATTGATATAAAAGGTATATTTCCTCCTGATGTTGTGTTTTTAAAGGCAAAAGATATTAAAGATTCAGTTGTGATCTCATGGTATCATGACCAGGGACTGATCCCTTTTAAGTTACTTAATATTCATTCTGGAGTGAATATTACATTGGGTTTACCTTATATCAGGACTTCTCCTGATCATGGAACTGCATATGATATTGCAGGTAAAGGTATTGCTGATCCTTCAAGTATGAAAGAGGCAATTAAATTAGCTGAGCAACTTCTAACTCTTAATTAGATTTTTTTTTCTCTTTTTATTTCTATTGCTTTCATGTATTTCATTGCTGTTCCCCAGGAAGAAACCATGGCAATTACTATACCCGGGAAACCATCAAGTATCCCTAACTTCCAAAAATAAAATCTTATAAATGTAATTGGAGGAAGGAGAAAAAATCTCAAATAAATAAACTTTGTCTTTTTTCTTACAATATCCTCTGCTTGCATTTTTGAATATCTGTTTATTCTCTTTATATGATCTGTTATATTTCTATATGTAAAGTGAAGAATATCTCCATCAATTTTTTGAATTTCTCCATTTAAATTTAACCTTTCATGAATTCTTCCCTGCCATCTACTCTTGCTCTTTCTGAATAATCTGAGTTTTCTGTCGGGATACCAACCAGAATGTTTTATCCATTTACCCATATAAAAAGTCTTTCTATTAATAAGAAATCCATCAGCATTCATCTCATGTTTTTGTTTTAATTTGATTATATTCTCTTTCAGTTCTTTAGAAACCCTTTCATCTGCATCAAGGTTTAAAACCCAATCATTTTTTGCTTTTATTAGTGCAATATTTTTTTGAGAGCCATAGTCAATGAATTTGTTTTGAAATATTTTCGCTTTATATTTTTTTGCTATTTCAAGTGTTTTATCTGTTGAAAATGAGTCAATCACTACAATTTCGTCCGAAATTTCAAAACAACTTTTCAATGTAGGTTCAAATCTATCTTCCTCATTATATGTGATGATTACTGTTGAAATTTTCATATAGAAAAAAATACATTAATCTGAATTTATTGTCAAATTTGCGTGTTTTTACCTTATGTATTATAATTGAACAGAAATGCTAAAAACACAGGATCAACGTTCTATATTCATTCTGGTTGTAATGCTCATTATTATAATCCTCTTTTTTGTTTACCTGTTTGTCCCTTTTGGAGAAAAAGAGAAAAATGAAGAAAAAAGCGATTTTTTAAAAAAAAAGGCTCATAAAACTATTAAAAAAAGCGCATTGAAGTTGAAAGAAGAAAAATCTTCAGACAATCTATTTTATGAGTTTAATTTAGAAATAGAAGATGAGCTTAATGAAATTTATAAGAGTATAATAGAATCAAATGAAATTTTTATAAATTACAAAATAGAAAATTTAAAAGAAATCGTGAATGGACCTGGAATTGAAGAAAAGATGGGAAAAGATCAAAGAACTTTTGTTGAGATACTGAATAGGTTAAAGAAAATAAGTTTTTTTGATTTAAATGAAATAAAAGATTCAGATTTTCCCGAAAGTATTGATAAAAGATTAAAATTTAATATTTATGTGTCAATGTTTTTGATAAAAATAAAAGAAGAGGAGATTTTTGAAAGTATTAATGAGCTTTCAAATAAAGAATTTGAAAAAATTGTTGATCTAAAAATATTTAATCTAATTAATAATGAGATTAATAAAGATTTCCAGGTATTACCGATTTTATTCTATTTTGACAACATAGTTAAAAGGGTAAATGTTTATTCAAATAAAGATACGTTCCTTTTGTTTAAAGAGGGAATGAAAAATATTAAGGACTTATCTTTGAAAAAATCCTTAATGAAGATGAGAGACTTGTTAAATTTTTCATACGAATTACAAAATTATAGAATAGAATGGACAGAGTATGATAAGATTGATCCGAATGATATAAAAGTATATACAAATTTGAAATTAAAGACATTTCATTTTTTAAAACAATATTATCTGGTTTTCCCGGATATTGAAAGCAAGACAAATAATATATGGATAAAAGAGCTGTGTGAATCAGATTCAGGTGATATTGAACTTATAAGGTTTAAGATTTTGGCTGAGGATCCTTCACAAAATTTTGGAATAAAAAAGATCTTATATTCTCAGGATAATTTAAACTTTGTTATACTTTTAAAAGAATTTAAGGGATTTAAAAATCACGGATTTTTTAATAGAATTATAGAGAATAGATTGAACCAATATCTTAAGAATTTTAAGATTATTGATTTTTCCGAAGATAAAATTAATGAAGAATTATTTAAAAATAAATTAGAAGAGTTTGGAAATTATTTAAAGAGAAAAATGAGTAGATGAGTAGATGAGTTGATGGGTGGATGAGTAAAAAGTAAAAGATAAAAAAAACAAAATCTGTAACCATAACCAAAGATTGGAAAAGAACAGCAACAGAGATAATACCAAATCCTCTTGTAAGAAAAAAATAGACGCCGATCAGATGGCTTATCTGGATAACCATATTCAATCCTGC